>CAZAFU010000189.1:0-1683 GCA_964484475.1 uncultured Caulobacterales bacterium | reverse complement strand
GATCCCCTTCGAGGCCGCTGAAACGGAGCCCCTCGCCGCCCAGGAGGTCTCCGAGACCATCGAGGGAACCGACCGCGAGGAGGCGGGCGAGAAGGGGCGCGTCCTGAAGGACGAGCTCTCCCAGCTCGAACCGGCCCGTCAGGCCCTCATCCGCGACCGTCGTCCCCTTGAACGATCCCGCGCCCCCACGGACCGACGCAAGGCCAAGGACGCCTTCCGCCAACCGTCCGAAGTCGGTGGACTCGACTTCGATATAGCCCAGGGCATTGTTCTTGGGCTTGTCGATCGTCGCGCTCAGGAGACCGTTCTCGCCGACTTCGGCGGTGAGGGTCAGCTCCTCGAAGTCCCCGCCGTCATGCGCGCCCACCGCCGAAAGGCTCGATAGGGTGACGCCTTCCCTGAGGCTGACCTTGTCGAGCTGCATCGCGATCCTGGACCTGCCGGGCAGACGCCCTCCGGCCGAGGGGCCGGTGTTCAGCGCTCCATCGATCAGCGGGCCGGCGTCCGCGCGCTCACCGCTGATCGAGAGGTCGAGGAAGCCTCCCTCCGTATCAAGACGAAGCGAGAGATCCGATTTCGACCCGATCGAGACCCTGGGGAGTTCGAGCCTGACGACCCCGCCCTCGGTGGTGAAGAGCCCCTTTCCGAAAATTTCGAAGTCGGGTGCGGAGAGAGCGATTTCCGTCAGCTCGATGAAGGATGTCGCATCTTCGTTCAGGGTCACGTCGGGAAGCGCGACGACGGTGCGCAACTGCCCCTTGACGCCCCTGGGTTTTGCGATGCCGAAATCCTGAAGGACGACTTCGGCGTTGGTGATGTCGCCGGTGATCGTCAGCGGCGATCCCGGGGAAAGATCACGGGCGAAGACTTCGGCATCGACAGCTCCGCGAACGAACTTTCTCAACGGGAGGCCAGCCATGTCCGCGGCGACCGTATCGAGCTTCGCATCCACCTTGAGTGTCGCGCCCTCACCCGGGGAAAAGCTCTGGTACCATACGAAGTTCGCAGGGGCGGCAGCGACGAGGCCGCGCCCGCGAACGGTGACGCCCTCGCGCCCCAGGATCACCCTGCCGTCCGCATCGGAAGCGTCGATGCCCGGCAGGACATCTTCGATTCCCGCACGGGCAAAGGTGCCCTCTCCGGTGATCGACACCTCTTCGAGCGGGATCTGCGCCACAAGCGGCCAGGTCACCTCGAGATCGAACAGGCCCCGCCCCCTGAATTGCTCCGGGGTATACGAACCTTCCGGGAATGATACGAGCTGCGACCGCTCGAGCCCTTCGAGAATGGTCTGTACCCTGCCGCCCAGCCGGGCCTCGAAACTCGCGGCGGCACCGGCCGGCGTGAATTGGGGAAAGAGGAGCCGTCCATCGCTCAACGACACCCCGGCCACGGTTCCGCTCTCCGCCTCGACACTGAACCTGTTCCCGGTCACCTCGGCTTTTGCGACCAGGTTGCGGATCGGCGGCATGTCGGGAAGGTAGCTGACCACTGCATCTTCGGTCGAGAAGTTGAATCGCATCGAGCCGTCAGGCAAGGCCGCACCCGGACGGACTGCCCCGGCCGCGATGTCGGAGCTATAGCGGAGATCGGTGAGCCGGCCTTTCGAAAGGTTCCTCTCGACCCAACCCCGCGCCTCGCGCGCAAGGAAGGTTGGCCACCCGGCCAGAACGTCCTGCGGCG
>CAZAFU010000188.1:380-1804 GCA_964484475.1 uncultured Caulobacterales bacterium | reverse complement strand
GTACCACCGGCTCCCACGACACCCCCAGCACCAGCGCCACGAATGGCACCAACAGCAGCACGCCGCCGAGCAGGTCGATCCAGGTCCGCGCGCGGGGACCGAGGCGGCCGTAGAGCACGTCCACGCGCACGTGCGCGCCGTGGCGCAACGCCCACCCCGCGCCGAGCAGGAAGACCAGCGCGAAGCCGTACCACTGCAGCTCGACGAGCGCGTTCGAGGTCAGCTGCGCGCCGGCCCACCGCCCGGCGTAGCGCGCCACAGCGTTGTACGCCCCGACAAGCACCATCGCGAGGGTGACCCATCCGGCCAGTTGCCCCACGGCCTCATTGAGACGGTCGATCCATCGGGACAGGCGGAGCAGGGAAGGCATGCGCGCGAAGCTACCGCGCCGAAGCCCTCAGTCCCAGGTGTACCGGGTGTAGAGGTTGTCCTTGTGCATCGTGCAGGACGCGGTGACCGAGGCCATGAACTGCGGGTCCGCCGCCTGGACGCGCTGGACGATCTGGCGCCACGCGTCCAGCCAGGCCTGGTGGTTTTCAGCCACGATGTACCAGTTCCAGTTGTACTCATCGCCCCAGGCATGGGTGAGCAGGCCCCAGTCTTCAATGGCGCCCTCGTCACGGAGCGCGTTCATAATGGGCGCGAAGGTGGACTCCGTGCGCGTCATCATGCTGGAGACGTCCGAGCAGACGCTCTGGTTGAGCATCATGAAGCTGGTCTTCCGAGCGCTTTCAGAAGCGTCAGACACGGTGTCCTGAGCCAGGGAAGCGGGGGCGACGAAAAGGCACGACAGCAAAACCATCAGGATGCAACGCATTGTCTTTCTGGCTGATGAGACGAACTACAGAGTACAGCGCATGCCCCTTCGCCCAGCGCCCTACTCCTCCTCGGCGTCGTCGGCGTAGCGGCGGATGCGCTTCTCCAGGTTCTCCTCGCGGTCGCGCCAGTACGCCAGGCGCTCGGCCAGTCCGTCAGACCTACCCCGACAATAGGCAAGCATCGCCCCTCGGCAAGATTCCACCCAAGCCATTGACACTCCTTTCTGGTTGGTGTAACATTGTATCACTAAGTCAATCCACCGCCATGCCGAGTAAGGTCATCCGAATTGATAGCGGAGTTTTCGCCCGACTCCAGAATCACGCAAGACCGCTTGAGGACACTCCAAGCACCGTCATCGAACGACTTCTGGACTTCTACGAAGGCCACCCCAACACCTCAATTCAAAGCAAAGAGGCCGAGAGCATGTATGCCATCAACTCATCCCCTACAGAAAAGCGGCGTCACCTCCCCCAACTCTTCCTTGCCCCTGCCACAGCCGAGAACGTAGAGGCAACCATCATCGGGGCCGTGAGTCTCAGGGAAGCGGCCGTCCACCTCCGGCCGCATCAAGTAGAGGCTCTAGAACGGGCCTTGGGGAAGAATAT
>CAZAFU010000188.1:0-370 GCA_964484475.1 uncultured Caulobacterales bacterium | reverse complement strand
CGATGACGGCCGGTAGCCGCTCATACTTCCAGAGCATGAAGCGGGGAGACGTTGTGCTACTGACTGTTAAAGGAACAGCTCGCTTCGACTATAAGGGCACGGTGGTAACTACGTTGAAGTCGGAACGTCTGGGGAATGCCCTCTGGTCTGAGATGCAGGACAAGCCGTGGGAGTTGATCTACGTCCTCGAAGGAATTACTCGCATTAACATTAAGAAGAGCGAGTTGGTCTCTGATTTGGGTTACGATTCGGGATACGTAGTCCCAGGTGTGATCCGTGTTGATCCCACTCGGGTCCGTAGAGCGGTTTCGCGAGGAGGCGTCGTCGAGCAGGTTCTACGGAGCGAGTGATCGATCTCGAAAAACCTATA
>CAZAFU010000187.1:0-1855 GCA_964484475.1 uncultured Caulobacterales bacterium | reverse complement strand
ACAGACAGCAGAAGGGCGCCGTGCGCGAAACTGCTGAACGTCTGGACGCGGAGGATTAAGCCATGAGAACACGCAGAAGAAGCGGCGGCGACTCAGCCGACGTTAATGTCACTCCGCTGCTCGATATCGTCTTCATCATGCTGATCTTCTTCATCGTGACGGCGACCTTCGTGTTCGAGGATGGGCTCGCGCCCAACCTGCCGACGCCCAACAACGAAGAGAACGAGACCCGGCCCCCGCCCTCGCTTCTCCTCACGGTGCAGAATGACGGTTTCGTGCTGGTAGATGACGTCCGTCTCATCGATCCCCGTTCGACAGAGCCGGTGGTGGAAGAGTTCATGGCCAAGGAACCGAAAGGCGTGGTGATCATCTCTGCCGCGCCCGACAGCAAAACGGGTATCCTGGTGACGACTCTCGACGAGGCCCGCCAGGCCGCCGGCCCGGAACGCTATGCGCGCATCATCGTTGCGCCGCAAAGCCGATAAAACGCTCGGGCCGGTCGACGGCCGGCCCGACAGCTCAAATGATCAGGGCGCTCCGGCGCTCTAGTGTGGAAAGTGGGAAACCATGGCTCGACGGCCCCTAACGACCCCTGCTGACGAAGAGGAAGACGTCAACGTCACGCCGCTCCTCGATATCGTCTTCATCATGCTGATCTTCTTCATCGTGACGTCGACCTTCATCAAGGAACCCGGTGTCGAGATCGAACGTCCCGTGGCCCTGACGCAGGAAGAGCAGAACCCGGCGGTGCTCGTTGCGATCACGGCCAACGACGAGATTTTTATCAACAAGGAGCAGGTGGAACTCAGCGAGGTCCGCTACCAGGTCGAGGAACTCCGGCGCGAAACCCCGAAGGGTAACGCGGTGGTGCAGGCCGATGCCGGCGCCAAGTCGGAATTGACCCTCGACGTGCTCGAACAGGTGAAAGAAGCCGGAATCCAGGACGTCGCCCTGTCGACGACCGGCGACTGACGCATTGACCCGGCCGCGCCAGTATCGCGCCGGCCATCTGGAGGTAGACTATGGGCGGCATCGTTCGCACAGTTATTGGGGTTCCGGTCGCGGCACTCGTCGTGCTCGGCCTGTTCCTTCTGATGTACAGCCTGATCGCGCCGGGCGACGTTCCGGCGGCGACTGAGAAGGATCCGGTGAACATCAACATCACCAGGCAGATCGAGGACTCCGAACTCGTCAACCAGCGCCGGTTCGAGCGCCCGAAACTCGATGCGCCGCCCCCGCCGCCGCCGGCGATCCAGCGGCAGAACTTCCAACCGCAGGTCGAGGGCGTGAGTGCCGCTGCTCCCGATTTCGGAACCGATGTCGATATTGGCTCCGGCTTCAACCCGGACCGCGACGCCCAGCCTCTCGTACGGGTCAACCCCACCGGGTTCGAACGGTGCATCGACAGCAACGCCGGGACCGAACGCGTGAGCCTCGAATTTGACGTCGACCCGTCGGGCAACGTGGTGAACGTCAACGTGCTCGACAGCACCGACCGCTGCTACGACCGTTACGCGGTACGGGCCGCGGAACGTTGGAAATACCAGCCGAAAATCGTCAAAGGCGATGCCGTGCCGCGTCGTGGCGTGCGCACCGTCATCGTCTTCGAAATCGGTGAGTAAACTGAGGACATGCCGATGAATATCGCAATGCTAAGCCCTCGCCGCTCGGCTTCGGCCCTGCTGCTCGCCATGGCGTTCACGCTCGGTGCCGCGCCAGCCTTCACGGCCCACGCGCAGACGAGCGAGGAGCAGGAGGCCGAGGACCGTCGCCGCTCGCGCCAGACCTTGAGCGCACGGACAGGACAGGCCCTGAACGAGGCCCTGAACTTCGCCAATGAGGAACCGCCCCGGAC
>CAZAFU010000186.1:0-1997 GCA_964484475.1 uncultured Caulobacterales bacterium | reverse complement strand
GGCGGGTGTCGAAGCACTGGAGGCGCGTCTGAAATGAGCGTGAAACCCGAACATTACGACGTGATCCGCAAGCCGATCATCACCGAGAAGTCCACCATGGCGTCCGAGAACGGCGCGGTGGTCTTCGAGGTGGCCATCGATGCGAACAAGCCGCAGATCAAGGATGCGGTCGAGACGCTCTTCGGCGTGAAGGTGAAGGCCGTGAACACGACGATCACCAAGGGCAAGACGAAGCGTTTCCGGGGCATCAAGGGCACCCGGAAGGACGTGAAGAAGGCCTACGTGACGCTCGAAGAGGGCAACACGATCGACGTGAGCACCGGGCTCTGACACGAGCCGGAGGGCGACCGGGTCCTGCATTATGCAGAACGGCCTCCGCGATACCGGGGGCCGTTCCGCATTCGGGGATGCGGTGCCGCCCGCGGATCAGCTCGAGGACGGTCCGAGCAGGATGCCCACCTTCGACGGGTCTCCGCCGCCCGGCGTGACGACGGGCGCGGCCACGCGCCAGTAGATGCCGTGGTCCCGCATCTCGAAGGTGGCCTCCGCGTTCAAGGCGCTTTCCGTCATCGTCGTCAGGATCCTTGAGCCGAACCCAGGTTCACGGTCACGCGGCACGGCCGGTCCGTCATGTTCGGCCCATTCGAAATGGAACGTCGGCCGATCGGGCTCGGCCTCGTGGACCCGCCAGGCGATCTCGATCCGGCCCCGATCGTTGGACAGCGCTCCGTGCTGCTGGGCGTTGGCCGCAAGTTCGTGCAAGGCCATGCCGAGCGCCTCCCCTGCACCGCTTTCGAGCGCGAGATCGTCGCCCCTGACCGAGAGACGGGGCGAGTCCGTCCCGATGAACCCCCGCAGATGCGACGCGATCAGCGAACGGATCGACACCGTCTGCCAGACCGGTTCGACGAGGGCGTCGATGCTGGAGACGAGCCCCTCGATTCGACGCGTGAAGGCGGCGTTGAACGCCTCGATCGTGTCCACATCGCGCCCGATCCGCCGGGCGATACCAAGGACGACGGCCAGCTGGTTCTTCGTGCGATGGGTCAACTCGCGCATCAGCATGAGATTGCGCGCCGCGATCTCCCGGCGTTCCGTCACGTCCGCGACGATGTGGACGACACGGCTCGGCCCACCCTCGGCGGTTCGCCCCACGACCCGACCGCGTCCCGCCACGTGACGGAGGCCCTTTTCGGGGTGCAGGAAACGGTAGGCGACCTCGATCTCGTCTTCCGTCGTCAGGGCGGCATGGGCGTCATCCAGAAGCGATCGGTCGTCGGGGTGCATGACGTCGCGGAGATGGTCGCAAGCGGAAAACGGCACGGGTACATCGGGCACGGCGTCGATCCCGAAGATCTCGATGGCCGACCGCGTCCAGGTCCGCGTTCCCTCGACGAGATCGGTTTCCCAGGTGCCAAGACCGCCGGTCCGCAACGCCGCTTCGAATATTCCTGCGTCCATTGCCTCACCTGGAAAACCCGAACCGCGCACGCCAGCGTCAGGCGCCATTAACCCGAGGTCAATCGTCAACGGCGGACGGACGCATCGAGTTCCGGAGATATCTTTCGAGTGAAACCTTTATGCACGCATGCGGCTGCTGTCGCATCGGCCCTTGCCGCACACGCGCGAGACTGCTAAACGCCCCCATCGGCTGGCCCCGGATTCGTCCGGGGCCTGGTTTTTTGGTCGCTCGCGGGTGGCCGTTTGCCGGGGATGGCCGGGACGATCGGGGACCTTCGGGGCCCTTCACATCATAGACAGCCGGGCCCCTAACCCGGCGCGAACCAGAGATCGGGCCCCCGGGTCCGACGCAAACGGAAGACAGAAAGCATGGCACTCAAGTCGTACAAGCCGACGACGCCGGGCCAGCGCGGGCTGGTGCTGATCGACCGTTCGGAGCTGTGGAAGGGGCGCCCGGTCAAGGCGCTCACGGAAGGCCTGACGAAGAAGGCCGGCCGCAACAACACCGGACGGATCACGATGCGCCGCCGCGGCGG
>CAZAFU010000185.1:0-2031 GCA_964484475.1 uncultured Caulobacterales bacterium | reverse complement strand
TCCGGACAGGGTCCACGCCTTCTACAATGCCCGCCGGGCGCAACTGCCGGGCGTGGAGCCCAACCCGGCGCACGAGGCCCTGGCGGAGCTCGAAAGGACCTGGACTGCCAACGGAGCCCGCTTCTCCCTCGTCACCCAGAACGTCGATGACCTCCACGCAAGAGCCGGCAGCCGCAACATCCTTCCGATCCACGGTTCCCTGACGAAGATCGAGTGCACCTCATGCGGGGGCGTAAGGGACTGGACCGGTGACCTTGCCACGGACACCCCGTGCCCGGAATGCGAAGCCGGGAGCCTGAGGCCCTACATCGTCTGGTTCGGGGAGATCCCCCGTCATTTCGACGAGGTCGAGGAGGCGATGATGGAAGCCGGCCTTTTCCTGTCGATCGGCACCTCCGGCAGCGTCTATCCCGCCGCCGGTCTCGTCCACCTCGCGAGGGAACGGGCGATCCCGAGAGTGGAGCTCAATCTCGAACCATCGGACAACGCTTCGGCCTTCTCGGAAGCCCGCTACGGCCGTGCGAGCGAGGTGGTCCCCGCCTATATCGACGAGCTCTTCGGCCGCTATGGCCTCGAAGAGCGCGACAGTGGCGAGGCTTGACCCTCAAGCCACCGCGGCGCACGTCCGGACAATGACCGCGAAGCCGGCGCCCTCCCCGCGCCTGACCCTGACCTTCACCTTCATCACCGTCCTTCTTTCGATCATCGGGTTCGGTATCGTCATTCCGGTCATGCCCGAGCTTCTGGTGGAAGTGACAGGGAAGGACGTCTCAGGCGCAGCTTCTCTCGGCGGCTGGCTCTATTTCACCTACGCTCTCGCGCAGTTCGTGATGTCCCCGGTCCTTGGCGGCCTCTCAGACCGGTTCGGGCGCCGCCCGGTCATCCTCCTGTCGCTTCTCGCCTACTCCGCGGATTTCCTGCTGATGGCCCTCGCGCCGAGCTATTTCTGGCTGGTGGTGGCGCGTTTTCTTTCCGGCGCGACCGCGGCGACCTATTCGACGGCGAACGCGATCGTCGCCGATATCACACCGCCCGAAAGGCGCTCGGCGAATTTCGGTCTCCTGGGCGCGGCCTTCGGCCTCGGCTTCATCATCGGGCCGGTGATCGGGGGCATTTTTGGCGAGTACGGTACCCGCGCGCCCTTCCTCGTGGCGTCCGGCATCGGTGCCCTGAACGTCGTCTTCGGTTTCTTCGCCCTGCCCGAGACCCTGAAGACAAAGCGGGATTTCAAGATCGCCAGGGCCAACCCGGTCGGCAGCCTCCTCTCCGTCGGCCGTTTCGCGATCGTCAGGACCGTCCTCGTTTCATACTTCCTGATGCAGTTCGCCCACCATGCCCTGCCGGCGGTCTTCGCCTATTTCGCGAAGTTCAAATATGGCTGGACACCGCTGGAGATCGGTTATGCCCTGACCTTCGTCGGTGTCAGCGCCGCCATTGTCCAGGGCGGGCTGACCCGCAAGATCATCCCCGCCATTGGCGAGCCAAGGGCCGTCCTTCTCGGGGCGACGGCGATGATGGTCAGCTTTGCGGGTTATGCCTTCTACTCGCCCACCGGAGCGTGGATCTATGTCTGGATCCTCGTCGGCTCGCTTGGCGGGCTGATGATGCCCGCGATGCAGGGGATCATGTCCACCGCCATCTCTTCGGACGGCCAGGGCGAGCTCCAGGGTGCGATCTCGTCAGTGATGTCCCTGACCATGATGTCGAGCCCCCTGCTCATGACGGCGATCTTCGCCTATTTCACGAGCGGCGAGGCCGGGATCGTGTTTCCCGGCGCGCCCCTCGCACTCAGCCTCGTCTGCCTCGCAGCGAGCATGGTGCCCTTCCTGCTGATCGTCAGGAAGACGCAGCAGCGCGCTCACGCCTCGCCGGGGGTCAGCGCCTGAATTGAAAGGGCGTGGACAGGGCCTGCGAGTTCCTCCTTGAGGGTCTCGTTGATAGCCCGCTGCCGTTCGACGCGGCTCATTTTTCCAAAAAGCTCGCTGACGATCTTGACCCGGAAGTGAGATTCGCCACCTTCGGGCGCCCCGG
>CAZAFU010000184.1:0-2254 GCA_964484475.1 uncultured Caulobacterales bacterium | reverse complement strand
CCGGCGAGGGCCAGCCCGCAGGCGACCTGCGCGAGCAGCCTCGGGGCGGAGAAGCCGTCGCGCGCGGCGAGGGCAGCTTCGACCAGCGTAGCCGCCGGGATCAGGAAGGCCAAGACCGCGAGGGCGCCGGAGGGCAGCCGTCCGAGATGCGCGGTCTTCGCGAGCACATAGCGCACGAGCGGGGTGCCGGCTGCGGCGAAGACGAGGGCGAAAGGGGTGGCGAGCGGGAGGAGCCACCAGAGGGAGACGGCGACCTTCTGGAGCGCGGCGAGCGGGCCGCCGGTCTCGGGCAGGGTGACGAGGCCGTAGACGAGCGCGGCGTTGGCGTAGGTGAGGAGGGCGAGGCGGAGGGGCATGGGCGTAGGGTGGGGGAGGACGTGCGGTGGTGCAACGGGTCGGGGTTCGGTGGTGGTGGGTTTCACCCACCCCACGGTTGCTTCCTATCTTCGCAGCCGTTTCTGGATCGGCCGTTCATAGGCGAAAAGACTAAAAGAAGCCAGGGCGATCGACAAGACAAGTACGGTTGCGAATGCCGCGAATCCTCCAATCTGCATGCTGGGGATCAGGATGATGAGCGGCTGATGGATGAGGTACACTCCGAATGAGATATGTCCGAGGTATCGGAAAAAGGGTATAGACAGAAAGGCGAACGATCTGCATCCACTCAAAGCGATGACGAAGATCAACAGTGGATATCCCGCGGTTATCGGGTCGACGTAGTTTTCAAGCACTGGCCAGTCCATGAGTCGCCGTACGGACGGGAGCGCGATAGGGAAGGCCATGATTGCCGCGACGCCGAGCCACCTTGGTGCCGGGGCCGCAAAGCGAACCATCGAAAGCGCCCCTCCAAAAGCGAAAAAGTGTAGCCAGTATCCGATACTGTAATCCTTTTCCAGGGGGAGGATCCCTGGCTCAGTCAAAATAAGGATTACGCCTTGCAGTGAAAGAAGAGACAGCATGGCTGCCCATTTCGGAATTCCTTCCTGAGTCGCCCACCACAGCCCGATGAATAAAATGTAGAAGTGAATCTCTACCGGTATCGACCAAAGCACACTGGTTCCCTGAACGAGTAATGCATTTCTCAGAAAACCACGAAGATCGTCGAAGGCATATACAGGGATTCCGGTAAGAAGCAGCAGGGCGGTTGCGACCACTACCGCAGCATAAAAAAGCGGAAGGACACGCGCGTATCTCGCTATTACGTAGCCGATAACATTCCTTCTCGTGAACTCGCGGTCCAGATAGAGGCTGAAGATGAGGTATCCGCTCAGAATGTAAAATAGAGCGACGCCCTGCTGTCCGAAGCCTTTGCCGAGCGCGCCCGGAAGAAAGCCGGCATTCGCCGAATGAGAGACGACCACGGCAAGCGCTGCTATGCCCCTCAGTCCATCTAATTCGGGGATATGCTCTCGCTCATGCAAGCCGACTGGCCGCAATGCAGCGCTTTCTTTCTCGCTTGTCCCGTCCGGGGCGGCCAATCGAGTTGATCCAAAAAGGCTTAACATAATCAAACTGAGGCGGCGAGCGGTGAAGGCTTGAATTTCTTGGTCATAAGGGTCCTAGGCCATCACGAGGCATTGAAAGGGTGAGAACGAGCAGAAAAGCGATCCCATGCATCTCGTTTCATGCTTGCTTCGTCGTCATGCGCAAGGGCGGTGGGCAGAAGCGCACGCTTAACGTCGTTTTAGGCTCAACCGCTTACGCACAAAACTGGACTGCTTCGAGGCACCTTGTGGACATTCGTGGACCCTCGACTGGGTAACGATTGGAAGTTCCAACTTCATAGAGCGCCCTTTCTCAAACCCCCGCCGGAATGTTCATCGGGTCGCGCTCGATCTTGCGGGGCGTGTTCAGCGCCTTCCACTTCGTCAGCGCCTTGGACGCCGACGCGAAGGGTGCCCGCTTCACGAACCGGCCGCGGCCCGGGCGGGGCTGGGAGTTCTGGCCGTGGGCCCAGACGACCTCGCCGCGCGACAGCGTGTAGCGGGGGGCGGCGGTGAGCTCCATGCCCTCGAAGACGTTGTAGTCGATGATCGACTTCTGCGTGCCGACCGAGACCGTGCGGTGGATGGACGGGTCCCAGACGACCAGGTCCGCGTCGCCGCCCACCGCGATGCCGCCCTTCATCGGGTAGATGTTGAGGATCTTGGCGATGTTGGTCGAGGTCGCCGCGACGAACTCCTCGGGGGTCAGGCGGCCGGTCTCGACGCCCTTGGTCCAGAGCATGGCCATTCGCTCCTCCAGGCCGCCGGTG
>CAZAFU010000183.1:0-2340 GCA_964484475.1 uncultured Caulobacterales bacterium | reverse complement strand
CGTTCGAAGCCAGCCAGACATTCTCGTTCCAGGTGTTGACGATGCCGTCGAGGCTGTCGTCCACGGCGTTGAGGAAGCAGGAGATCGGAAGGCCCCGCTTGGCGCCGCCATTGGAGAGGACCGGGGTCGCAGGCATGAACCAGAGCCTGGAGATGTAGTCGTAGATCCTCTGGGCGTGCTCATGGTCATCGCCATAGGCGGTGGCGACCCGGGCGAACATGTCCTGGTAGCCTTCCCCCTCGAGGAGGTAGCGGTCGTCCATGGTCTTCTTGCCGAAATCGGTGAGAAGGGCGTCGCGGGAGGGATCGGTGACGATCTGCGGGACGACCCGCAGCTCTGGCTTCTGCGCCGACTGCGCCTCGGCTTCGGGGGCTTGCAGCTTGGTCACGGTGGTTTCCGTCGCACTCATGGCGGTTCCTCTCACTCCTGCGGCTCGGGGCCTGCGCCCGTCTCCGGCTACCACATCTTGGGGTCGAACCGGAGGAAAAGGCTAGGGGTAGTTTTCAAGATGACTCGCGTGCCCCGGTCAACGAAACTCTTTCCGCGGGAATTCACGCACCGTTTACAGAATCGCTGAGCCCGGTAGGGAGGGGCCGGAACGACCGCATCGTAACCTCTTGAGAGGAACAAAATGAAGACAAAAGTTTTCCTGACCGCTTCGATCCTGAGCCTCGCACTGGCGGCCTGCGACAATGGGACCGGGGGCGACGCGGGCCCTGCGGGCACCACCACCCCAGCGGGCGAGCCCGTCGCCGCCGTGCCCTTCGAGACGGTTCCGCTGCCCGACGCGCAGGGCGAAGCCTTCGTCGCGGCGATGGCCGAACGCGAAGGCGCCGAGCGCAAGCCGAGCGGCCTGGTCTTCGAGCGGCTGGCCGAAGGCGAAGGCAGCGCGCCGGACGAAGGCGATCTCGTGAAGGTCAATTTCATCGCCCGGGTGGAAGGCCGCGACGATCCCTTCGAGAACACCTACGAGAATGGCGTGCCTGTCGTGGTCTCCATCGACGACACCCTGCCCGGCTGGCGCGAAGCCCTCGCCATGATGAAGCCGGGCGGCCGCGCGCGGGTGACGCTCTCGTCGTCCCTCGCCTTCGGGCCCCAGGGCCTCCAGGGCTCGCCGGTCGGGCCGGGCCAGGCCACGGTCTACGAGATGGAGCTGGTCGACGTTTACGACAGCAACGACGAAGCGGCGATCGGGGAACTGGAATCGGGCATCCGCAGCCAGATCCAAAGCTTCGAGGCCGACAGCGCGCGCGCCCGCCAGATCGCCCAGCAACAGCGCGGCGCCCTCGCGGCAGTGACCAAGGCATCCTCCCGCATCTTCATCGCGCGCAAAGCGCAGGAAGAAGGCGTGCAACGGACCCAGAGCGGCCTTCTCTACGAGGTGGTCGAGGAAGGCGACGGCGAGGTGAGCCCGAACATCGGTGACACCATCCGCGTCCACTACGAGGGCACCACACCTTCGGGCGAGACGTTCGACAGCTCCTATGACCGCGGCCAGCCCGCCGAGTTCGAGCTCGGCCGGGTGATCCCGGGCTGGAACGAGGGCCTCCAGCTCATGCAGGCTGGCGACAGGTACCGCTTCTACATCCCGGCGGACCTTGCCTATGGCGCGCGGGGCACCGGCAACCCGCTGATCGGCCCGAACCAGGCCCTGGTCTTCAATGTCGAGCTTCTCGACGTGACCCCGGCCGAAGCGGCCGAGGGCGAAGCCCAGGAGCAGTGAAGATGATCCGCCGTCTGACCCTCGCCCTGCTCGGGCTCGGCCTCGCCGCGTGCGGCGGGAGCGAGCCCGCACCCACGCAAACGAGGGCCCTGACGGCGGACGAGATCGCCTGGGCCGAAAGCTACCTCGCCAGGAACGACGTGGCCCTGCCCGGCGACTGGCGTTTCGAGACCGTGCCTTTCGGGGCGGACGGTTTCGTGCGCGTCGGACGGGCCAGCCCCGGCGAGCCGCGCGGCACGGTGCTTTTCGTCCCGGGCTACACCTCGAGCCAGGAACTCGCGTCGGAAATGCTGGCGCAGTGGTATGCCGAAGGCTGGGAAGTGGCGGCCATGGACCTGCCCGGCCAGGGCGGCTCGATGAGGCGGAGCGACGATCCGCAGAAACCGGTGACGGGCGACTATGGGTTCTACGCCCGTTCGGTGGGGACGGGGCTCCGCCATGTGGCCGAGACGCGCCGCGCCGCGGGCCCCCTGATCCTTGCCGGGGAGAGTTTCGGCGGCGCATCGGTTCTCAGGGCGATCCACGACGGCGAGGCTGCGCAGGCCGAGGGGTTCTTCGCCATGGTGCCGGCCCTGACGCCCTCGACGGGCGGCCTGCCGACCCCCCTCGCCCGCTTC
>CAZAFU010000182.1:0-2391 GCA_964484475.1 uncultured Caulobacterales bacterium | reverse complement strand
GTGGGCAACGAGCTGATTCGGATGTCCGACGCCTATGCCCAGGCCTTGCTGATCGGTGAAGAGGTCAGCCTTGAAGGCGACCTCACCGGTCTCATCGCAACGGGCACCATCGACGCTGCCGCCGATCAGGCCGCACTTGCCCAGGCCGCGCGTCAGGCGGGGATCGACGGCAACCTCCAGATCCGGGCCGCCCTCGCTCTCGCCGAACGCCAGATCCTCGCCGAAGCCTATCTTTCCAAGATCGCTGCCGCTGCCGCCAATGAAGAGGCGATCGCGGCGCGTTATGCGGAGGAGACCTCGGCTCTTGCGGCCGACAGTGTCCTGCGGCTTTCGGAGATCGTCGTGGCGGACAGGGCGGAGGCCGAAGCCCTCCACGCCAGGCTCACCCCGGCCAATTTTGCGAAACTCGCGAAGCAGCATTCCATTGCCGCCAGCAGGACTGAAAGCGGTGCTGCGGGCGAGCTGCGGCTCGGGGCTCTTCCGGGCGACGTTGCCGCCGTCGCGGGCGAGCTTGCGATCGGTCGGATCTCGGAGCCTTTCCAGTCTTCGGACGGTTGGCACATCCTGAAGCTCGAGGCGCGCCGGGCCCTTCGCCTTCCGCCGCTCGAGGAACGCCGTGATGCCATTGCCGCGGATCTCAGGCGCGAGGCCATCGCGGAGGCTCTCGACGGTGCCAAGGCCATCGCGCCGGTCAGGCTGCGCCCCGCCGAAGCGGTGGTCGCAGAGCTGCCCTCCGGTCTTCCGGCGTCCTCGATCGCCTCCGCCCGCAAGTTCTGAACGTTCCGCCGGGTTCGATGATGATCGTTTCAGCCTGCGCGCTGATCGACCGGGCCGGCCTGGTTCTTCTCTCCCAGCGACCTGCCGGGAAAGCTCACGCGGGCCTCTGGGAATTCCCCGGAGGCAAGGTGGAGGAGGGCGAGCGCTCCTCCACTGCCCTCATCCGTGAACTCCGGGAAGAGCTGGGCATCGATACCGAAGAGAGCTGCCTTGCGCCCCTTGCCTTTCATGAGGAGGAGGGCCTTCTCCTGCTCCTTTTCGTTTGCCGTAAATACAAGGGTGTGCCCCAGCCGCTCGAGGGTCAGGCCCTCGCATGGGCCGACCCGCGAACCCTCCTCGACCGATCCGATCTCGTCGCCGCGGACCGGCCGCTGGCCGCGGCCCTCAGGGACCTTCTGGCCTAGTCGGATCCGGACGGCCGGAATGCATCGGCCAGCGAAGCCTTGGCGCTTCCGGGTTTGAGAGGCTTGGGCTGGCTTTCGTGGGGTGCCCAGCCTGTCAGGACGAGAATCTCGAAAAGGGTCTCGCTGCTTTCGAGCTGGGAGAGGGTGTTGGCCAAAACGTCCCTCCTCAGGGCCGATTTCCCGCCCCTGACGAGGTTCTGGGTTTCCCCCATGCCCCTGAGATCACGCATCAGCCGCAGGGGATCTTTGTAACGGACGCGGACAGGCTGGGTGTCGGCGACGGGGAGGGCAAACCCGGCCCTCTGCAGAAGGCCGCCGGCGTCCTTGATGGCAACGAAAGGAGCGATTCGCGGGCTCATCCCCTCGGTAAGCGTGCTTTCTGCGTTCTGCAGCGCCTCGCGGAGCCCGCCGAGGGTCTTTTCCGCGGGGAAGCTTGCCACGAAGAAGCCGTCCGGTTTCAGGACCCGCCGGGCTTCGGCGAGAGCGGCGGGAAGGTCGTTCTCGACGTGGAGGCTCATCAGCGAGACGACGAGATCGAGACTTTCACTTTCAAAAGGCAGCGATGTGGCCGAGGCCTCGACGGGGTCCACAGCGCCCAAGGCGCGCAGGAAGGCGCCGCTCTCACCCGCAATGACGACCTCACCCACATCGGCTTCCGGCGTGAGCATCGACGCGAGGATCGGGGCGGCGGGCCCGTAGAAGAGAGCTTTCGGGAAAGCCTTCTGCACGGTCTCGAGACGGTCGAGCGCATCTTCGGCTATTCGCCGGTGGAGGAAATCATGCTCAGTGAAGTTGCGTGCCGCCCGTTCGAGCCGCAACTTGCGCAAGGTCGGCGAGAAGATCTTCGGGGGCTGGGCTTGTTTCATAAGGCAGGAGCGTTTCGGTTCCGGACGAGGCTTCCTGACCCAAGCGACCTTTTTCGCCAAGCCGGGCTGACGTCACAGGGCGCGGCGCGTCTTTTCTTTCCCCCTCTCTGTCCCGTGACCCGGCAGCCGGTGGACAGGAACGGCAACTTCTCGCCCGCGGGCTGGTCCCGGTTGCAGTTCATCGACGCACCGGCATGCGAGCTTTGCGGCGCGCCTTTCGCGATGGCGCCGCTGCGGGGAAAGCTTTGCGCGCCCTGCGCCGCCCCCCGCGGTTTCCAGGGGCAGTTGTGCGGACCGGGGCGCCTCGATCGGCTGAGAAGCGCCCTTGTCTATGATGACGAAAG
>CAZAFU010000181.1:2039-2393 GCA_964484475.1 uncultured Caulobacterales bacterium | reverse complement strand
CCGGGCGGGAAAGATGCCGGGCAAGGCCGCCGAAGCGAGGACATGATCGCGGGTGATCGCGTCGGTGACGCCGATGCGGCGCGAGCGCGACCATCCATCGAGAGGCGCCTCGCCTTGGAAGAAGGTGACGGCCTGACCCGTTTGATAGGAGGAAGCAGAGACGGCCAGGGCCTTGAGACAGCCTTGGTCGATCATCCGCCCGATGCGGGCGAACTCGACCCGCTCGCCAAGGATCCTCTCCAACGGCGCGGTGTCCAGAAGAGACGGCGGCATGGAGAGACCGGTCCACTTGAGACCCGCGGCGCCGCCCCAACGCAACATCCGCAGGAAAAGCGGGATGGCATCGGTGACGAA
>CAZAFU010000181.1:0-1999 GCA_964484475.1 uncultured Caulobacterales bacterium | reverse complement strand
GGCGAGCACCACGGCGTTGATCGCGCCGACCGAAACGCCCGTGATGACGGGGAAGGGCAGTGGGCCCGGCATGGCTTCGGCGAGAGCCTTGATCACCCCGACCTGATAGGCGCCGCGCGCGCCCCCGCCCGAAAGGACGAGGCCCGGTGTTCCGTCGATGTGCTGGGTGTTCATCGCCATGCTGAGAGCATCATGCGCCTTGAAGCTTGCTGCAAGGTTGCCGCGGACGATTGACCCCGCCGCGGGAACACGTATCGATCCCGCCTGATGCGGGATCTCCGTCCAGTCTTCCTCGTGATGGGTCTTTTCGTGGCCGCGCTCGGCGCAGCCATGCTGATCCCTGCCTTCGCCGATCTCGTCTCCGAGGCGGCGGGGGCGAACGGCGATTTCGAAGTCTTCGTTGTGTCGTCCCTCGTGTGCATGGCGGTGGGCGGAGGTCTCGCGGCCTCATGCTGGGCGCGTATCGACCGGCTGACCACGCGGCAGGGTTTCCTTCTCACCACCGGGAGCTGGGTGGCGCTCGTCTGTGCGGCGGCCTTACCCTTCGCCATCGGCGAGCAGCGCTTGTCCGTCACCGACGCGTTTTTCGAAGCCATGTCCGGTCTCACCACCACGGGTTCGACGGTGGTGGTGGGGCTCGATCAGCGGCCTCCAGGCTTCCTCCTTTGGCGTTCGATGCTGCAATGGTTCGGCGGCGTGGGCGTGATCATCATGGCCATCGCCATCCTGCCGTTCCTCTCGGTCGGCGGGATGCAGCTCTTCCGGCTCGAAAGTTCCGACAGGTCCGACAAGATCCTGCCGGGTGCGGACGACCTCGCCGCCGCGGTCTTCGGGCTCTATGCGGGACTGACGAGCCTTTGCTTCCTGAGCTACTGGATGCTCGGCATGACGGCGTTCGATGCCCTCAACCACGCCATGACGACGGTGGCGACCGGGGGCTATTCGACGAAGGACAGCTCCTTTGCCTATTTCGTCGACAGCGGCCTGATGCGGGGGCCGGTGGACATGGTGGCTGTTCTCTTCATGATCATGGGCTCCTTGCCCTTCGGGCTCTACGTGCTTGCCCTCAGGGGCCAGGGCGGGATCCTATTCCGTGACAGCCAGGTCCGCTTCTTCCTTCTTGCGGCCGCCGTCTTCAGCCTGATCGTCGGTCTCAGGATCGTCTCCAGTCTTGGTTACGAGCCGTGGGAGGGGTTCCGGGCCGCGACCTTCAACGTGGTCTCGATCATGACCGGGACGGGCTATGCCTCGACCAACTACAATGCCTGGGGGCCCTTCGCGCTCGGCATGTTCTTCTGCGTGATGTTCGTGGGTGGCTGCGCGGGCAGCACGTCCTGCGGGCTCAAGATCTTCCGCCTCCAGGTCGCGATCACGGCGCTCTCGGTCTACATCCAGAGGCTGAGCCATCCCCACCGTGTCACCGTGGCCCGCTACAATGGGAGGGTGCTCGACGCCGCGGTCTTCCGCTCGGTCCTCAGCTTCTTCTTCATCTATTTCGCCACCTTCGCGACGGTGGCCGTGGCGCTGTCGCTTTTCCGCCTCGATGCGGTGACCGTGCTTTCGGCGGCGGGAACGGCAGTCGCCAATGTCGGCCCGGGCCTCGGCGACGTGGTGGGGCCGGCGGGGAATTTCGCGAGCCTGCCCGAGGGGGCGAAGTGGATCCTGTCCGCGGCCATGCTCCTCGGCCGCCTGGAGCTCTTCACTGTGCTCGTGCTCTTCGTGCCGAGCTTCTGGGTCCGCTAGGGATCAGCCCGCGACGGCTTCGGGGGCCTCGACGGGTTCGAGCGAGTAGCCTGCCGAGCGGACCGTGCGGATCGGGTTGCCTTCGCCATGCTTGGCCAGCGCCTTGCGCAGCCTGCCGATATGCACATCGACAGTGCGTGCCTCGACGAAGACGTCGGAGCCCCACACAGCGTTCAGGAGCTGCTCGCGGCTGAAGACCCTTCCCGGGTTCTGCATCAGGTGGTCGAGGAGGCGGAACTCGGTGGGGCCGAGATGC
>CAZAFU010000180.1:2018-2400 GCA_964484475.1 uncultured Caulobacterales bacterium | reverse complement strand
CTGAACTACAAGGTCCCGCCTCCCTCGCTCTGATGACGCGCCGCCCGCACACCCGCCCATATTCTGGTCGTCAACGCTCCATTGGTACTCAGCTACTCGTTGCTGAAGCAGAGTCTTCACATACGCCGTGTAGGTGTCCTCAAGGCTGCGTGCTTCGGTTGTTAGCAAGCGCCGGTTCTCCACAAGCTTGCTCCATACCTCAATGCTGATACGGACTATGTACTCAGGAAGCTGTTCCCGGGACGGAAGAGCTTGGGTGAGTTGTTGGGGGGGGAGACTCCGGTGCTCAGCAATGGCTCGGCGCATTTCGTCCATTCGATCGCGCGCCGGGGACGACCGAACATGCTCAATAGCCGTCGCAGCGACGTCTTCAAGCCTTCTT
>CAZAFU010000180.1:1297-2006 GCA_964484475.1 uncultured Caulobacterales bacterium | reverse complement strand
GACGAGGTGTTGCCGCCTGCGGCTGCAGCCCGAACGAAAGCGATACAGACGTCAAACTTCAGTTCTGCATCGAGCGCATCATAGTCTAGGGCATAGAGCATCGCCCTGGCCTGATCGCCGCAGTCAATTAACGAGAGCAGATCTGCGTGCGCCACCGTCGTAGCAGGCGAAAAGTAGGACGCCTGGGCCTTGGCGTATGACTCCTCTGCGGCCTCCCATTGTTTCAGTCCGGCAAAAGCGCGTCCTTTCTCATGCTCGACCTCAGCAATGCCAGAGTCGTTGAGTACCCCAAGGGCGAGAATGGTGTTGAGTGCATCGATTGCTTTCTTGAAGCTGTCTTGAGGGTCGCGGAGCTTCCATAGCCCAGCTGTGGTCAGGGACCGACCGTACTGGAGTAAAGAATGGGTAGTTGTGCCTGCTTGCGGCTCCGACTCATACTGACGTATTGCCTCCGACAGCCGTTCCTTCGCGCCAAGCATGTCGTCATGGGATGCCAGTATTACTGATTCTACCAGGCCGTACTGAAGCTTCTCTCCTGCTCCTTCACAGATGTCGACGAGCTTCTGGCAGATTTTGAGGGATTCGCCTAGGCCGAAGGATTTGGAAAATAGCGATGCATAGACTTGGAGGATCTCGGGGCTACGGATGTCGCGTCAAGACAGGATTTCTAGTTCTGCTCGCGCCGCGTCCTCTCCTGTTGCATTCCAGC
>CAZAFU010000180.1:951-1256 GCA_964484475.1 uncultured Caulobacterales bacterium | reverse complement strand
GACCAGACCTCGTAGGCGCTCGAGTGAATCGAGTGCATCACCCCGCCGACCCTGCTCGCATAAGAGGTGAACGATGCGGTCCAGCTGTTCGCACATTGCACGAACGTCGATCCATACAAAGTCATCTAGACTATCTATGTTCCCTGTATCGACCGCCGCCCCGATAAGTTGTTTGAGCTTTGGTAGGTCTTCTTTGCTAAGGAGTTCGTGAAGAGTTGCGTGCCGGACCCAGTAGCGGGAAAACTCAAGCCTGGCTCGGACCAGTCGTTCCATGGGTCCCGCCGTATCGGGCAACGCTCGAAGTG
>CAZAFU010000180.1:239-941 GCA_964484475.1 uncultured Caulobacterales bacterium | reverse complement strand
CTTTACAACAGCGCTTGAATCGGCGGCCGGACCCGCAGATGCAGGGGGACTTGCTGCTGGGGAACTTCGAAGCGTAGTTCGGACTAGGCGTCGGCATACTCGGTTCCGGTTTCACGCGCCGTGCGCATCATCGACACGTCTTGGCGCGCAGCCGACATGATAATCAATGAACTCGGCGACGAAGCGGATTTCTGGGGTGGATGTTCCATGGGTCACACCGAAGGGTCTTGCCTCCGGCGAGGTAATGGAGAGAGGGGTACCGCCCACGGTGGCTATCCGTGGGGGCATCCCAAAGCCTAGCGGTCGGTTGATGGCAGAACGTCGAGACCTACACCAATGAGCGGTGGCGGCCGCGGCCCGGAAGGGTAGTGCATGCCGCCCCAAAAACGACGAAAGGGTGGCTCCGCAGAGCCACCCTTTCTTACGTGAGCCAGACCTACAGCGTCACGCCATCACAGGCAGCCCGCCACTCTTCTCCACCCGCGGCACCGGCGCGGTCTCGGCCTGCTCCACACTCCGCTGCTGCGCCTCGGTGAGCTCCACCGCCTGCGCCAAGAGCTTCTCGAACATCTCCCGCGTCCGCGGGTACTTCTCGCCGACTTCGCTCGCCGCGTAGCGGACGATGCTCGGGAGGAAGGGGACGACCTTGCGGACCGAGCCGGCCTTCTGGGGGAAGGTCTTGGTGGCGAAGGTCTTGGCGCT
>CAZAFU010000180.1:0-211 GCA_964484475.1 uncultured Caulobacterales bacterium | reverse complement strand
GCCCGCTCCAAACGATTCTTGCCGATGTAGGGGGCGACTTCGTGGACGAGGTCGGCGCCGGTGCCGGCCGCTCGGTGCGGGGGCAGGGCGAAGGGGTGGTTCATGCGCGGGTGCTCGCGCAGGTACTCGCGGACCTGCTCCTCGGTGACGCCGTACTCGTCGAGGGCGGCCTGGAACTCCTCCTGGGCGCGCTGGCGGGCCTTGAAGAGGT
>CAZAFU010000179.1:0-2408 GCA_964484475.1 uncultured Caulobacterales bacterium | reverse complement strand
GAGGAGCAGGCAGGAGAGACGCGGCCCGTCACGCCTCCTCTTTACGATCACGGCAGGTCGCGCCGGGCCGGGCTCCTGGTATCGGAACGCGAGGCTGCGGGGATCCATGCCCCAATGCTGAAAGACCGCCGGGAGGGCTTCTCGGAGATCTTCCGCAAAATGATGGCCTGGGGTGCGGAACAGCCAGACGACGTCGCCGCCTGCGCCTATCGGCATATCGACGACATCGCCGCAGCGGCCCCCGAGGCCTTTCGCGATCACGACCTCATCCTCGCGCCGGTCGCCCCGCAGACAGCGTTCCGATGGAGCGATCCCGTACCCGCGAACCAGGCGGACCTGACGGCATGGGCGAACCTTGCGGGTCTTCCCGCTGCGGCGGTCTTCACGGGCCTGACGGACGAGGGCCTGCCGCTCTCCATTCAGGTCATCGGGCCCAAGGGCGCGGACGACACCGTTCTTGCTGCGGCAGCTGAACTCGAAACCATGTTCGGCAGGCCGCCTCCGCCACCCGGATTTGACTAGCGGAAGGGAAAATCCGGCTTGCGCTTGTCGAGGAAGGCCCTGAACCCCTCTTCGAAGTCCTTACCGGAAAATCCCGAAAGAAAGAGTTCTCGGCCTGTCCTGTCGTCGTCGGACCATCCGCTTTCGAGGCCGTCGATCATGGCCTTCGTTGCGCGCACGGACCATTGGGACAATCTCCCGATCTCTGCGGCTAGAGAACGGGCGGTTTCCTTCGCCTGGCCGGGAGGGACGAGCCTGTCGATCAGGCGAAGATCCCTGGCTTCCTCGGCATGGATGATCCTCCCGGTGAAGAGGAGATCCTTCGCACCTGCGACTCCGACAGCCCTGACGAGCCGTCGCGTGTCGGCCGGGGAATAGAGGATGCCGAGCTTGCCGGGGGTGATGCCGAAGCGTGCGTTCTCGCTTGCGACCCTGAGATCGGCCGCGACGGCGAGGCTGACCCCGCCGCCGACGCACACCCCTTCGATGGCCGCGATCACCGGCTTGGGGCAGGCCTCCACGGCATCGACCGCGCGCCCGATGATGTCGCTCGTGGCCGCGGCCGCCTTCGCGTCGCGGTAGTTGTCCTCGAACTCGGAAATGTCAGCACCCGCTGCAAAAGCGGCATCGTGGCTGCTTGCGAGGAGGAGGACCTTGACCCCGCTGTCACCGGCCGCCCGTTCGACGAGGCCAGGAATGGCCTTCCACATGGCAAGGGATAGGGCATTCTTCTTCTCGGGACGGTTGAGGATGATCTCGGCGATCTCGCCATGCGTTTCGTAGAGTAGTGGCTCGCTCATCCGTCCTCCGAAAACGCGCCGAGGGGCGCGGGTTGCCCGTGCTGTGCGATGAGGGCCTTTTTCCTCAGGAAACGCAACAGCCCGGAGGGGCCCATCCTCGATGCGCCGAGACCGGAGAATTTGAAGCTCTGCTTTTCCGCTTCGTAGAAAAGAGAGGTGAGGGCAGCATCGTTGAGACTGACCGCCCCTGCCTCGAGGCGCCTGCCGATCGCTTCGGCCTCTTCGAGCGAACCCGCAAAGACCGCCGCTGAAAGCCCGTACTGGCTGTCATTGGCAAGGGTCACGGCCTCCTCGATATCATCGAAAGCCATGACCGGCATCACCGGGCCGAAGGTTTCCTCCTGCATGATCCGCATGCCGTGATGAACGTCGGTGAGCACGGTCGGGCGCAGCCAGAGCCCGCCGCCATGGTGCTCGATTTCTCCGCCAGTCCGGCATCTCGCCCCCTTTTCCAAGGCATCGCGGACCTGCTCCTCTATGATCGCAGCCTGGTTCTCGAAGATCAGGGGACCGATTTCTCCGTTGCCGATATCAGGCGTATTGAGCCTGGCCCTCTCCGCGCGGCTCACCAGCGCCTCCACGAAGGCATCGTGGCTCGCGCGGTGTACGTAGATACGCTCGATCGACTGGCAGGCCTGTCCCGTCGCGAGGACGGAACCCCGAAGGGCCGCATCGGCGGCAGGCTCGATGTCCGCAGAGCCGGTGACGATCAGGGGGTCCTTGCCTCCCAGTTCGAGGAAGGCGGGGATGAGTCGTTCGGCCGCGAGGACTGCCACCTTTCGTCCTGTCGGGACAGAGCCCGTGAAACAGACCGCATCGACCTCACCGACAAGGGCGGCGCCGGTCCTGCCATCGCCATCGACGATGGCGAGAAGGTCGCCGAGCCCTGCCGCCTCGACCGCTTCTCGTACCGGTGCCGCGAAGCGCGGGGTGACCTCGGAGGGTTTCACGATGACCGGGCAGCCCGCGAGAAGTGCGGGGACGGTATCGATCATGCTGAGGGTCAGGGGGAAGTTCCAGGGGGAGATCACCCCGACAAGGCCGTAGGGCACGAGCTGCGAGCGGTGCCTGATCTGCGGGTTGCTGATGCCCTGCTTCCACTCACAC
>CAZAFU010000178.1:0-2409 GCA_964484475.1 uncultured Caulobacterales bacterium | reverse complement strand
TGTGGAAGCGTTCAGCCGCGAGCTTGCCGAGCGCCGGGACAGCCAGGGCCACGGCGAGCCAGAGTCCCAAAAGCGTCGCGGCCGACACCGAACCCGAGTGAAGACGCCGCGTGACCAGGACACCGGCGATCAGCCAGAAGCCGGCACTGAGCGCGCAGGCGACCAAAACGATCAGTACCCCCTGTAGCGCCGAGGCGGACCAGATCGCGCCCAGGAGGAACGGCACCACGACTGCCGCGAGAAGCAGGGCGGTCTTGAGTACCGCACGGGTGGCAAAGAGACCTTCGCCTGAAGCGCTCGTCGCCGCGAGGAGATCATGGCGTCCCGCCCGCCGCTCCCCGGCGATCCCGTCATGCAGAAGGAGGATCAGGAAGAGCGGCATCAGCACGCTGGCAACGAAGGCAAAATCAAGCCGTCCGGAGAAAGAAAGCTCCGGGTTACCCGTATCGGCCTCATAGATCTGACCTTCCAGCGCCAGCATCCTGATCCTGTGCTTCCAGGGCAGCGTGTCACGGACGCCTTCCGCGGCGAAGGCGAGATTGGAGGGTGGGTCGTAAGTGAAATGGTAGGCGTAGTAGCCTGCCCCGCCCGGATCGGCCTGCCCTTCGATCGCGATGTTGCGGTCTTCGGTCGTCAGGTTTTCGAGCCGGTCGATCGTCTCGCGCTGCGCCCCGACTTCAACGATTCCCGTAACGACCGAAAAGAGGGAAAGAGCGAACGCCGCGGCGAGCGTCACAACGGCGATGCGATCACGCAGGATGAAGCGCAGTTCACGGCTGACATCACCCATCGAGATTCTCCGCAGCTTGGCGAACCGCCCTCAGGCCCAGCCAGGCCGCGCCCGCAGCCCAGAGGAGAAGAACCGAAAGCGGCCAGAAGGCCCTCAGGAAGCGCCTTCCGGCGGGGGCCGGCGTGAAGGTGAAGTCGTCCAGCAGCCGCCAGTTTTCCGCACTCACCCGCGTACGCCGTTCCGCCTCCGGATCACTGCTGCGGTTGATATCGTCCGCATAGGCAAGCTCTTCCGCGTGCAGCTTGTTGAGGCCCTGAACGAAGTCGAAACGAGCGGCCTCTGCCTCGCGAAGAAAGCGGTGGTGGTGGGCAAGATCTGTTCCGGCTACCGCGGTGGACAGCTTGCGGATCGCCAGAGCCGGCGAGGTGACACTGAGAAGACCGAGCGTGCTCGCCTGCCTGCGCTCCTTTTCCATCCGGGCTTCGGCGAAGCGGTTCATCGCATCCGTCAGATCGGCCTCGGCTTTCTGCGCGACGATGCCCCGGAAATTGACGGGCAGGTCCTCGACACGGTCAACGCCGTACTCTTCGAAGAGGTTCGCGCGCAGCCGTGCGAAGGCTGGGTCGCTGGCGTTGTGCCCGTCCCCGGCATCGCGAAGGGCAACGGTGAGTTCGAGGTCGCTCTCGATCTTGCTCGCCATCGGGTGGACACTCTCGGTGAGGCTCGACGCCGCCCGGGGAGCAAGGATCGACAGGCCGACCCAGGCCGATACCAGAACCAGAAGCGCCCCCGACGGTGCTGCGGCACGGGCGGACGCTGCGACGATGATCAGGCACCAGACCAAGAGGTAAAGAGCGTAGCCAGCAACGAGAAGTGCGGCGGCGAGGGGGTTTTCTCCGGCGGCGAGAACCCCGAAGGCGGCGAGCGCCAGAGGGACCAGCAGAACGCCCGCCAGCCCCGCAAGCGCAATCACCTTGCCGAGCCAGAGGTCCGCCGGCCTGAGGGCGGAGGTGAAAAGCTGACGGTCCGTCCGCGCCTCCCGCTCCCTCGCAACGGACGCGTACCCCACCACCACCAGGAGAAGCGGCACGAGAACCTGATAGACCAGTGCCGGCGTGACCTGCGCGAAGGGTCCTCCTTGTGCCCCTGAATAGAGAGGTGAGAAGGTGGCAAGGTTTTGCCGATGACCCTCGAGAAAGAGGACCGTTCCGGTGTAAGGATCCACGCCCGGATCCACCACCGCCAGAGGCGCTGGCGTGCGGAAGACGTAGTGCCCATAATGGACCATCCGGTGGGGGTGCCTGCCGGGCTGGGCCCTGAAGGTTTCCTCCGCGGTCGTCTGTAGACTTGACCGGGCCTCACGCTCGCTCGCCAGTCGGGACATGGTGGTCACGAGCGATACGACAACCAGAAGGAGCGCGAGTACGGTCGCCGCCACGGCAAGCCGGGAGCGGATCCAGAACCGCCATTCCTCACGCGCGATCAGTAGGGGAACGCTCATGCCGCGTGCTCCTCGGCGAAGGCGCGGTGGACTTCATCGGGCGAGATGCGGCCTCCGGCGGCGGCTTCGAAGGTTCCCACAAGCTGGCCCTGCCGCAAAAGCCCGACCCGCCTGGCCACCTGACACGCTCCGTAAACGTCGTGAGTGACCATGAGGACAGTCGTGCCGCCTTCCGAAA
>CAZAFU010000177.1:2238-2469 GCA_964484475.1 uncultured Caulobacterales bacterium | reverse complement strand
GGCATCTGCCACCAGGTGAACCTCGAATATCTCGGCCAGACCGTCTGGACCGCCGAGCATGAAGGCGAGACCTACGCCTATCCCGACACCCTGGTCGGCACCGACAGCCACACGACCATGGTCAACGGCCTTTCGATCCTCGGCTGGGGCGTAGGCGGCATCGAGGCCGAGGCCGGCATGCTCGGCCAGCCGATCAGCATGCTGATCCCCGAAGTGGTCGGTTTCAAGATG
>CAZAFU010000177.1:0-2195 GCA_964484475.1 uncultured Caulobacterales bacterium | reverse complement strand
CGTCGTCGGCAAGTTCGTCGAGTTCTACGGCGAAGGCGTCGGCAAGCTGAGCCTCGAGGACCGGGCGACCATCGGCAACATGTCGCCTGAGTTCGGCTCCACCTGCGCCTTCTTCCCGGTGGACGACGAAACCCTGCGCTACCTGCGCGCCACCGGTCGCGAGGAAGACCGCATCGCCCTCGTCGAGGCCTACGCGAAGGAGCAGGGCCTGTGGCACGACCCGGGGGCCACCGCGCGGTACTCCGAGCAGGGCCTGTGGCGCGAGGACGGTGCCGAGCCTGTCTTCACGGACACCCTCGAGCTCGATCTCTCCACCGTGGTGCCGTCGGTTGCGGGTCCCAAACGTCCGCAGGACCGGATCGCCCTCACAAACACCGTCGAGCAGTTCCGCAAGGACGTCGAAGTCATCAAGGGCGGCCCGATCGCCAAGACCCGCCGGCCCGACGACAAGGCCGAGGCGCGCTTCGTCCAGGAGGGCGCGAACGGGGTGGAGGACCTGGTTCACTACGACGTCGACGGAGAGGATTACGGTATCCATGACGGCTCGATCGTCATCGCCGCGATCACGTCCTGCACCAACACCTCGAACCCTTCGATCCTGATGGCCGCGGGTCTTCTCGCCCGCAACGCCAAGAAGAAGGGCCTTGCGGTCAAGCCGTGGGTGAAGACCTCCCTCGCGCCGGGCAGCCAGGTGGTCACCGACTATCTCGAGAAGTCCGGGCTGCAGGACGATCTCGACGCCCTTGGGTTCAACCTCGTCGGCTATGGCTGCACCACGTGCATCGGCAATTCGGGGCCCCTGCCCGAGCCGATCTCGAAGTCGATCAACGACAACAACCTCGTCGCCTGCTCGGTCCTTTCGGGGAACCGGAACTTCGAAGGCCGCATTTCGCCGGACGTCCGCGCCAACTACCTCGCTTCGCCGCCGCTCGTCGTGGCCTACGCACTTGCAGGTTCGATGCATATCGACCTGACCACGGACCCCCTGGGCAAGGATGCGGACGGTAATGACGTCTACCTCAAGGACATCTGGCCGACTTCGCAGGAAATCGCCGAGCTCGTGCGTGAGAACGTCAACGCCAAGATGTTCGCCGAGCGCTACGGCGAAGTCTTTACGGGCGACGAGCGCTGGCGGGCGATCGAGGTCTCCGGCGGCGATACCTATGAGTGGCCGTCCTCGACCTACGTGCAGAACCCGCCCTACTTCGAAGGGATGGACCGCAGGCCGAAGGATCCCGAACCCATCGAGGGTGCGCGGGTCATCGCGCTCCTCGGCGAGTCGGTGACCACCGACCACATTTCCCCGGCCGGCGCGATCAAGGAAGACAGCCCTGCCGGCTCCTACCTCCAGAACCACCAGGTGCCCGAACTCCTATGGCTCGCGCCGCGGCAACCACGAGGTCATGATGCGGGGGACCTTTGCCAATATCCGCATCAAGAACCAGATGCTGGAAGGTGTCGAAGGTGGGTACACGAAGTACGTGCCTACCGGCGAGCAGATGCCGATCTACGACGCTGCGATGAAGTACAAGCAGGATGGTACCCCGCTCGTGGTCTTCGCCGGTGAGCAGTACGGCACCGGCTCGTCGCGCGACTGGGCGGCGAAGGGCACCATTCTTCTTGGCATCCGCGCCGTCATCGCCTCGAGCTTCGAGCGTATCCACCGCTCCAACCTCATCGGGATGGGCGTCCTGCCCCTCCAGTTCAAGGACGGCCAGACCTGGCAGGGCCTCGGCCTGACCGGGGAGGAGGAAGTCTCGATCGACGGGATCGAGAACCTCAAGCCCCGCGAGGACCTCAAGGCGGTCATCACCCGCAAGGACGGCTCGAAGGAAGAGATCACCCTCCTTGCCCGGATCGATACCCAGGACGAGCTCGACTATTTCCGCAATGGCGGGATTTTGCACTACGTGCTGCGCAAGCTCGCGGCCTGATCGCCGCCGTCATTGAAGTCGGAGAAAGGCAGCCCCCCGCGGGCTGCCTTTTTTCGTGGCGCGGTAGTCGCGACGGCGAAAAAAAGAGCGGCCCCGGGGGGCCGCTCTCCTGACTGTCGTGTGCGTTGGTGTGCGGCTCAGGCGGTCTTCTTCTTCTTGCGTGCGAAGCCGAGGCCGGCAAGGCCGGTCAGGAAGACCGGAAGCGCGGCGGGAAGCGGCACCTCGCCGTCGATGATATCGATTCCGCCACCAAGATCGATC
>CAZAFU010000176.1:0-2521 GCA_964484475.1 uncultured Caulobacterales bacterium | reverse complement strand
AGGGTCGCCATGTGACGCGCCAGCCGTCGACCTGCTGGTACCAGCTCTAGGCGTGGTGGTAGCACACCACGCCTAGCGCACCTCCAAACTACCGCACCGTTATTTTGGGGGTCAAGTCGCGCGGCTTACTTAGTGCGAGGTCGGTTGTTCGCTTTCCGTTTACGAAGGCCCGCTACAACCTCATCTTCAATATCAAAGCTACGCTCACAGATGAGCGCTTTGCTCTGACCCTGCCGCTTCAATTCTGCGATCTTGGCCCGCAACGCCTTGTCAAATTCTGCCTTTGGAACGCCTCGATATTCTTCTTCCATTCATTAATTATATATGACCTCAGTTAATCCATGATTAATTGGGTCGGCGCGTTCTACTTCGGGAGCGGCCTCGTGATCTTGCTTGCCCGTCCTTCATGATCTCCTTCGCGCTTCGTCGAGCCTTCTTGGCGGGCTGATCTCCTGCCTCCACAGCTTGGCGCGTAGCCTGGTCCTGACGACGGTCCTTACTTTGCTCGAACTCCGGCCGGGTCGATTGTTCCGGGGCTGGCGTCTTCCATACATCATCGACACGGCTCTTGGTTTCTTGAAACCTTGCCTCGTCCTGGGCCTTATGCAACGCGCGCAGCGTATCGCGATCATGTTTCCAGGCCTTAGTGATCTCACGCGCAGCATCGTTGATCCGTCCCTTCTGCTGATACGCGATGTTCCGCCGCTCTGCATCCTGATCGCGGATGAAGTCGCGCCTTAGTAGGCCGGTGAACATGAGGGCTTTCAGCATTCCCGCACCCCGGCCTTGAGGGTGTTGCAGGGCGTAGGAGAGACGGTTTGGGAAGCTGGCATCGAATGCCTTCAGCTCGACTCGCTGTCGCTTGAACACATCGCGCCAGATCGGCCGATAGAGGGCCTTCACTTCAAGCCGCCGGGTCTCGATCCGATGCTGCTTCTGCCGCCATAGGGCATCAAATTGCGCCTTGCGCTCCGGGCGCATGGTGGCCGTCTCGGTTCGGTGCTGGTCCCATAGCTCCTTGGTCTGGACCTTCTTCCAGGCCATCCACTGCGGTCGGCTCAGGCTCTGATCCTTGACCCATTCGCCCTTGCGGCGGCGGTCTTCGTTCTTCGCCCGCTCCGGGCACAGATGTTCCCGACCGTGACGACGATCATAGGCTAAGGCCCATTGCGACAGCTTCCGCCGATCATTCTTCGTATCTGCGGCCCGACCAGTCTCCGGGCAGACCGTGTTCAAGACGATATGAGCATGGGGATGATCGGTGTCGGTGTGCAGAACGATCAGGGCCTGCCGATCCGTCATACCTAGTGCCGCAATACTTTCGCGAGCGGCGGCGAGCTGATCGGCCTGAGTCGGTTTCTCTTCCGGCGACCAAGACAGAGACAGGTGATAGACCGGCTTGGCCTTGTTGCCGGTGAGCTTCATCCCGGCCGCCTTCTTGAGCTGGTCCGCATGGGTCGCGGTGTCGATCATATGGGCGATAGCTGCGCGGCCGTTCTCAGTCGGCAGGTTCGCCGTCTCGACGTGAGACACACGGGCAGCAGTCTTCGCGCCCTTGTCGTGCAGAAGGTATCGGCCAAGGCCTTTGAAGCTATGGCCTCTGGTTACGTGAACGATCATGCGGCAACCATTGATCGAAGATTGCATCTAGATCGCGACAGGCCTGCTCTAGAGAGGCCGGAATACCCTCTCTTCGAGCATTCAGGGCCTTGGCGATCTGGTTGAGGTTCACGCCGATACGACGAAGCTCCTGGCGGGTCTCGAAATCGACAGAGGACGAAGGGGCGGCGGTCAGCTTCTTGTTGAGCGCGGCTGCGCGGGCAAAGGCGGTGACGTTCATGCCAGCCCGGTCGGCGCGCTCCTGCAAGGCAGCCGCCTCGACAGGAGAGACGCGCAGGCTGATCTGCTCCGTGCGACGGTCCTCCGGTGCTTTCTTCGGGCGGGCCATGGCCTCGTGATCCTCCTTCGCATCCAAGGGCGTTCCCTTGGTCGTGGTTGAGCGGCGATCCGCTCTCCAGGCCCCGTTGGGGCCTTCAAGCTGGGGTTTCGGGGGGCGGCGCTAGGCCCCCTGAACGAGAGTTTTTGTATAGCAAAAACATATCTCGCTACTCTTCCTACTAGTCTACTGTGTAGCTGTTAAGGGACGGTTAACACTTGTGATCTTCGAGGCCTTCAAGTCGCCTGGTCAACACGTTACACCACTTGTTGACCTGATCGGACCTACTCAGTGGCCAGTATGACCAATAAGATTGCCGCAGTCTATTTTGCTTCCGATGATGTCATCTATGGCGTCCGAAACAGGATCGGCACAGGCGGACTTGCGATAGATCGCCAAGCGGCCTCTATGGTTAAGCCCGCCAATGATAGAGTGCCAGAGGATTTAAGGACCGCAGCTAGAGGCATTCATACTTTGCTTGAGGGCGCCCCACTTCAAGCCGTGAACCTCATTTGCCCTGGTCCGTTTAGGACCATCGATAAGAAAAGCGAACTCTATGGATGGATCGGGCGCAACGCAGAGGTG
>CAZAFU010000175.1:0-2540 GCA_964484475.1 uncultured Caulobacterales bacterium | reverse complement strand
GGGTCAGGTATCGTCCCATGGCCGGTGTCAGGGAGACATCCCGGATCAGGTCGCAATAATTGCCGAGGGCCTGTTCCTGGAGGATGTCGGCATAGACAGTCATTGAATTGGCGTAGCCCGCCGCCGTGGTGGCCTTGGTGGAGACGACAACGATCTGGCTGAGGGCGTGGGCGATCCGCTGGCGCAGTTGATCCTGCCCGTGGATGGCCCTCTCCCAGAACATGCCCTCCAAAGCCCGCGAGCCGCCGGTCTTTCCTGTCGCCGCAATATGCTCCTGCATTCTGTCGGCATAGGAAACCCAAGGCAGGCTGATCTGCCAGCGGATCCAGTTATCAAGCCCCATGGTCTCGATCCGTGCGAGATCGACAGAATTCGACCCCAGGGTTGCCTGCTGCGAGAACAGGAAGACGTCCCGGTTCGGAGCAGTATCCAGAGGTGCGACCGGGTCAATGAAGCTGAGATCCGGAGGGGTTGGCGCGTCTGTGGTCGAAGGGTCGAAGGGAGCCGGCTTGGGTTTGGCCGGCTTCGGACTGTTTGTCGGCGTTTGCGGCGCCGGTTGTGCAGGGGACGGAGCGGTGGGTGCAGGCGATGCCGGAGACGGCGAAGCGCTGAGAGGTTGTTCACCGCTGGATCCGCCGCCGCCGAAGCAAGCGGATAGCGTGAACGCAGCGAGAGCCGCCGCGAGCTGTCTTGCGGACTTCATGTCTGCCTCCACCTTCTTTCAGGCGCGGTTTCCCCGTCCGCCTCCCTAGAAAAGGGGTCCTTCCATTCTATGAAATCAGCGGTTCAAAACCGCCTTTTTCCTGCCGATGGCCAGATGGAAAAGGAGGCAAGAAATCCCGTCAACATGCTGATAAATAATGAAATTCTCAGGATACAAGTCTTGATATATTAAAGTTCAGTCTTTTGAGCGCAGTTAAGAAATCCTGAAGAAAAAAAGGGGGCGGCCCGGAAAGGAAATGCCGATGGCGGGGACGCCAGATCCGGCGCCGTTTCCTTTCGAGGACACGAAATTCAATCCTTATCGGCTGGTTTTTGCCGATACCTCGCCCCAGGCGGGGGCGGTGTTTCCGCTCCGCCTGCGAAGCACTGGGCCTTCGACATCCAGTCGCGGGCCACAGGTCCTGTCACATTGAGTTCGACGTCGTCGATGTTCCGCGTCTGGGTGACCACCTGGCAGAACGCCGAGGCGGGCCCTTCGATGAATTCCGTTTGCGATTCAGGGTTGAAGGTCCAGAGCTCGCCGGAGGGAGCTGTGAGGCGCACATGCGGTTTGACTTGTGGTTTGGCTTCTCCGCGCACGGTATAGGTCCAGCCGAAGGTCCTGACCCCGAGTTCTGCGATCGAATAGATCCTGTCGGTGTCGGCTCTGTTTTTTCCGGTCACATCGTAGATCGCCTGAGCATGCGCCCAGGTTTCCATGAGCCTTGCGGCTATGGATGATCGCGCGCTCATCGGCGGGCCGGCCCAAGGCACACGGAGTTCGGGGTCCGTCTTCGAGAAAGCGCCTGCGGTCGCTTCCGCCCGCACTATCCAGTCTTCGCGCAACCGGTCGCCGGAGAGATCGCCGAGCAGTTCGTCCTCATACCCCCTGATACCAAGGGCGCCAAGCTTTGGGAATGCCTCCTGCAGCATTGCCGCGAACCCTTCGGGGTCCTCCAGCGACAGCACGGCAGCGCCGTTCCAGAAATGCAGGTGACGGAGGACCTGGTCCACGGTCCATCCCTTGAAGAGGGTCACTTCCCGGCCGGACAGGCCTTCTTGGCGCACAAGCTCGTCGAGCGCCGCGCTTTCCTCGAGGAAGAACTGCGCCTCCTTCATCCTTCCACAACCTCGCTCAGTTGTTCGAAGGCGGCAACGAACTCCTCCTTGAACCGTTGGACGACCTGTCCGGCTGACTCGGCTTCGTTCATCAGCCCGACGGCCTGCCCGACCCAGTAGGTCGAAAGATCCCGCGCGCCCTCATGGCCGCCATCGGCAAGCTTGTCGATGTGCCGCAGAGCCGGCTCGGAGATCAGGGTCTGGAGGGGCATCGGAAGGGGCTTCGGCCCGCCGCTCTCCCAGGCATCCGTCCACGAACTTCTGAGCTGTCGCGAGGGTTTGCCCGTACGTGAGCGTGAGCGGACCGTGTCGCTGGAATTGGCAGCGAGCATCTTCTCCTTCACCGCCTGGCTCGTCTCGGCCTCGGCCGTGGTCAACCAGACGGAGCCGCACCACGCGCCCGAGGCGCCCATGGCCATCAGCCCGGCCATCTGCTGTCCGGTCGCGATGCCGCCCGCCGCGAGAACCGGTGTTCCCTTCGCGACCCGGACGACCTCCGGCACGAGGACGATGGTCGAGACTTCCCCGCAATGCCCGCCCGCTTCACCGCCCGCCGCGATCAGGATGTCGACGCCGGCCTCGACCTGCTTGGCCGCATGCTTCGCGGATCCGACCAGTGCGCCGACCTTGACGTCGTGCTGTCGCGCCTTGTCGAGCATGATCTGCGGCGGCACTCCGAGCGCATTCACGAGGAGCCTGACCGGGTGGGAAAAGGCGAC
>CAZAFU010000174.1:692-2559 GCA_964484475.1 uncultured Caulobacterales bacterium | reverse complement strand
TGAAGGCGTCATTAGTGGGCGCGAAAATGGTGATCGGCCCCTCTTCGTCGAGGGTGGTCATCAGATCGGCGGCATCGAGGGCGGCCGCGAGGGTTGCGAAACGAGGCTCGGCTTCGATCACGTCGCGCAAGCTTGCCGCCTCGCCCGCCGCTGCGTCGTCCGCGCCCCGCTCTTCTCCGACTGGGCCTACGCCTCCGGCATCGCCTGTCTCGGGCTCGCCGCACCCGGCAAGAAGAAGGGCAGCGGCGAGAAATGGAAGGCTGAGACGGGACATGGAGACCTCATGATTGGGCAAGAACCGGGAACCCAACACGAACCGGCTCCCATCGTTCGTCTTACGCTGTTCCTGCGACGACGCCCACGCCGTCGATCAGTTGCAAGGCGCCCCTGTTTTCAGGCCCTGCCCTGAAATCCCGGGGGAGTGCCACGATCACCTCGCAGGACTGCTCCGGCAAGGTGAGGATGAGACTGGTCGTCTCGACATGGTCTCCCGGAGGGGCGCACGCTGCAAGGCTGGCCCGAATGGCCGACAGCGCGTCGGGATTGGCCACCCGAATACTCAGCGCGCCGTGGCCCCGCCGCTCGTTCCTGGTCAGCTTGCGCACGCTCTCGAGGGTCAGGCGCAAGGCCCCGCCCTGATCGTCCGCTGTCACCGACAGGAGGAGCGGAATTCCTGGCTTGAGGAGATCCTCGAATTTGAGAAGCACTTCACTGAAGGCTGTCACCTCGAAATCGCAGCTCTCGTCGGAGAAGCCGATCCAAGCGAAGGGCTTGCCCGAGCGTGACCGCCGGTTCGTGACCTCGCGGACCACCCCGGCGAGAAGCAAGGTTCGTGTACCGACATCCTCTTCGGCAAAAAGAGAGGATGCGGGGGGGACGGATTGTTTCGCCAGCTCCTCGGCAAAGGCCGTGAGCGGATGACCGGACAGGTAGAAGCCGATGGCTTGTCGCTCCTCTTCCAAAGCCTCGCTGACGTCCCACACAGGCCGTTCCGGTAGCTTGGGCCGAGGTGTCTGCACGGAAGGCCCGCCGAAGAGGCCGCCCTGGCCGGAATTGCGTTCGTCGGCCTGCGCGGCGGAATAGCGGCAGATGAAATCCGCCGCGGCGAGCACCTCCGCCCGGTTGGGATGGACCGCATCGAATGCCCCGGCCCGGGCAAGCTGTTCGATGGCGCGGCGCCCGACCTGGCGCCCGTCGATGCGCTCGGCGAAGTCGAAAAGATCGCGGAACGCCCCGCCTTTCTTCCTCGCCTCGACGATGTGGCGCATGGCCTCGAAACCGACATTCTTCACCGCGCCAAGAGCGTAGAAGACTTCTCCGCGGCGGGCCTCGAAGTCGGCTCCCGAACGGTTGATACACGGAGGATGCAAAACCACCCCGGACCGCTTCGCTTCTCCGTTGAACACGGACAGCTTGTCGGTGTTGGCAAGGTCGAGCGACATAGACGCCGCCAGGAACGCGGCGGGGTGATGCGCCTTGAGGTAAGCCGTCTGATAGCTGATCCAAGCATAGGCGGCGGCGTGGGACTTGTTGAAACCATAGCCCGCGAACTTCGCCACCAGCTCGAAGATGCTTTCGGCCTTGTTCGGATCGACATTGTCCACGAAGCGAATTTTCTGCCGGTCCATCTCCTCCTTCTTCTTCTTGCCCATGGCCCGCCGGAGAAGGTCCGCTTCGCCGAGCGAATAACCCGACAGGATCTGCGCGATCTGCATCACCTGCTCTTGGTAGATAATGACCCCGAAGGTCTCCTCCAGCACGTCTTTGAGAAGGGGGTGGAGATGATCGGGCTCTTCCTCCCCATGCTTTCGGGCGTTGTAGGTCGGGATATTGTCCATCGGGCCCGGCCGGTAGAGCGAGACCAGCG
>CAZAFU010000174.1:0-678 GCA_964484475.1 uncultured Caulobacterales bacterium | reverse complement strand
ATGATGTCTTCGAGGCTGTCCGGGCGCATGCCCTTGAGCGCCGCCCGCATGCCCGCGCTTTCGAGCTGGAAGACGCCCGTTGCCTCCCCCCTCGTCAGCATCGAGAATGTCTTCTCGCAATCGACGGGGATACGGTCGATGTCGAGCGCGATGCCCTCCGCCTTCAGATTGTCGATCGCACGCCTGATGACGGTGAGTGTTTTGAGGCCTAGAAAATCGAACTTCACGAGGCCGGCGGGCTCGACCCATTTCATGTTGAATTGGGTGGCCGGCATGTCCGCACGCGGATCGAGATAAAGGGGCACGATCTGATGCAGCGGCCGGTCGCCGATCACCACCCCCGCCGCGTGCGTCGAGGCGTTGCGCAGCAGCCCCTCGAGCCGCGCCGCGTGGGTCAGGAGGCGGTCCACGACCTCCTCGGCCTTCGCCGCCTCCCGCAGCCGCTCCTCGGTCTTCAGCGCCGTCTCGATCGAGACCGGCTTCACCCCCTCCACTGGGATCAGCTTCGACAGCCGGTCGACCTGCAGGTAGGGCATCTGCAGCACGCGGCCGACATCGCGCACTGCAGCCTTCGACAGCAGGGCGCCGAAGGTGATGATCTGCGCCACCCGATCATGCCCGTAGCGCTCCTGCACGTACGCGATGACCTCCTCGCGGCGGTCCATGCAGAAGTCGATG
>CAZAFU010000173.1:0-2586 GCA_964484475.1 uncultured Caulobacterales bacterium | reverse complement strand
CCGTACGGAGTTCTTCCGCCCCGAATTCGCTTGCGAGGAGCGCCGGGCCGCATTCAGCCGCATCTACTCCTATCTTGACCTGATTTCGCTGAAGGTAATCGCCCGCCTGCGGGACGAGACGTCGCTCCAGCAGTTGCGCTAGGTAAAGGTGAAGCTGGCCGAGATCGGTCCCGATCTGTGGCGTGGCACCGAACTATGGGTGCAGGACGGGAGGGTCGCCTACGTCCACCCCGAAACCGGCGAGCCCGAGAAGATCGTGTCTGGCCAGCGATTGCCAAAGCTGGCGCTGCGCGAAATCACCGACGACCTGGACCAGAAGCTGCGGACGATCACGGCCCGCGACGAGGCCACGGTCGGCACGATCGACCAAAGCCGACGCGTGATGCGCAACCGGCCTGTCGCCGCTGGCACTCGCATCCCCGTCGAGGCAATCCGCTCGTTCCACGAGGCCGGTTACGGCATAGCGGCCATCGTCGCCGAATTCCCTTCGCTCAACCCACGTGATGTCGAAGCTGCTCTGGCGGATGACCACGCCGCTTGACGTCTCCGGCGCCGATCCTGCCACTGTTCCCAGACGAAGGAGCGCCCCGATCTGTCGGACGGTCTTTCGCGGATCGAGGTCACGCCGTCACTTACATGCAGGACGTGATGGCGAGCGGCTCGGCCGATCCGCTCGTGGCCGAGGTAGCGCAGCGGAACGCCGCGATCCCCGTGGCGATCGAAGGATATGCGTCAGCTCGCGAAGGACCGTGGCATCGGGAGCCAGCGCTTCCTCGGCGGCTGCACCTCCTACAGTTCCGGTATACAGCCGTCCAAGCCGTCCATCGCGTGCGCGAGGCCTACTCGCTGATCTAACACGAATGGGCGCTCGCGCAGACGAAGGAAGCTCGCCGGTTCTGGGTCGAGATCGGCAGCAGCTACATCCGGAGGCACCGGTGAGGTGAGACCGCTCCCCTTCGCAGTTCATTCATGTGAACCGGAGACCGTGTCCTGCATGGTATTACTTGATAGCATCACCAAGGGAAATCTGCATGCGTCCCTCAGAACGGTACCGCGCCCGTAATTTGGTCCTCCACATGGTCGATCGTGCGGTCAACGCGTTCGGTCGCCTCCTCGACGAACTTCCTCTCGAAGATGGTGTGCTTCTCGCCCTCCGGTGAGGCGCCATTCCGATGGACGCAGTCGTGGCGCAGTTTCATGTAGTGAGACAGCTTCTTCCGGTCCTCATCCCCGGCGGTCAGCCCGACGTTCCCCGCGGGTCTGTAAATTGCGATCACGGTTGCGAGGTTGTGATACAGCACCGCCCGCAGATTAGCGTCGATAGCTGCCCGTAAGCGATCCTCGATCGACTGATCGAGAATGTCAGGATCAGCTTTCACGCCAGGCATGGCGACGGACAGCACCTCCTTCTGCATCTCACCGTTCGTGGTTGAGAGTCGCACAAGGGGGGGCCGGTCCTTCTGAACGACGTTTCGGATCGTATCGACGAGATAGGCTTCGAGGACCGCGACGGCGCCGGAGAAGACCAAGCGATTACGGAATTGCGGATCGACGAGGCGAAGGTCGTTGCCATCATCGATCAAGGTCCGAAGGTTCCAAAGGGTTTCCTGGGCGATGCCGTGTGGGTCGTCCGGCGGGGGCAGTCGAGAGAAGCCTTCCGGGTCGGGCTCGTGCATGGGCATGTCGCCCAGCACCTCAAACGCAGTCGGCTCCTCCATCTCAAAGCTGACTTCGCCTTGGTTGGCCCAGGCATAGCCGGTGATGGTGGTGTCGCACCCTGTCGCAGGTTAGTTAGGCTCGGTCGTCGCCAACGATTTCGCTCGTCTTCTCTGCCATAAAGTTCAACTTGGGCGCATCGACATCCTGACTATTTGTGCGCCCGCACTCGGGGCACCCCCATATGACGTGGGTGAGAAATCGTTGCATCGTTCGAACTCTCAGAACTCTACGGCTGCGGGATAATGCCAGGGGGCTTCTCTCCGACGCCTCGGCTTTGCCACAGAGAACCGAATGGTGGGGAGGTCGATGGCATCCCGCAGCCGCCGGACGAACTCCTCACGGGTAAGGGAGAAGCCGAAGGCAGAGACAAGCATGTCACCTCGCCGACGGGTGGCGTGGATGAGGAGGAGATCGTCACTGTCGTAACAGCCAATCTCGCCTGGCCCGCGGCAGAACTCGGCTTTGCTTCAGGAGTCGAACGCAACGAGGCATTCAAGCCCAGCCCAATCTCGGAGGAGGCGTATGATCTCGAGGTCATGGAACTCATAGACCATTCCGGCCGGCATGCGGGACTTGTGAGCATCCAATAGCGCGCTGCATCTCCCGATACATCGCGCGCCGATCCAGGTCGTGATCTTTCGAACGGGGCATCATGTGGGGCTCCCACCGCTTGCCGCCTCTCGCGCCGCGGGCAGGTTTCGAAGTGCCCAGACGCACAGGCCCGAATAGACAATCGTTCCGCTGGTCATCGCGATCCAGATCCCGACCGCGCCTAGATCGAAGACGATCGTGAAAACACCGATCAGGGGGGCCGAGACCAGCCAGTTCCCGATCAGGGAATAGACCATGACCGGGCGCGTCACTCGC
>CAZAFU010000172.1:0-2640 GCA_964484475.1 uncultured Caulobacterales bacterium | reverse complement strand
GTCGACAGGCTTGCCCTCGGGGTCCAGCGCATCCGAGCGGATGAAGTCCTTGATGGCGTCGGTGATGTGGGGGATCACCTGGACGGTGGCGCCGAGATAGTCGCCCCGCCGCTCCTTCTCGATCACCGACTGGTAGATCTGCCCCGTGGTGATGTTGTCGCCCTTGGTGGCCGACACCCCGGTGAAGCGCTCGTAGTGGCCAAGGTCGAGATCCGTCTCCGCGCCGTCGTCGGTCACGAAGACCTCGCCGTGCTGGTAGGGGGACATCGTGCCCGGGTCGACATTGATATAGGGGTCGAGCTTCCGCAAACGGACGGAATAGCCTCGCGCTTGCAGGAGCGCGCCGAGCGCTGCCGAGGCCACCCCTTTTCCGAGTGAGGAAACCACGCCGCCGGTGATGAAAATGTACCGCGTCATGGAAGGCCGCCTTAGGCCCGAATCGTCAGCGGCGGCAAGCGCCGCGGGGCGTCTTTTTCGCCCTCAGGACGAAGTCTGGAGAAAAGAAAAGGCCCCGCCCCGGCAAAGCCCCTTCGGCAGCGATGGACGCCGCGCCGTGGTGCCTTGCCGGGATCGGGGCCCTCGCTTCGCCGGGTCGGGTCCCGGCAGGGGCTTCGCGCTTAGTTCAGCGCGTCTTTCAGGCCCTTGCCGGCCGAGAATTTCGGCTGGTTCGAAGCTTTGATCTTGATGGTTTCGCCGGTGCGCGGGTTGCGGCCTTCACGCGCTTCGCGGCGGGCGGAAGAGAAGGTGCCGAAGCCGACGAGGCGGACGTCATCGCCTTTCTGGAGCGCTTCGGTGATGGTGTCGAAAACCGCATCGACGGCTTTGCCGGCCTGCGCCTTGCTCATGTCGGATTTGCGCGCGACTTCGTCGATGAATTCGTTCTTGTTCATGGCGAGGAAACCCTTTGTTTGCGCGGCTTTCGCGCCGCTCTGGGGACGCTAGGCAGGCACAATGTCCCACGTCAAAGGGATAATTCGCTGAAACCCGCATGAAATCTGGGTTTGCGGGAAACGGCCTTGTTTTTATTGACCTTTTTCGGCCGGATCTTGGCGTAGCTTTTTCCAGGTTTCGGCCTCGTGTGCGATGCAGCATTCGATCAGTTCACGCCAGACCGGTTCGGCGATTCGGTCGCTGAGCCCTTCGGCGGCGGCTGTCTTCAGCACCTTCTCCACCACGTCCTCGATGCGCCAGGGCACCCTGACGTCATCGAGCGCAGGTTTGATCCGGGCAGCCGCTTCCATGTAGCCCTGCCTGACCGCCAGAAGCTTCACGAGCTCCCGGTCGAGGGCGTCGACGCCTTCGCGGACGTCTTCCATGGTGCGGCACTGGGCAGGTCGAGGAACGGACATGGCCCTGCTGCTAGAGCGGCCGGTCCGGTTTGGGAAGGGTGCGAAAGGACCCGGGGGCGTCCGGCACGAAAAAGGCGGGCCGAGGCCCGCCTTTCGCGTTCATGTGACCGGGTCTCAGTGGGTCATCACCGGTCCGGCGTCGTCCGGGCTTTCCGGTGCGGCCTGCTGCTTCTTCAGGGCCTCGGCCTCCGGATCCCATTCGATCGGCGTCAGCGGGCCCGTCAGGGCATGCTTCAGGACGTCGTCGACATGTTCCACCGGCAGGATCTCCAGCTTCTCTTTGACGCTGTCGGGCACGTCGGCGAGATCCTTCTCGTTCTCCTGCGGGATGAGGACCGTCTTCACTCCGGCGCGAAGGGCGGCGAGGAGTTTCTCCTTCAGTCCGCCGATCGCCAGAACCCGGCCACGAAGCGAGATCTCGCCGGTCATGGCGATATCCTTGCGGACGGGAATGCCGGTCAGGGCCGAGACGATCGCCGTCGCCATCGCGACGCCGGCGGAGGGGCCGTCCTTGGGCGTTGCGCCTTCGGGCACATGGATGTGGATGTCGGTGCTTTCGAAGACAGGCGGCTTGATGCCGAACTGCACCGCACGGCTGCGTACGTAGCTCGCGGCAGCCGACACCGATTCCTTCATCACCTCCTTGAGGTTGCCCGTCGGGGTCATGCGCCCCTTGCCGGGCATGGTGACACCCTCGATCTTGAGGATATCCCCACCCACCGATGTCCAGGCGAGGCCGGTGACGACACCGACGGCGTCGTCGCCCTCCACCTCGCCGTAGCGGAACTTCGCAACGCCGGCGAAGTCGGGGAGGTTGTCCTCGGTCACCGCAACGGTACCTTCGACTTCACCCTTCTCGAGTTGCGTCACCGCCTTCCTCGCGAGGTTGGCGAGTTCACGCTCGAGGCTCCTGACGCCCGCCTCGCGGGTGTAGAGCTGGATCAGCTTCAGAAGCGCGCCATCGGACAGCGTCCACTCCTCCTCCTTCAGCCCATGCTCCTTGCGCAGGCGCGGAAGGATGTGGCGGCGGGATATTTCCACCTTCTCGTCCTCGGTATAACCGGGGATACGGATGATCTCCATCCGGTCGAGAAGCGGCTGCGGCATGTTCAGCGAGTTGGCCGTCGTCACGAACATGATGTCCGAGAGGTCGTAGTCCACCTCGAGATAATGGTCCGAGAACGTATCGTTCTGTGCCGGGTCCAGCACCTCGAGAAGCGCCGATGACGGATCACCGCGGAAGTCCTGTCCCATCTTGTCGATCTCGTCGAGCAGGAAGAGCGGGTTCGAC
>CAZAFU010000171.1:2389-2686 GCA_964484475.1 uncultured Caulobacterales bacterium | reverse complement strand
CGAAGACCCTCCGGCCGCTGCCCGACGGTTTCGACCTGGCCGGACCGCACAAGACCGATCCGGGGAAGCCCGGTCCCGCAGGCGCGGTCGGCGTGATGCGATACGTAGCGCCTGTGCAGGGCGCGGAAGTGATGGAACAGCGGCCCGTCCCCCGATGCTGGCCCCGGGGGCGGGGCCGAGCGCCGGCCGTCAGCCCCCCGAAAGCAGGGATTTCAGGTACTGGCCGTATCCGTTCTTGGTAAACAAACCGATACGATCCCGAAGCCGATCTTCGGTGATCCAGCCCTGCGCGAAGGC
>CAZAFU010000171.1:877-2379 GCA_964484475.1 uncultured Caulobacterales bacterium | reverse complement strand
CGATCTCGTCGGGCGATCCGGTCTGCATCCCCTGCCGCTCGGTCAGGGTGCGCACGAAATTCCCGGCGTCCAGAAGGCTTGCATGGGTGCCGGTATCGAGCCAGGCAAAGCCCCGGCCCATCTTCTGCACGTCGAGCGATCCGTCACGGAGATAGCTCTCCAGAAGCGAGGTGATCTCGAGCTCGCCCCGGGCCGAGGGCTCGACCGCGGCCGCCCGATCCGGCGCTGTCCCGTCGAGGAAGTAGAGCCCCGTCACCGCGTAGGACGAGGGCGGCACCTCGGGCTTCTCGACGATGGCCCGCACCTCGCCGCCGGGTTTTGTGGAGGCGAAGGTGAGTTCGGTCTCCACTTCGGTGTTGAGAGGGAAGGTGAGAATGCCGCCGGGCGCCACACGCGACCGGGCGCGATCGAGGGTGAAGGCGTCGCCCCCGTCCTCCTTGAGCCGCTGCGCCAGACCCATGAGATCGCTCAACAAAAGAGGGGCAATATCGACGGTGACGGCGTCTGCGGTTTCTTCGACCACGGGACCGGAAAACACGATCGAGCGTCCGAAGGACTGCGCGACGGCGCGTTGCTCCGCGAGGTTGTCCGTGCTCGCCCGGTAAGTCTGGTTCTCGACTTCCGCCGTCACGCGCCCGCCCGCGACGCGAAACCGAAGAATGTGGCCGGAAGTTCCCCACCCTCGGTCGAGGCCCAGCGGGTTCGAGCCCAGACCGCTCGAAAGCCGTGCGGCATGGATGACCCTAAGAACCGTGTCCTCTCCTTCGGGTCTTGGGAGGGTCGCGAGGACGGCGCCGTCCTCAGCGAAAGTGAGCGGAAGAAGCTTGGGTTCGGTTGTGCCGTCGTGGGGATGGGCCCATGCCGGTACGGCTAAGATCAATGCGAAGACTAGAAAACTGACGCAGCGGATCATGCCCCACCCTCACTCCAAGGTTCTGGAGGTGTGATAGCATAGCGACCTTCTCAGTCGATGAACCCTTGCAGTGTGGTCTTTTAAACCTCGACGCCGAGGGCCTTCGCAACGGTGAAGACATCCTTGTCGCCGCGGCCGCACATATTGAGGAGCAAGATCTGGTCTTCGTTCATCTCCGCCGCGACATCGAAGGCGCGAGCGAGGGCATGGCTCGGCTCGAGGGCGGGAATGATCCCTTCCAGGCGCGCGCAAAGCTGGAAGGCGGAGAGGGCTTCGTCGTCCGTGGCCGACACATAGGTCACCCGGCCTTCCTCGTGCAGGAAGGCATGTTCAGGCCCGATCCCCGGATAATCGAGGCCCGCCGAAATCGAGTGAGCGTCGTCGATCTGTCCGTCCTCGTCCTGCAACAGATAGGTCTTATTGCCGTGAAGGACGCCCGGCCGTCCGCCGGTCAGGCTGGCTGCGTGTTCGTTCGTATCGAGACCTTTGCCGGCCGCCTCCACGCCGATCAGACGGACGTCCCGGTCGTCGAGGAAAGGATGGAAGATGCCGATGGCGTTCGAGCCGCCGCCGATGCAGGCCATCGCCA
>CAZAFU010000171.1:578-867 GCA_964484475.1 uncultured Caulobacterales bacterium | reverse complement strand
TTCCAGCATCTGTTGCCTGGCTTCCCGTCCGATCACGGACTGAAAGTCCCGGACCATCATCGGGTAGGGGTGGGGCCCCGCCGCCGTGCCGATGACATAGAAGGTGTCCTCGACATTGGTTACCCAGTCGCGCAAGGCATCGTTCATGGCATCTTTAAGGGTGCCTTTGCCGGAGGTCACGGGAACGATCTCTGCACCGAGGAGCTTCATGCGGAAAACGTTGGGCTTCTGACGTTCCACATCCGCCGCGCCCATGTAGACCGTGCAGGGAAGGTCCATCAAGGCGCAG
>CAZAFU010000171.1:0-478 GCA_964484475.1 uncultured Caulobacterales bacterium | reverse complement strand
TTTTGGCGCCTTTGCCCTTCGGGGCGGTCGCTCTCACATGCTCGGTCAGCCGCTCCGCATAGGTGAGGGGCGAGGGCCTCCCAACATACTCCGCCAAAAGACGATCAAGCTCGGCTTCGAAGCCCGAATCGGCTTTCGCGTCCTGATAGGCCTGGTCGAGTTCGAGGATCAGCGGCATCAGGGTTTCGGCCACATAACGCCCGCCGAAGGCACCGAAATGTCCGTCGGCGTCGGGTCCGGCATGGTCGTCTCCTTGAGGGGGCGGCGTAGCCGATGAGGGCGGGGGTGGCTACGGGGAAGGCGGCGCGGAGAGGTCAGCTTTCCCAGGCGGCGCGGGCCCGTTCGGCGAAGGCCATCATCAGCGCCGGGTCCTTGCGGCCTTTTTCTTTTTCGATGCCCGATGACACGTCGACACCGGCGAACTTCTCGTGCGACCGCATGGCGCGGATCGCCTCGCCGACATTTTCGGGATGAAGCC
>CAZAFU010000170.1:0-2690 GCA_964484475.1 uncultured Caulobacterales bacterium | reverse complement strand
CCCTGCACGAAATCCGTAAGCGACACGGCGAGGAACCCGCCGAAGAGAGTGTAGGCGACCACCACACTTGCCGTGAGAACGAGACCCATGCGGTAGTCGAGGCCGAACGAAGCCTCAAAGAGCTTGCCCCCGGCGACCACGCCGGAGCTCGTATACACAGTGAAGAAGATGATGATGACGATGGCGGAAAGGACCCGGAGGGCCCGGCTGCGGTCGTCGAAACGCTTTTCGAGATAATCCGGAATGGTGATCGCGTCGTCCGCCATTTCCGTATACGCTCTCAGGCGCGGGGCAACGAGAAGGTAGTTGAAGAAGGCACCAATCGTCAGCCCGACGGCGATCCATGCGCTCGACAGCCCTGAGACGAAAACGGCCCCCGGAAGACCGAGGAGCATCCAGCCGGACATGTCCGATGCACCCGCCGACAGCGCGCCGACGGCAGGACCCAGCTGGCGCCCGCCGAGAAGGTAGGCTGCGCTGTCGTCAGTCGATCGTTTGTAGGCGTAGAGCCCGATCCCGAGCATCAGGACGAAATATCCGCCCAAGGAAACAAGTGCCTCAATATTCATTGCTGCCCCGCAATACTATACCATTGGAAACACGACTGCAGGGGAGCGCTCCCCTGCAGCTGCTGTCATCGCCCACTACGGCCTGGTCTGGCCTTCCCCGTGCACGCGATACTTGAACGTCGTCAGCTGTTCGAGGCCGACCGGACCGCGCGCATGGACCTTGCCTGTTGCAATTCCGATCTCCGCGCCCATGCCGAACTCACCGCCATCGGCAAACTGGGTCGAAGCGTTGTGCATCACGATAGCCGAGTCGATCTCGGCAAAAAACCTGTTCGCGACACCCTGGTTCTCGGTGATGATCGCGTCGGTGTGGCCGGACGAGTATTTCTGGACCCAGCCGATCGCCTCGTCTTCGTTCTCGACGGTCTTGAGCGACAGAACGGGACCCAGATACTCCGTCTCCCAATCTTCCTCGGTGGCGGGCTTGATGCGGTCGTCATACTGGCGTGCTGTCTCGTCGCCGCGCAGCTCGCAGTCGCCAAGGGCCTCGGAGAGCCTTGGGATGACGTCGCCGGCGACGGCCCGGTCGATGACGAGGGACTCCGTGGCACCGCAGACACCGGTCCGGCGGAGCTTGGCGTTCTTCACCACGGCCACCGCCTTTTCGAGATCGGCATCGCGGTGAATGTAAGTGTGGCAGTTGCCGTCGAGGTGAAGAAGCGTCGGGACCCGCGCCTGGTCACGCACGAGGCTGACAAGGCCCTTCCCGCCCCTTGGAATGACGAGGTCGATATGGTCCGTCGCGCGGAGCAGCTCACCGACCACGGCCCTGTCCGGGGTTCCGACGGTTTGCACGCAGTCCTGGGGAAGACCGGCTTCCTCGAGCCCCTCCCTGAGGCAGCGGACGATCACGTCGGTCGACCCACTGCTCTCCGAGCCGCCACGGAGGATCACCACATTGCCGGATTTGAGGCAGAGAGCGCCGGCGTCTGCGCCGACATTGGGGCGGCTTTCATAGATCATCGCCACGACCCCGATGGGAACCGCGACCCGTTCGATTCTTAGCCCGTTCGGCCGTTCCGTCGTATGGAGCACGCGCCCGACCGGATCGGGCAGCTCGGCGATCTGTTCGAGCGCCGAGGCGACCCCCTCGATCCGTTCGTCATTGAGGACCAGACGGTCGATGAAGGCGTCGTCGCGCCCGCCCGACCTTGCGGTCTCCACGTCCTTTTCGTTCGCGGCCACGAGAGCGGAGGTGTTCTCCCTCAACCGGCGGGCCGCCGCCTGAATGGCGGTGTTCTTCTGATCGGTGGACGCGGCAGCGAGCTGCCTTGCTGCGTTCCGCGCCGCTTCACCGAGTTTCATGACGTGGGCTTCGGCATCCATGATCTCAATCTCCACAATAACTTATGTATCAACTCTTGACGGGGCCTCGGGGGGCCCTCCTGCTCACGCTTGAATATTCGAGCCTCAGCGGAGTTCGACGGCCCTGTCATAGGCTCCGCGAAGCGCCGCATTAAAGGCGTCCTCCAGGGCTGCCGTATCGGCAAGACCCTTGAGCCCTGCGGCGGTGGTGCCGTTCGGACTCGTGACCGCGTTGCGCAGGTCTTCGAGTGAACGGTCGTCCTTTTCGGCCATCCGCGCGGTCCCGATAACGGTTGCCAACACCATTTCGCGGGCTTCGTCGGCTTCGAAGCCGAGCGCTTCGGCGGCAGCCACATAGGCCCGCAGGAGCTCGAACACGTAGCCCGGACCGGACCCTGCCACGGCAGTGAAACGGTCGATCCGGTCTTCGTCGTCCATCCAGTGCGCCTGACCGCTGAGCCGGGCCAGGTGTTCGGCGTGGTCGCGCTGGTCACCGCTGACGCTTTCTTGCGCGAAAAGGGCGGAGACCCCTTCCTGAATGGCGGCGGGCAGGTTCGGCATGATCCGAATGGTCGGCGCATCGTTCAGGAGCCTGCTCACCGCAGCGGCGGAGACGCCGGCAGCCATGGAAAGCACATAGGCCCCATTGGCGAGGTTTTGAGTGTAGGCGGGAAGAATATCGGCGAGCATCTGGGGTTTGATACCCACGACCAGCGTGTCGAAGGTTTCGCCTGCGAGTTCTTCCTGGTTTCTGACGTGCCGGACCCCGTCCGGGACGCTTCCCTCGCCCGGTTCCACCGCGGTGAAACGGTCCTG
>CAZAFU010000169.1:0-2709 GCA_964484475.1 uncultured Caulobacterales bacterium | reverse complement strand
CAAGTCAGGCCCTCCGGGCCCTGAAGGACCATCCCGGTTCCCTCTCTTCGGGGAAACCGGGCTCCCGCGATGATGGGGCCGCCGACGCCGGAACCTCTTCGCGCGATCGAGCCCAATTGTATCCCGCGACGGGACTGATGCAGGCCGTCACGATGGTCCCACCCACACCGAAAGGAGGCCATCATGCCACGGAAGAAAGACCCGCTCGCCGAACTCAAGGGCTTCGAAGCTAGGGAAGCGGAACTCAAAGAACGCAAGAAGGCCCTGCAAGACGAAGCGGCCCGATATCTCGGAAGCCTCGTCATGGAGGCCGGGCTCGACAGCTGGACCCCGGAACAATTGCGGGCGGGGCTGGCGAGACTGGCAGAACAGGGACCGGATCGGTCCGACGCCAAAGCCGTTCCGACCCGTCCGGCATCGTCGCCGAACGGGGAGGTGAAAGAGCAACCCGCAGCGGTCATTGCAGACGCTCCCGCCGCTGGGTCCGCTCATGGCTGAGGGGCACCACATTGGTGGCCGAGATGTCGTCTTCTGGCGGAGGATCGGCGCCTTCGTCGTCAGGCGACCGGCGCGGGGTCAGCTTGCGCAATTCACTCGCGATGACCTGGAGGCGACGGATGGCTCTGCCGTCCTCATCGGTCCAGCGGCGGAGGTCGAGCCGTCCCGACAGGGCAACGAGATCGCCTTTGGTCAGATGCTCGGCGGCGAAGCGCGCGGACTGACCGTCGAAGAGGACAATGGGCACCCAGACGGGCGGGGTCTCCTCCGCCTTTCGGCTGCTCGCCCCATCAACCGCGAGGTCGAAGCGGACAAGGATCTTCGGATCGTCCCGACCAAGATCGCTGGCATAGGGGGTAGAAAGCGGGTCGGCGCCCAGCCGACCGATGAGATGTACGTGGTTCACGGAATGTCTCCTGCCGGAGCGGGAGACCGGAACGCGTCATCGAAGAAAGCACCTTCGTCTTACTCGATCTCGACCTTCTGCGCAATGTGAGCCCATGCGGCCGGGGCAGGGCGGGACGCTTCCTGACTGGAGGGAGCCGATCCTTCCTTCTATGGTCGGCCGATGACGACGTCTTGTGCCGATCAACGGCGCGCCCCGAAGGTGCTGGACCCGTCCTCACCCGAGGCGGCGGTGAAGTTCCACGAGGATGCGAAGGCCTTTATGGCGAAGCATAACCGGACGAAGGCGTCGACCTTGGCGGCGCTTCACCGCCTCGGCGTCGTGACCAAGACGGGGCGCCTGACCAAAGCCTACCGTTCCGACGGGTAAACCAGCCGGGCAGGACGGGTTCATTGGGCGCGACGGGATCCGTCCGATCGGGAACCGGATGATAGGCCCGGCACTCTCGCCAAGGCTGCCGCACGACCAGCGCACATCCCGATCACCGGCTATTCCCGAGGATCGCCCGCCCATCCTTCAGGGTCAGGAACATGCGCGCCGAACGGCTCGGGAAAGGCTCGAACCCGAATGAGGCGTACCACGCGCGGCGTCGCTCGAGGGCGTCCTCGCGGCCATCCGTCATCACGTCCAGGAGGAGAGCGAAGCATCTCGCTTCATCGGCCACCAAGCTGGCCTTCTCGAAGACATGGTGCATGAGGATGCCGCCAAGGCCCTGTCCTTGGGCGCGCTGATCCACCGCGACCTGACCGAGGAAGAGGACGGGAAGCTCGCCGTGGTCGGGGGCGCCGCGCGGCCGTTTCTTGAGGAGGCTCGCCTCCATCATCCCCATGCCGATGGTGTGATAGCCGAGAGCGCGGGTGTCGCCGTCCTCGACCACCACATAGACCCGGGTCATGTCGGCGGCCTGCTGCTTTTTGGCAGTCAGGGTGAGGAAATTGTCGAGGCGCGGCACCCCGCAGGAGAACCCGGCCCGGTCATGCCGCGCGGGGTCGAAACGTTCGATGCGGAGCGGGGCCCTCCGCTCAGTCGGCATGCACCACCCGGGCGCGATAGGCCTTGGCCGCGGCCTTGGCCTTAGCTGTGACCGTCGGTTTCCGGTCGAGGGCCGCCTCGAATTTGCCAGCGTCCTCGGCGCTCATCACATGGCGGCTGCTCTCCTTGAGGATGCGCTGGGCTTCCTTGGCGATGGCGGCCCGGAGGAAGGTCGATTTCTCGATGCCGAGGGCCGCGACGGCGCGGTCGATGAGATCGGCCAGGCGGTCGCCATGGCGCAGCTGGGTTGTCCGCGCGCCCTTGTCCTGGCTGAGATCGGACAGATCGATATCGAGCATGAAGACCTCCTGATCGCCAACATGTAGTGCAGACTGCATGACATTGCAATGCGGGGCATGCGTTGACGGCTCCCATGCGGCGCGAGGCGCGGAGCGGACCGAGGTGACCCGGCCCGCCACAGAAGTCAGAGCATCCGGGCTTTGAGGACCCGCCGGTCCTCCTTCGCGCGGCGCTCGAGTCTCGCAAAGGCGGCCTCCAGCGAGGCGCGGTCCTCGACCACGGCCTCGGCCATGCGGGCGGCCTCGGCATAGATTGTGAGGGTGGCGAGGGGCTCGAAGGAGAGGTCCCGTTCGATGGTGAGGCCGAAGGGGCCTTTGATGCCGCGAAGTTCGTCGAGCGACACATAGCCGAGCTCGGGGAAGCCCATGCCGAGATCGCAGAGGCCGAAGCCGAGGGCGTCGTCCTCGGTGAGCCCGGAGAGGAGCCAGGTTCCGGCGCCCCAGGGGCAGAAGAGCTTGACGAGGGGCGGCTGG
>CAZAFU010000168.1:0-2752 GCA_964484475.1 uncultured Caulobacterales bacterium | reverse complement strand
GCCGCCCTTCATCCCGAAGTTCGGCCCGAGCGAGGCTTCGCGGATGCAGATCGCGGCCCGCTTGCCGATCCGGTTCAGCCCGTCGCCGAGGCCCACGGTCGTCGTGGTCTTGCCCTCGCCCGCGGGCGTGGGGTTGATCGCGGTCACCAGGATCAGCTTGCCGTTCGGCCGGTCCCCGAGCCCGGCGATGAAATCCTCGCTCACCTTGGCCTTGTCGTGGCCATAGGGCAGCAGCGCCTCGGCCGGTATGCCCAGACGCTCGCCGATCGCCTGGATCGGCTTCTTCTGGGCGGCGCGCGCGATTTCGATGTCGGTCTTGACGGCCATGTGTCCCGGAGCTCCCTTCCGCGAAGTCTGTGCGTTCACTCGCCTATAGCGGGCATGGGCGGGGATGTGAGGACCGATTGCGACACTTCCCCCCGTCTTCCCGCCAATCGCGCGCCGGGCGGAAATAGCTGTGAAGAACCCCGGCCCGCGCCGAGATGTAAAGAGAGCATTAAGCCTTCCATGGAAGACCGGAGGCCAACGAACACCACCGGGAAAGGAGGAAGGTCCATGGTCAAGTCGACGGCCGGAATTCTCGTCTTTTGGGGTATCGTGCTCGGCATGGGGGCGGCGATCGCGTTTCTCAGCGTGCTCTGAGCCGCGCGGCAGGATCGCGGTGCGGCCAGGCCGGTTGCGCCGGCAGGTGCAGCCGCAGTTGCGCGCCGAGGGCGATCGTCCCTTCCCGCTCGACCCAGGCCGTGACCCCGCGCCGCCCGGCGGCGGCCGCCTTGAACGCGCGGCCGTGGCCCGGATGGGCGCCCTCGATCTCGCGCGCGACGAGGTGGCAGGGCAGGTTCTCCATGTCCACGGTCAGGGTCGCGCCGCTCGCCTCGTCCTGCAGGCGCGAGGACGGCGGGACCAGCGTGAAATCCGGGATGCCGGCGAGAACCATGGTCGCGCCGAACCATTCGGGCTCCACCCGCGACAGGCCCATGTCCGCCGCGATCGCCTCGAGGTTCTCCTGTGACAGGATCGACACCTGGCGCACGTTCCGGATCTCGGTCCCCTTGGCGTACTGCGCCACCACCCGGCTGTCGGAGGCGCGGGTGAGGCCGGCATGGGATTCGCCCTTCGGCCCGGCGAAGGTCAGGTCCAGCGCCTCGCGCGGGGCGCTCTGCAGGGCGGCGTCGCGGTCCGGCGTGACGCCGAGCCAGACGACAGTGCCCAAGTGGTCGGTCGGGACGAGGGCGGGCATGGCGGCGGGGGCTCCGGTGGCCGATCGGGACTCGCGGCGACTGTTTCAGGAGGACGGGCGAAGCTCAACGCCCAAAGCGCCGTGAGGGACATGCGCATTCGTCGCCACATTTCAACCGGAGCGTGTTACACTGCCTTCCGTGGACCCAACCGGACGACAGGAGCGGGAATGAAGACGCAGGACGAATTTGTGGCCGAGGCGCAGGCGCAGCTCGACAAGTGGAACGCCGAGATCAAGAAGATGCAGGCCGAGGCCGAGAAGATGGGCGCCGATGCCCAGGCCCAGCTGAAGACGCAGCTCGAGGCCATGGAGGCCCAGCGCGACGAGACGATGGCACGCCTGGAGAAGATGGGTCAGGCCAACCTCGCCGCCTGGCAGGACATGCAGTCCGGATTCCAGAACGCCTGGAAGGCGATGGAAAAGGGCATGGAAGAGGCGCGCAAGCGCTACACCAAGGGGTAGATCCCGCGATCATCGGGCGGTTCTGACGCGCCCCTTCGCCAGGTGCGCGTTGACCGTCTCGTAGGTCGACGGCATGAAACGCCCTTTTTCATGCGCCTCGGCCCACCACGCGCGACCGCCGGGCGTGGTCAGCATGTCCACGAACATGTTCGTGACCGCGTCCTCGAGACCCTCGAGCTTTCGCGGCAGAGAATTGTTGTGCTTCAGGAAGTTCCCGATGATGTGGACGCCCTGTTCCATGTAGAGACCGAAGCGCATCCGGTCGGCGTCGCTGAGCGCCTCGTAATCCGTCTGCGCCCGCGTGACGAAGGCCGCGAATTCGGGGTCGTGGGTCAGGCCCTTGTAGTCCACGAGGGTCTGGAGCAGCGCGCGCCAGTTCGACAGTTCGGCCTGAGTGCGGTTCTGGTGCAGCTCGTAGCCCACGAAGACCAGCGACACGATGATGGCCGACGCGGCGAGGAGGTCGGCGAGATCCGACAGCATGGTGAGGTTCATGGGGCGCCTTTCATGCCTGTCACGCAGGGGCATGAAACCGGGCCGAGACGATTGGCGCAAGCCTCGGGAAACGAAAGACCCCGCCGGAGCGGGGCCTGTGTGGCTTGTGCGCTTATTCCGCCGGGGTCGGATCCGGATCGGCGCCCCCGTCCGAGTCGGCCTTCGGCTTCTTCAGCTTCGGGATCGCCGTGATCGAGGGCGTGCCGCCGGTCGAGGACGCGTCGTCACCGTCGTCGCCGCGGTTGAGCGGTTCGCCCGCGATGACCTTCTGGATCTCCGAGCCGGTCAGCGTCTCGTATTCCAAGAGCCCCATGGCCAGCCGCTCCAGATCCTCGCGCTTCTCGGTCAGGATGCGCTTGGCCGTTTCGTAACCCTCGTCCACCAGGTCCTTCACCTTCGCGTCGATGCGGCGCTGCATCTCCTCGGAGTGGCTGGTGCCGCCGCCATAGGCGCCCAGGTAGGACTGCTGCTCGTTGGCATAGTCGATGTAGCCCAGTTCCTCGGCATAACCGAACTGCGTGACCATCGCGCGCGCGATCTTCGACACCTGCTGGA
>CAZAFU010000167.1:0-2871 GCA_964484475.1 uncultured Caulobacterales bacterium | reverse complement strand
TCCGCACCGATCTCAAGAGCATGTCCGACGGCATCGCGATACCGGCTGTCGGCGCGGTGGGCGAGGACGACGAACGAGATTTCCGTGTTCGCGATATCGATTTCCTTCAACCTGCCATGTGCCCACTGGTCGCTGTGCCCGGACAGACGACCGGGTTCGTCGGGCTCGAAGACAAGCCCTGCGCCAGCAGCGATCTGCCTCATCGAGATATCGTCGATATGGGGTATGCTTCCCGCCTCAGGTCGCAGCCTTCCAGGCACGAGAAGACTGGCGAGCCAGTCCCTGTCCCTGCCCTGGCGGCCATCCCAGTCGCTGCCAAGGCCCACACCGCACCAGGGGCAACCCCCCACGGCCGGGCGGCGAAGACGGCCTGCGCACACGAAGCAACGACCCCGCCACCGAAGATCGTCCGGAAGTCCGAGGTCGAGCTCCTTCACGCAGCCAGGGACCTGCGGTGGACCCGCCGCACTCGATCATAGACGGCAAGTGTCCTGCGGCCGAGACGGTCCCGGCCCAGACTGCCTGCGAGAGCCAGCCCCGCCTCCCTCATGCGCGCGGCTGCCCCGGCGTCCGCCATCAGTTTCCGGATGGCAGCTTCGATGGCATCCGGTTGACAGCGCTCGGCCAGGATCCCGATCGGGTGCTCTGCAACGAGGTCCGAGGCACTCGGATCTTCGGCGCAGGCTATCAGGGGGCGTCCGAAAGCGGCGGCCTCGCGGTAGACGATGCCGTAGCTCTCATAACGCGAGGGCGCGAGGACGGCGTGAGAGCGCTCGAGGGTTCCAAGAAGGTCCTCCTCCTCGGCGCGGCCGAGATCGGTGATCCGCTCCAAGACCTTCGGGTCAAGCGAAAGGGCCTTCACGCTCCGCTCCAGATCCCCGCTTCCAAGACCGATCGCAGTCAGATGGACATCTTCGGTCAGCGCAACGCGCGCAAAGGCGGCCAGCATCTCCTCGAACCCCTTGCGACGTTCCGCCCGGCCGACGAAGACGAACCGGTAGGGACCGTTTGCCGGAGGCGGAGGCGCGTTGCGTCCCCGTTCGACCTTCGAGGGTTCGAGGCTCAGGGGTACGACGCTGTGGTCGGGGTGGTTCGGTCCGTACCAGTTCCGGATCTTTCCCGCGTGATGGGGCGCGTTGGAGATCAGCGCGGCCGCCGTTCTGGCGGTTCTTGCTTCCAGCCAGTGGGCAAACCGCAGGTCGGCCCGGTCGCGAAGCGAGGCCTGCGGATCGAAGGCGTCGATGGCTGGGGTGGAATTCCGGATCACGAGCGGGGTCGGGCCGTCGGCGAGAAGCGCACCGGGCGCATACCAGTTCGTCGCCTCGATCACGTCGAAGGGCTTGTGCCGCTCCTCTTCCCGGACGGCCCGTGCGAAGGCGATCGGCACCGCAAGATGGCCAAGAAGGGCGCGCCTGCGCAGGTTGGCCAGGGGGCCGTCATCATCGAGCTCGATCCCGATGACGGTGAGAAGGCCGTTTTCGGAAACACGCCTCCCCTTCCGGTCGAGGGTGAAGACCGTCACCCGCGTACCCTGACTGACCAGCCCGTAGGCGATCTCGGCCGCCGCGCGGCCGAGCCCCGTGGGCACGGGGGGAAAATCCCACGTCAACAGCGCCGTATGCATGCTCACTTGCCAAAGAACTGCGCTTCGAGGTCGGCGTTCAGGCGGGACCTGATGAAGTCGCGATCCTCGTCCGAGATATCGGGATAGCGTGAGCCGCGGAACGTCTCCCCGCCCAGGCCCTTGTAGGTTTCGATGGGGACGAAATCGGCTTTCCTGGTCAGGCCGAAGCTTTCGCAGACCATGTCGAGCCAGATTTCGGGCGCCTGCCTGGCTGTGTCGTAATCCACCAGGAGCCGCCGCTGGCGACGCGGCAGGGCGGTCCACTGGAGGAGTTTGGCTTCGCGCAGCCCCCAGATGTCCTTGAACCGGTCTCCGGTCAGCGGGTCGTGCTCGCGGGCATCTTCCTGGAATTCACCCGCTTCGTCGTAGACGCCGCCGCGCCATTCGGCCCTGATGAAGGACGAGTAGTCGAGCTCCTTGATCTCGGGAGCCGCGTGCCAGGGCTGGCGGTGAAAGCTTTGCGACCAGGAAAACGGCTCGCGCGCGATGATGACCACGAGCAGGTCCTCGGGCAGCTCTTTCTCGCCGTCCCGGAACCAGTGTTTGAAACCGAATTCCTCCGTGAAGCTCGCGCTCGTGATGTTATTCTCGAGCAGCTTGATGATGTAGTGCGTACCCGAGCAGCGCTCCCCATAGATCTGGTAGCGGTTGACGGGCGTCTGGGCGTGCGGTTTCGCGGCACGTTCGAGGGTCGAGAATGGCATGCGCTGGGAATGCCCCAGAACATGCTTCGTTCCTGACCTTACCGCATCTTCGGGAGCACTCTGACGTCCTCGTGTTCGTTCCCGGAGCCAGAAGCGGTCTTGCGCCTGTCGATGCAATCGGGTTGGCTCTGTTCGTCGTGAAATCCCAGATGGGGTTCGAAAGGTTGCTCATGACTACTGGCGAAGCGTCAACGCCCGCCCTTGCCGCGCGAAACGACCGGTCCGCTCCGCTCTCGCTCTTCAGTGCCACCCGTGAGACGAGCCGAGCGCTGATCGCGCACCTCACGCCGGAGGACATGGTCATCCAGGCCATGCCCGATGCCAGTCCGACCCGTTGGCACCTGGCGCACACGACCTGGTTTTTCGAAGAGTTCATCCTGCGCAGGTTCGAGAAGTCCTTCACGCCGCATCACGAAGCTTACGGATACCTGTTCAATTCCTACTACGAGGGTGCTGGTGAGCGTTGGGCCAGGTCCGACCGGGGCCTCCTGTCCAGGCCGACGACCGATGACATCCTCGATTACCGCGAGGCTGTCGAGGAAC
>CAZAFU010000166.1:0-2993 GCA_964484475.1 uncultured Caulobacterales bacterium | reverse complement strand
GAGAACTGGCAGCTCGAAACCATCGAGAGCGATATCTTCTCGGTCGACTTGGCAAGCGGCGAGCTGACCCAGATCACCTCCGAGCCGGGCGCCGAGGAGAACCCGATCCTTTCCCCGGATGGCGAGCGCATCGCCTATATCCGCAGGCCGAATGAGCCCGAGCCGTTCATCATCGGCGAGCTGACGGTGATGGATCTCGATGGCGACAATCCGAGAAGCCTGACCGCTGACCTCGACCGCCGCGTGCATGACCCCCAATGGATGTCGGACAGCGAGCTCGCCTTCGCCTATGACGATCGCGGCGAGCGCCATGTCGCAGTGACCGACCTGAACGGGAACCGCGAGGTCCGGGCCGAAGGGATCGGCGGCACCACCATCGGCCGTCCCTATATCAGCGGCAGTTTCGACGCCGGTTCCAAGGGCACCATCGCCTACACCAAGGGCAGCGCCCTGCGCCCGGCGGACCTCTACGTCCAGCGGTCGGGCCTTCTCCCCGGCTCCCGCAGCGAGACGCAGCTCACCGCCCTCAACGAAGACCTCCTCAGCCACCGCGACTTGGGCGAGGTGCGCGGCTTCACCGTCGCCTCGTCCTTCGACGGCGAGGAGATCCAGGGCTGGATCATGACCCCACCCGGTTACGAGGAAGGCGAGACCTACCCCCTCATCCTCGAGATCCATGGCGGCCCGCACCTCGCCTATGGCCCCCATTTCTCCGCTGAGCTGCAACGGATGGCGGCCGAAGGCTATGTCGTGGTCTATGACAACCACCGCGGTTCCTCGAGCTATGGCAGCGAATTCGCGAACCTCCTGAAATACAAATATTCGAGTGAGGAGGATTTCGCCGACCACATGTCCGCGGTCGATTGGGCGATCGAGAACGGCTACGCGGACGAGGACAACCTTTTCATCGCCGGCGGCTCTGCCGGCGGGATCGCCACGGCCTATGCGGTGGGCCTGACCGACCGCTTCAATGCCGCCGTGGCCGCCAAGCCGGTCATCAACTGGATCTCCAAGACGCTGACCGCCGACAGCTATATCGGGCAGATCCGCCACCAGTTCCCCGGCTACCCCTGGGAGGAGTTCGAGCACTACTGGAAACGCTCTCCCCTCTCGCTTGTCGGAAACGTCACCACACCCACGATGCTCATCACGGGCGAGGAGGACTACCGGACACCGATCTCGGAGACCGAGCAGTTCTACCAGGCCCTCCAGCTCAAGGGCGTGCCGAGCGTCATGGTGAGGATCCCGGGATCCAGCCACGGCATCGCTTCGCGTCCATCGAGGCTCAACGCCAAGACGGACTACACGCTGGCGTGGTTCGAGAAATACCGGATGGACGAGGAAGGGTCAGAAGCCAGCTCGGGGAACTGAGCGGGCGACGTCAGGCCGTGCCCGGATGCTTGAGGAGCTGGACCAGTTCGGAGGCGAACTGGCGAAAGCGCTCGTAGCGGTGGTCGTCGCTCAATAGAGCGGCGGCAAAACCCGGATGGCCGCTAATCGTATCCTTGCTGAGCGGGCCCACGATCGCTTCGAGCCTGTCGCGGATTTCCGCCCGCATCTCTTCGTCGTGGAACGGTTCGTGCGTTTTCAGGTACTGAAGGTTGAGACGGATGGCATCGGGCGCCCCGGTGATGGATATCGGGTAGCAGGGGTTTCCGTTCCCGGTGGTGACCCGGGACATCTTCGACTTCTGCGCCCTCGTGATGAACCACGACCCACCGGCATCCTCGACCGCACTGATCGTGCGGTCCACCCCCTCGCGCTCCGCGGTGCCTTCCCCGATGACGGCGTCGAGCCATGCCTCGGCTTCGATAGGCGGGCGCTGGACTGCCGACCTTTTGCGGCGCGTGGTGGCCGTACTGTCGATCACACGCGGGACGAGGGTGGTCTTGTCGTTCTCGCCTTCGAACCAGTTCAGTTCGATCCCCTTCACGTCGGCGGACATCTGCTCGTCGAGGAACAGGATGATCCTTTCGAGCTCTGCCGGGATGGTATCGGCAACGACGACAAGCCGCATGCGTCCGGCTCGCAGGTTGGCATCGACCTGCTCCCAGAAAGCCTCGTAGTCCTCGCTCGGGGCGAACAGCTGCAGGCTTTCCTGCGGGTCTTCATCCTGCTGTTGGCAATGCTCTTCGAAGGAACGCTTCAGCATTCCGTCATTCCAGTGAACTGATCCGTTCGCAGCGTAATCGAGCAGTTGCCCAATGACCTCGCGCCGCAGTCGGGTATCGGTAGCCCGCTTGACTTCGACCAGAACGGGTACGGCCTCCTTGGTGACGAAGAGATGATCGATGGACCAGCGGGCCTGGCTCGTTTCTCCGTCACCGATCGTCTGCTCACGCCGGACCAGGAGGAGCTCTTCGTCCCCGCCAGTCGCGAGGTAGGTGTGCTCGGCGAGCAACGCCTGCATGAGGTCCTCCGTCTGGGGAGCTGCGGATCGCATCCGCTCGATCCGTCCGTCCGAAACCACGAATACGCTCTTTCCCGTCACCGGTGCCCCTCCGAAGTGCCCTTTGCCTTCCCCTAGGAGGGGTCCCGACGGCTTGTCACGCCCCTTGTTCGCGCAAGGAAAAAGGGCGGCCCGCGAGGGCCGCCCTTCTCAAACTCACGCTTGGGCGCTGGCTTAGAAGTCCATGCCGCCCATGCCGCCCATGCCGCCGCCGGGCATGCCGCCGCCGCTCGAGCCTTCTTTCTTCGGCGCTTCGGCGATCATGGCTTCGGTCGTGATGAGGAGACCGGCCACCGAGGCTGCGTCCTGCAGGGCGGTACGGACCACTTTCGCCGGATCCACGATGCCCATCTCGAGGAGATCGCCATACTCTTCGGTCTGCGCGTTGAAGCCGTAGGTCGACTTGTCCTGCTCGAGGAGCTTGCCGACGACGATCGAGCCTTCCGCACCGGCGTTCTCGACGATCTGACGAAGCGGGGACTGCAGGGCACGGCGGACGATCTGGATGCCTGCATCCTGATCGGCGTTCTCACCCTTGAGGCCA
>CAZAFU010000165.1:0-3066 GCA_964484475.1 uncultured Caulobacterales bacterium | reverse complement strand
CTGTCCAGGCCGACGACCGATGACATCCTCGATTACCGCGAGGCTGTCGAGGAACGGGTGACCGCGTTGCTGCCCCGGCTGGAAGGCGATGAACTGGCCGAGGCGGAGAGGCTCGTCGTCCTCGGGTGCCACCACGAACAGCAGCACCAGGAACTTCTTTGTACCGACATCAAGGCCGCGCTGGCCATGAACCCGCTGGACGTCGCGGCGTTCCCGCCTTCGGGCTACCGTCCGCTGCGCGAGGCGCCCGGTGAATCGGTCTGGGCCGAGGGAGAGGGCGGGCTCGTTTCGATCGGCCACGCAGGCGAGGCGTTCGCGTTCGACAACGAGGGGCCCGAGCACGAGGTCTTCCTCCAGCCCTACGCCCTGCAAGCCCGCCCCGTCACGAATTCGGAATACTGCGCCTTCATCGAGGACGGCGGATACGAAACCGCTTCCCTGTGGCTCTACGATGGCTGGGACTGGCTCCAGCGTGAAGGACGGAGCCTGCCGCAATACTGGAGCCGGGAAGATGGCACCTATTGCGTCTTCACCCTGCACGGCGCGGAAGTCGTCGCCGACAACGACCCGGTCTGCCACCTTTCAGCCTACGAAGCCTTCGCTTATGCCCAGTGGGCCGGCGCCAGGCTGCCGAAGGAAGCTGAGCTCGAGCAGTTCCTTCAAACCGAGGAACCGCACGACGAGCTTTTCCTGAACCCCGGCGGCAGGCTCCACCCCCAGCGCCAGGAGCGGGACAGCTTCTACGGCCAGGTGTGGTCGTGGACGCAGAGCGCCTATGCAGGGTATCCCGGCTACCGCCCGCCTTCCGGGACGATCGGCGAGTACAATGGCAAGTTCATGTCCAGCCAGCTCGTCCTGAAAGGCGGCAGCTGCCTGACGCCGAAAGGGCATATCCGGCCGAGCTACCGCAATTTCTTTCCGCCTCACGCCACCTGGCAGATGACAGGGCTCCGGCTTGCCAGGGATCTCTAGTCCTTCAGCTCGCCATTCTTCAGCATGGGAAGTATGATCGAGAAATCCCTGGACTCGTGAAGGGCTTGGGCCTTCTCGTAGATCGCCCTCGCATGCTCGCCGAGGGGTGTCGAAGCCCCCGCCGCTTCGGCCGCGCCCATGGCAAGGCCAAGATCCTTCAGCATCATCGGCACGGCGAAGCCCGGGTCGTAGCCGCGGTTCGAAGGCGCAGCCTCCACCGGGCCCGGGGCGGGGCAGTAGCTCGTCATCGACCAGGACTGGCCCGATGCGTTCGAGGAGATATCGAAGAAGGTCTGGGCATCGAGGCCGAGCTTCTCGGCGAGATGGAAGGCTTCGCAGGTCCCGATCATCGAGACGGCGAGGAGCATGTTGTTGGCGATCTTCGCCGCCTGCCCGTTGCCGCTTCCGCCTGCGTGGAAGACCTTCTTGCCCATGGCCTCGAGGATGGGCCTCGCTGCGGTGAACGCTTCGTCGGTGCCGCCCACCATGAAGGTCAGCGTACCACCCTTGGCGGCAGCGACCCCGCCCGAAACCGGTGCGTCCACGGCGAGATAACCCCGTTCGGTCGCCTCGTTGCCGAGCGCCCGGGCCGTCTCGACGTCGATCGTCGAACAGTCGATGAGAAGGGTGCCCTTCGCGAGGCTGCCGGGCAGGTCCTGCGCGTAGACCTGCCTGACGTGCTTGCCGGCGGGGAGCATGGTCACCACGGCGTCGACCCCGGCGGCATCGAACCCCGCCAGTGACCCCACGGCTTTCGCCCCTGCCTCCTCCGCCGCCTTGAGCGCGTCTTCGGACAGGTCGAAGGCGTGGACCTCATGGCCTGCCCTGACGAGGTTGGCGGCCATGCCGGAGCCCATGTTGCCGAGGCCGATGAAAAGGATGGTCTGGCTCATGGGGCCTCCTAGCGCCTGTTGTCCGAAAGCAGCTTGCGGGCGACAATCATGCGCATCACCTCGTTGGTGCCTTCGAGGATCTGGTGCACCCGGAGATCGCGGACGATCCGCTCGACTTCGTATTCGGTGAGATAGCCGTAGCCGCCATGGATCTGGAGGGCGTCGTTCGCCACCTTCGAGCCCATGTCGGTGACAAAACGCTTCGCCATGGCGCAGGCTGAAGTCGCACCCGGATCGCCGGCGTCGAGCTTGCGCGCCGCGGAGTAGAGAAGTTCGCGTCCGGCTTCGATCTCGGTCGCCATGTCCGCCAGCTTGAACTGGAGGGCCTGGAATTCCGAGATCGCCTTGCCGAACTGCTCGCGCTCCTGCGCATAGGCGATGGCGCGGTCGAAAGCTTCCTGTGCACCGCCAAGAGAACCGGCGGCAATATTCAGGCGCCCGCCGTCCAGCCCCTTCATGGCGAAGACGAAGCCTTCTCCTTCGTCTCCGAGGCGGTTCGCGGCGGGGATGCGGCAGTTGTCGAAGGTGACAAGGCGGGTCGGCTGCGCCTTCCATCCCATCTTCTTTTCGCATTTGCCGAATGTCAGCCCTTCGGTCCCGTCCTCGACGACGAAGGCCGAGATCCCGCGGGGGCCGCCATCACCCGTCCGTGCCATGACGACATAGACATCGGAGAAGCCGGCGCCGGAGATGAACTGCTTGGAGCCGTTGAGGACGTATTCGTCACCCTCCAGCCTCGCGGTCGTCTTCATGGCCGCAGCATCCGATCCGGAGCCCGGCTCGGTCAGGCAGTAGCTGCCAATGAGATCGCAACTCGTCATCCGCCTGCCATAGGTCTCGCGCAGATGCTCCGATCCGAAACTGTCCACCATCCAGGTGACCATGTTGTGGATCGAAAGGAAGGTCGCGTGGCTGATGTCGCCCTTCGACAACTCCTCGAAGATCAGGACGGCGTCGAGCCTGGAAAGAGCGGAGCCGCCGATATCCTCGCGGGCGTAGATGCCCCCGAAGCCGAGCTCGCCGAGTTCCTTCAGAACCGGGCGATCGAGAGTGCCGTCCTCCTCCCATTTCATGGCATTGGGGCGAAGCCGGTCGGCCGCGAAATTCGCAGCCGTCTCGCGGATCATCGTCTGTTCATCAGTCAGCATGCTCATGGTCGATACCTTATTGCATCGTCGGGATGATGAAGCTCTGGTCGCCG
>CAZAFU010000164.1:0-3080 GCA_964484475.1 uncultured Caulobacterales bacterium | reverse complement strand
ACCTCGTCTGGTAGCCACATTCTGGATCGCGCGGAAAACTGTCGCTCTATCCTGATGAGCTACGGGGACGCCGGCGACGCAAACCATAGCGTGCTTGCGTCGCGGCGTCATCCCTCGCCTGTCGGGGGTTGCTCGATTTCTGGGCCTCTAAGCCCTGGCCTCGCGAAGCGGAGCGCGAATGGCCTTCGGAGCGTGCCTCCCGGGCCGGCTGGCAACCGGCTGGGCGATAGGTGGGCGGGCGTTCAGACGGACTGGGCAGAGTACGCTCGGGAGGGCACCTGAGCGTTCGAACGCACCGCCCTTCCGGTGCGTGAGGCCGTAAGGCAGCCACACTGCGCACCGGATTGTTCAGGGAACCTCAGCCGGCCGCGCTCCTGACGCTTGCGTTCCCCAATCAGCGTAAAGACGGATCGCAGGCCGCACCGAGGGGGCTTTCTGCCGACAGCTTTTGAGGGTGACCACGAAGCGGCGGACAGAGAAACCAACGCTACTGGAGGATCGGATTCGATACCTCGTCGAGGGTAAGAGGTACCAGAATGTCGCAGGACCGACAAGGGGACGAAACCGTCCGCAGGCAGGGTTTGGCAGCGTCATATCTCAACGATCGCCGAAATGATCCCAGCCTTCGCGGCCAACGCTCATCCTGTCGCCATCCGGATCGATGACCGTCACGTGTTTGTGACCGTCAGCAGACTGAACCTCCCCGATGATCGAGACGTCGGGGCGCCTTTCGAGAATGTCCCTATGCATCGGGGCGAAGGTGAAGGCCGTCTGGTAGTCGTCGCCGGCGGTGAGGAGTTCAGCGAGGCGCCCCTCTGCCGCCGCCGCCCGGCCCCCCTCCGAAAGGGGGATACGGGCCGCGTCCAGGCCGATCGCGACGCCGCTGGCCACGGCAAGGTGGCCGAGGTCCGCCACGAGCCCGTCGGAGATATCGACGCTGGCCGTGGCGTAGCGGGACACCGTAGCCTCGAAGCCATAAGGAACCGGCGGGAGCCAGTAGGGTGCCGCCTCGTCCGCTCTTCCCTGTCGGGCAGCTTCAAGGCCGAGAAGACCATCGCCGATGGTCCCTGTGACGCCGACCAGGTCCCCTGCCCGCGCGCCGCTCCGCGTCACCCCGCCTCTGGAGGGAGACGTCCCGAACATGGTGACACTGATGACCAGCGACGAACCGCGGGTGGTATCGCCGCCGATGAGCGCAAGGCCCGAATGGTCCTGCTCTTCTCCCAGACCCCGGGCAATCAGCACACGATCCGCCTCGCCGAGCCTGTCGGGCAGGACAAGGCCGAGAAGGTAGTGCCGCGGAGTAACACCCTTGGCGATCAGATCGCTAGCATTGACCCGCAGGGCCTTTCTCGCAACGAGGTCAAGCGGGTCGGTCGTCAGGAAATGGACGTTTTCGACGAGGACGTCCTTGGTCAGGACAAGGCCGTGAAGATGCGCGGCGTCGTCCGTGAGATCCCGGCTTCCGGGCCCTGCAATCGGGGCGAGGTGCTGGCGGATGAAATCGAACTCGCCGCTCATCCGTACACCCTTCAATCCGAGAACTCGTCCGGACGGGCTTCCCTGGCGCAGGCCTCGAGGACGGCATTGATGAACTTCGGCTCGGCCTCGCCCTCACCGAAGAAGTCCTTCGCCATCTCGACATATTCGTCGATCACGACCGCGGCAGGGATATCGGGCCTGCGGATCAGCTCGTAGGCGCCGCAACGCAGGATCGCCCGAGCGGTCGAATCGAGCCGCTTCAGCGACCAGCCTTCCCGCAGGTGCCGGTTGATCAAAGGGTCGATGGGCTTCTGGGCATCGACCACGCCCTTGACGAGATCGGCGAAAAAGTCGTCGTCCGCCTCGCGGATCGCGGAGCCGTCGAGCTCGCTTCCCAGTCGGTAGAGCTGGAACTCACGCACGGTCGCATCGACCCCCTGGCCGGAATGCTCCATCTGGTAGAGGGCCTGGACGGCACCAAGCCGCGCCAGGGTCCGGGCCTCGCGCCGCGACTTCGCGTAGGTCTGGGTCTTGTCCATCAGTTTTCCATCTGGCGGAGGAAGGCTTCGAAGTCCTCAGCCCTCCGAAAGTTCCGGTACACGCTTGCATAGCGCACGAAGGCGACGTCATCGATCTCCTTCAGCGCCTGCATCACGTGCTGGCCGATCGTGCTCGACGGGATCTCGGTCTCGCCGCTTTGCTCGAGCGACCTGACGATCCGGCTCACCGTTCTTTCGATCTCGTCGGGATCGATGTCCCGCTTGCGGGTCGCGATCATGATCGAGCGTTGCAGCTTCTCCCGGTCGAAGGGGACTTTCCGTCCCGATGACTTGAGAACCATGAGTTCGCGAAGCTGGACCCGTTCGAAAGTCGTGAAGCGGCCTTCGCAGCTGTTGCAAAGGCGCCTGCGCCGGATCGCGGCCCCGTCATCGGCGGGGCGCGAGTCCTTCACCTGAGTGTCTTCGCCTGAGCAATAGGGACAGCGCATCGGCGGGCAGATAGCCCTTTCCCGCCCCCGTGGAAACCCACGCGAGGCCGAGCAATTGGTTAGCCTTCGGGTTCAGCTCGAGGTGTGGTCGTGAACGATCACCCAGCCATCTTCCTTGAGGCGAAAGACGAGGGTGAAGATCCCCGTCGGATCCTCCCCCTCGTCGCGATCGAGATGAAAACGCCCGAAGACCACCGCGCCGTCATCGCCGATGAGATCGATCTCGAGATCGTCGAAGCTGAGCCGGCCTGCGTCAGTCAGGTTGCCGTAGGTCCTCCGGTAGCGGTCCATGACGGTCTGCCAGCCGCGTCTCACCCTGTTCCCCGAAGCGAAGCGGAGCTCGTCGCTCTTCTCGTAGTGCGCCATGAAGCCTTCAAGGTCGCCCTCGTTCCATGCCTCGGCCTGGGCGTTGAGGACGGCGCGGATTTCCGCCTGTCCCTCCGCTGGCTGCCCGGCGATGGCCGAGCTCAAGGGTAGGATCGCGAGAAGCGAAAGCAAAAATGCGCGCATGGCCGTCTCCATAGGGTCCGTAACGGTCGTTCGGTTCCCGCGCAGGGGGGGACCCGCCCCCGGCGCGGTCTGCCGATCAGTCCTGATAGATCGGAAAGCG
>CAZAFU010000163.1:0-3142 GCA_964484475.1 uncultured Caulobacterales bacterium | reverse complement strand
CGGCAGGGTTGATCTTGTGCTTCTTGTAGAGCGCCATCATCTCCTGCTGCTGCTTGACCCGGTCTTCCTTGTACTGCTCGCGTATGCGGGTCATCTCGGGCGCAACCTTCCGCATCCCCGCCATGGAGCGGTAGCTCGCATTGGCGAGGGGGAAGAGCAGGAACTTGATCACCAGCGTCAGCAGGAGGATCGCGACGCCGTAATTGCCCGTCAGCTCCGCGAAGAAATGCATGGTGTGGAAGATCGGGCGGGTCAGGAAGAACAGCATCCCCCAGTCCACGGCCTTGTCGAAGTCCGAAATGCCGAGATTGTCCTCGTACCCACGCAGGGTCTCGACGACCTTCGCGCCGGCGAACATGCGCGAGGTGACCGTCGCGGTCTGCCCTGCGTCGATGAAGAAACTGTCGAGGTTGTAGGAAGCCCGATAGAGGTCGGCCTGCTGCGAGGGCAGCTTGCTCAGCTTGAGGGTGAAGGGCGTGTCCTGGGGAGGGATCGCCGAGGCGAGCCAGTACTTGTCGGTGATACCCGCCCAGCCGCCGGTACCCTGCTCGGTCACGCTGTTCTTCTGGCCCTTGTCGAGCTTCTTGTACTTCTTGTCGAAGAGGGTGCCGTCCACGACGCCGAGGGGCCCCTCGAACAGGATCATGAAGTTCTTCAGGTTCTGCGGCATGTTCTTCTGAACCGCATAGCCATAGGGCAGCACCGCCGCCCGGTCGTCGCCCTCGTTGGTGACCCGGTGCTCCGCGGAGAACATGAACCGGTCATCGACCGAGATCGTCAGCTCATGCAGGATCGAGCCTTCGCGGCGGGTCAGGGTCACCGGGCTCGAAGGCGTCAGGCGCGCGTTCTCGTCCGCTTCCCAGACGACGCCCTCGTCGCTCTCGCCGTCGATCAGCAGGCCGGTGCGGACATAGGTCGCAACGGGCATGGCGCTCGGCGATAGGACGGTCACCAAAGGCGCGTCCTCGTCGGGGGTGATGCGGTAGTTCTTGAGGGAGATGTCGTCGAGCGTGGCACCGCGCAGGTTGATCGAACCGATCATCTCCGGCGTTTCCACGGGGATGCGTCCCGGCGCGCGGGCGAGAGCATCGATCCGCGACAGGGTCGCGTCGACCGTCGGCACATCGAGATCCGCCGTCAGGCTCGGATCGGCCATTTCGGCGGACTGGGCCTCTTCGATTCCCGCTTCCCGCTCGGCCGCTTCGGTGGCTTCGCGCTGCGGGCCGAGGACAAGGGCGTCCCAGCCGATGATGATGAGAAGGGCGAGCCCGAGGGCGACGACCAGATTGCGATCCATGGAGCGTACTTTCCTCCGCGCCGCCACGGGACCTGTCCCGGGGGTGGCGCGTTCCGTTCCGTGCGCCGTTGGCTGGCGCGTGTTAAGGCTGGCGCGGGTCTATGAGCGCCGCGCGAAGCTCGTCAAGGAGCGCGTCGAAGGGCACCGTCTCGGCCCGTCTCCGCGCAAGAAGCACGTAGTCGTGACCGGCTGACGCTCCAAGGGGGAAAACTTCGCGGACTGCGGCCCTCAGGCGCCGCTTGATTCGGTTGCGGGTGACCGCGTTGCCGATCTTCTTGGTAACCGTATAGCCCACACGCGCGAAGTCCTCCCCGTTGGGAAGGACCTGAAGCATGAAGGATCGGCTCTGGATACGTCGGCCCCGGCGCGCCCTGACGAAATCGGCGCGACGCCGGAGCGTTTCGACGTTTACGCCGACAGGCGCTTCCGGCCCTTCGACCGGCGATTGGCAAGGACGTTGCGTCCGCCGACGGTGCTCTTGCGAGCAAAGTAGCCGTGGCGCCGTTTGCGCTTCAGATTGCTGGGTTGGAACGTGCGTTTCATGAAATCCACCGGCCAAAGATCTTGGAAGGGCGCGCCATTACCCGATAAGCGCGGCTTTCGTCAACGCACCCGAGGCGTTTTTGCAAAAGGAACAGACAATGGCGGATGCCGGCGCGACGCTTACCGGGAAAAAGAACCCGGCCGAACGCACTCTGAAGGTGGATATCTGCGTTATCGGCGCCGGTTCGGGTGGCCTGACAGCCGCCGGCGGTGCTGGTCTGGCGGGACGCAGGACCGTCCTGATCGAAGGCGGCGAGATGGGCGGTGACTGCCTCAATTACGGCTGCGTTCCCTCCAAGACGCTCATCGCCTCGGCGAAGGCTGCCCAGGCGGTGCGCGAAGCGGCGGGTTTCGGGATCGGGGCCGGTGAGCCGGACGTCGATTTCAGCGCCGTTCTCGGCCGCGTGCACGACACGATCGCCGACCTTGCGCATCATGACAGTCAGGAGCGCTTCGAAAACGAGTTCGGGGTGACTGTCCTCAGGGCTCGCGCCCGCTTCGTCGCTCCTGATGCCGTTCTCGCAGGGAACACCCGGGTGGAGGCCGAGCATTTCATCATCGCCGCGGGCTCCTCGCCCTTCGTCCCGCCGATCGAGGGGCTCGACGGGGTGCATTACCTCACCAACGAGACCCTCTTCGACGATCGGCCGAGACCCAGGCATCTCATCGTCCTCGGCGGCGGGCCCATCGGCATGGAAATGGCCCAGGCCCACCGACGCCTCGGCTCGGAGGTCACCGTCGTCGAGAAGGGTTCGATCCTCGGCAAGGACGATCCCGAACTCGTCGGGATCGTGCGGGACCGGGTTCTCGCCGAAGGGGTCATCCTCAAGGAGGGCTTCGAGGCCGCGAAGGTCGGCATGGATGGGGAGGACATCGTCGTCACCGTCGAAAGCGACAAGGGCCGGGAAGACGTCCGCGGGGACCAGCTCCTTGTCGCGCTCGGGCGGAGGGCCAATGTCGCCGGGCTCGACCTTGAAAAGGCAGGGGTCGAGTACTCCGACCAAGGTATAAAGGTCGACGAGCGGCTCAGGACGACCAACAAGAAGATCTACGGTGTGGGAGACGTGACGGGCGGGCTCCAGTTCACCCATGTGGCAGGCCACCAGGGGCGTCTTGCTCTCAAGAACATTCTGCTGGCGGGGTTCGGCGGCAAGATGGACAACGACATCGTCCCCTGGGTCACCTACACCGACCCCGAACTCGCCCATGTCGGGCTGACCGAGGCGCAGGTCCGGGAGCGCAAGATTTCTCACGACGTTGTGCGGGCGCCCTATAGTGACAACGACCGCGCCAACACCGAAG
>CAZAFU010000162.1:0-3201 GCA_964484475.1 uncultured Caulobacterales bacterium | reverse complement strand
CGCGATGTGAGGCGCTTCGTGCAGGATGCGGAAGGCTGGATCATCGGCGCCCTCTCCGAGCTCGGCGTGTCATCGGGCCTTAAGGACGGGCGCGTCGGCGTCTGGGTCGATCGCGAAGGAGGGCGGGAGGACAAGATCGCGGCCCTTGGGATCCGGGTTCGCCGCTGGGTCACCTTCCACGGCGTTTCGATCAACCTCGCCCCCGACCTCTCCCATTTCGACGGGATCGTCCCCTGCGGCATCGACGAACCGGATTTCGGGGTGACGAGTCTCTACGATCTCGGCCTCAAGCAGGCGACGATGGCCGATCTCGACGAGGCGCTGAAGAGGTCGTTCGAGCAGACCTTCGGTCCGGTCCGTACCGAGGACGTCTAGCGCTTCGCCAGCGCGCGCTGGCAACTCGCGACGATATCGGCTTCGGTGGACGGCTTCATCACGACTTCGAGGCGTTCGGAAAGGGCTGCGTGATCCTGCATGCGGTCGTCGCCGGTCTGCATGACCACTGCGACACCCGCGGCAAGGAGACGTTTGACGAGAGGAAGGCTGTCCCCGTCGGTCAGGTGACGATCGACGAGGGCCAGATCCCAACGCGGCTTCTCGTCCGGGCCCAGCACATCCATCGAGGCGGTCATGGTCACCCGCGCCCCGTGACTGTGGAATATTCCCTCGAGGTCGGAGGCGATGATGAAATCGTCTTCGGCGATCAGTACGTCCAGGCCCTCGAATATTGCAGTCACTCAGTCAGGCCTTCTTCCGGTAGAGGCCCTTCGCGGGCCATGCGGCGTTCCAGTCGTGAGACTTCATCGGTGAAGCCCAGGGCGAAGATCGCCGTGCAACGTCCGTTCGTGATGTAGAAGGCGATGAATTCGCCCCCGTCAGGATCTCCCTGATAGATGATATCATCATAAGACCGTGCGTGGCCAACATAAACGAAACTGCTTGGGGCCTGCTGCTTGGTCCAGAAGAACGGCGCGATGTCTTCGCGCGGATCGAGGCCGAGGGCGCTGCGCGCGGCCCGTATCCCCAGTTGCTGGGCCCACCGCCAGTGCTCGCTGCGGACCGGACCGAAGCGGGTGGGAACCGAAGCGATATCCCCGGCGGCGAAGAAGCCAGGCGCCCCTTCGACCCCAAGGCCCGCATCCACCTTCACGCTGCCATCGTCACCGAGCCAGCTCGACGGTAGAAGATCGGTTCGCGGCTCCGCTCCTATCGCAAAGAGGACCATCCCCGCCTCGATTTCGGTACCGTCGTTGAGGCGAACGCCCTCGACCCGGTCCTCACCGGTGATTTCCGCGATGGAGCTGCCGGTCCGAAAACCGATCCCCGCTTCTTCCTGCTCGCGCCTCAGGCGGCGGCCGAGCCGTTCGCCAAGAAGGCCCGAGAAGGGGATCTCCCCCTTGGAAACGACCTCCACGTCGATGTCCTGTCCGCACAGGAGAGCAGCAGCTTCCATCCCGATGAAGCCGGACCCCACGATCACGGCCTTGCGGATGTCATCGGCGAGGTTCGCCAGCGCCCGGGCATCGTCGAGGGACCTGAGGGTAAGGACGCCGCGTTTGTCGCTGCCCTGAACATCGATCGTCCGTGCGCGGCTACCGGGGGCGAGTATGAACGCATCCGCAGAAAGCCCCGTTCCGTCTTCGAAGGTCAGTGTCCGGCGTTCCGTATCGAGATCCCGGACCTTTGCGTGACGATACTCAAGGTCATCCTCCCTGAGGTCGGCGAGGGCGTCGAACGATGCCTCGTCCGGCTCCGACAGGAGGCCCTTCGACAGCTTCGTCCGGTCGAAGGTGAAATTGCTCTCGTCACTGATGATGGTGACGTCACCCGTGAACCCTTCTTCCGCGAGGGTGAGCGCAGCGCTCATGCCTGCCGCGCCGGCGCCGAGAATGACGATGCTCCGAGGATGCGTCTGATCGCTTCTGGCGGTGCCGGGGTTCTGGACCGGCCTGTAGCTCGGCTCGCCGGGATCGATCTCGATGAAGATCTCTCCGGCTTCGATCTCGACCGGATAGCGGCGGTGGTGCCGGCATCCGGGGGGTTCCCTGAGCGTGCCGTCGTCGAGGCTGATCAGCGCCCGGTGCCAGGGGCAGACCAGGCACCCGTCCTCGATGATCGCTTCGGACAGGGGCGCACCGAGATGCTGGCAATCATGGTCGAGAACGACGACGTCGTCGTCCCGGCGGACTACGACGAGGTCACGGCAGGCCGTCGAGGCCTTTGCGGGTTTTCCGATTTCGAACGCTTCGACTGGTCCGAGATTGTATCGCGTCAAGGCATCCTCCGTCGCGGCCGGTATCCGATAGGGTGGAGCTGTGCTCCGGACGCCCGATGTCGAAAACCGGCCCCCTCGCTATGCAGGAACCGAAACACCCTCCGGACAGCAAAAAGTCCCGCCGGGGCGGGACTTCCTGCAAGTCGGATCGCGGCGAGGCCGGATCAGCGTTTGGAGAACTGGAAGCTCCGGCGGGCCTTGGCCTTGCCGTACTTCTTCCGTTCGACCGCACGGCTGTCGCGGGTCAGGAACCCGCCCTTCTTGAGGACCGGACGAAGGCCGGGCTCATAGTAGGTGAGGGCGCGGCTGATGCCGTGACGGATCGCCCCGGCCTGACCGGACGGGCCCGAACCCTTGACTGTGCAGACCACGTCGAACTGGTCCAGACGTTCGGCAGCCTCGAGGGGCTGGCGAAGGATCATCTGGAGCACCGGACGACCGAAATAATCGGTGTAGTCCTTCTTGTTGACGGTGATCTTGCCGGAACCCGGCTTCACCCAGACGCGGGCGACGGCGGTCTTGCGCTTGCCGGTGGCGTAGGCACGGCCCTGCTCGTCGATCTTAGGCTCGGCGAGGACGACTTCCTCGGTGGAGCCCTGGTCCTCGGCGATCACGCCGGCGTCTTCTGCGAGGTCTTTCAGGCCCTCGAGGCCTTGGGTCTCACTCATATTCTAACCTCCTCAGCCCCGCGGGGAGTTCTTGACGTTGAGCGCGGCCACGTCGATCGTCTCGGGCTTCTGCGCTGCGTGCGGGTGATCCGGACCGGCGTAGACGTGCAGGTTCTTGAACTGCCGACGAGCCAGCGGGCTTTCCTTCGGCAGCATGCGCTGCACGGCCTTCTGCAGGACACGCTCCGGAAAACGGCCATCGAGGACCTTGTCCGCGGTGCGGGACTTGATGCCGCCCGGATAGCCGGTGTGCCAGTA
>CAZAFU010000161.1:0-3224 GCA_964484475.1 uncultured Caulobacterales bacterium | reverse complement strand
CACGATGATGCCGATATGCTGGCCGGCATGGTGGTGGCTGTCGAGCTGGATCACGTCGTAGTCGAGAAAATTGCCGCCCATCAGGAGGGTGAAGACGCCCGTTCCCGCATAGAGAAGAACCCCGAGCGCCATCCCGGCAGGCAGCCATTTCGGCGGGATCACGCGCTGGCAGTCCGCAAGACCGAAACCCAAGGCATGGAGGATGAAGGCGGAGGCCATGATCACCCCGGCCTGGAAACCGCCGCCGGGACCGTAATCACCGTGGAACTGCACATAGAATGCAAAGAGGATGATCGGGGCGAACAGGACCTTGATCGTCACCCGCAGGATAAGGTGGCCCATCAGTGCTCTCCGTCGTCGTTGCGCCCGCCGCCGCGGCTCGATCCGCCGCCCAGGAGGAGGAGGCAGGCGAGCCCCGCAGTGAAGACCACGACCACCTCGCCAAGGGTATCGAAGCCCCGGTAACTCGCGAGAACGGCGGTGACGATGTTCGGGACCTCGATATCGTCAGGGGTCTGCTCGATATAGGCGCGACCGACATAGGCATTGGCCGGGGCGTTCGGGTCGCCGAAAGCGGGCATGTCGATGGTCGCGTAGACCAGTGCAGCGCCCACCACGAACGTGATCACGAGGGGGGTGATATGGCGCTGCCGCGAGACCGGCATCTCCCGCTTTGCCGTCAGGGCGATGCCCGAAAGCATGAGCACGGTGGAAATGCCCGCGCCGACGGCAGCCTCCGTGAAGGCGACGTCCACCGCATCGAGAGCCACGAAGAACGCTGCCGAGAGGAGCGAATAGATCCCCGACAGCATGGCGACGCCGAACAGGCGCTTCATCCTGACCATCGCGAACGCACAGCCCACGAGGAGCGTCAGGATGCAGAGCTCCGCGAAGAACGAGCCCCAGTTGGGGTGCGGTGTCGCAACGGTCTCGCCTGCGGCACTGGCAGCTTCCGCGAAGAGGATCATGACAGCTCCTCCCGCTGGTCCTCACCCTCGACGGCCCGCGACCGGCCGAAGGTGATGTGCTGGCGCAGCAGGAGCTTGCCGGTCAGCGGCGCTTCACGGCCCGCAAAGGCTGCGTGAGCGACGGAGTGGGTCGCCACCGGGCTCGTCAGGAGGAAGAAGAGGATGATCAGGAGAAGCTTGATCGCGGTCATCGCGTCCGGGGCCTGGAGGAGAAGGCCGAGCAGGATCAGGTCCGCGCCCAGGGTATCGGTGACACCGGCGGCATGGGTGCGGGTATAGAAGTCCGGAAATCTCAGGACGCCGAGCGCGCCGATCACCACGAAGGCGCCGCCGCCCAGGAGCAGGAGCCCGGTGAGAATGTCGAGAAGCAGTGCCATCAGCGGAAGTCCTCCGCCAGCGGATCCTCGTCGACCATCGCACCCTCGAGGCGGCCGTAACGGAAGAACTTGAGGATCGCGATCGTCCCGATGAAGTTGATGAGGCAGTAAAGAAGAGCGATATCGAGGAAGGCCGGACGTCCCATCAGGAAGCCCAGGACCGCGAGAAGCAGCACGGTCTTGGTTCCGAAGCTGTTCACCGCGAGGACCCGGTCATAGACCGTGGGGCCGAGGACGGCGCGGGTGAGCATCAGGACCATCGCGACGATGATCGCTGCGGTGATGGCCGTGAACATCAGTGATCCGCCTTTCCGGCTTCGAGCCGCGCGACACTCGTCCCCATCTGGGCGATCGCCTCTTCGTCGGCGAAGATCTCGGTGAGCGCGTGGATGACGAGGTATTCCTCGCGCACGTCCACGGTGACCGTTCCCGGGGTCAGGGTGACGGAGTTGGCGAAGATGGTCCTGGTCAGGTCCGAGGGCTGGTGCGCGGGGACACGGAAGACCTTCGGCGCGAGGGTGATCTTGGGCCTCAGCGCCTCACGGGCGACCATGATATTGGCCTTGCCGATCTCGATGAAGAGCCACCCCATATAGGTGACGATCCGGGGAAAGATGGAGAGCGGAACCCCTTCCCTGTCCACCACCTCGGCCCGGTCCGCGAACCAGTAGGTGATTCCGACCGAAAGAATGCCGAAACCCACCAGCGTCGCGTTGTTCCAGTAACCCGACAGCAGAAGCCACAATATGCCCATGGCGACGACCATGGCCAAACGGCGCCCTGAAATCGCGAGGAAACGCTGCAAGATGAAGCCTTACCGTTGGGGCTGCGGGAGAATCCCCGCCGCGGTTTGCCGGAAAAAAGGCAGATAACGCCTCCGCGTCAACCGCTGATAGCGACTTCCTCGCGCCTTCACTTGAAACGCCCTCACTTACGCTAGCTTATTGGTTCCCGTCGGGTTAGCTTCGCCCGGTGCGGATGGAGTGATGCAATGCGATTCCTGGCCCTGGCCCTCATCCTGTCCGCGGCGGCGGGCTGTTCGACGACAACCACCGAAACCATCGAGGGACCCTATTATACTCAAGGGTTTACCGATGGGTGTAGAACCGCCGAGGCACGCCGGGCGGCCTTCGACACCCGCAGTTTCCGTGACGAGGCCCTGTTCGAGACGCAGGACAGCTACCGGGGCGGATGGCGCGCCGGCTATGCCGAATGCCAGCGCCAGACCATCGACGCCGACAAGCCCACTCTCGAAGGCGAGATCAACAACCCGTTCTAGGTAAGCCCGGCGCGGGACGGTCCATGCCGCCCCGCCGCGCCCATCGCGAAATCCTGTCGCCCGGTCATTCCGCCGCGAGCGCCCTGCCGTCTTCCGGCGTCCAGCGGAGGACGGGCTGGCGGGCGGCCCGGGTCTCGTCGAGACGCGAGCGCGGGGCGAAGCGGGGCGCGCTGGAAAAGCGCTCCTTGTCCCCGTTCTTCGCCGCCTTCGCGAGGCCGAGAAGCGAGTCGCAGAACTCGTCGAGGGATGCCTTGGACTCCGTCTCGGTAGGCTCGATCAGCATCGCGCCCGAGACCACCAGCGGGAAGTACATGGTCATCGGGTGGAAGCCCTCGTCGATCATCGCCTTGGCGAAATCGAGGGTGCCGACACCCGTCTCCTTGAGCCACTTATCCGAGAACAGAGCCTCGTGCATGCAGGTGCCGGGGTAGCCTTGCGTCATCTCCTCAGAAAGGCGCGCGCGGACATAGTTGGCGTTCAGAACCGAGTCCTCCGCCACTTTGCGCAGACCGTCGGCGCCGTGGCTCAGCATGTAGGACAGCGCGCGGACGAACATGCCCATCTGGCCGTGGAAGGCGACCATGCGGCCGAAGGCCTGCT
>CAZAFU010000160.1:0-3279 GCA_964484475.1 uncultured Caulobacterales bacterium | reverse complement strand
GACCTCCCTGTAAACGATGAAGGCGAGGCGATGGCGTTCAGCGAAGATGAAGTGATCCTCCGCCTCGACGATACCGGAAACGATGGTCGCCTCTTCCGTGGGCCGGCCTTCTAACTCGGAGTTGACATCGCCGATGCAGCGGACGACTGCTATCCGCCCCTTGTGAAACTAGATCCGTTGGCAGATGCAGTGAAATGTCAACCGATAGCCTATCTGAACCTGGATATCCGTACCCCTGGGTGCCAGGGTACTCTATGCATCCTGACATGCACGGTCCGTAGCGCTGAAAGTCTGGACATCATCTACGCCCATGATCTCCTGGTTGACGTAGGATGCGAAGGCGGTCGTTGAGGTAAAGCACCTCAGGCCGGCTTCGTTGGCACACGCGAGTGTCTGCTCGGACTCATTCAGCAGGAGCGCCACCGGCTCGGAGAGGCCTTCCTGGATGCCGTTCGGCCAGACGAGATCGAAGACGGCCATCTGTTCCCCGGTTCGTTCATCTGCATGATCATAGTTCATCTCGCCGGCCCTGAAGCCAAGTTCCTCGACCCAGGTATTCACAGCTTGAAGTTCCTCCTCCTCCTCGCGGCTGGCAATGCCGCCGAGGATCGACGCGGGAGCCTCGGCCGCGTGGCGCTCGTTGTCGGCAAGCCACTGCACCTCGCCATGCAGCAAGCTCTCGAAGCGGCGGTTCGCCTCCGCGGCCAAAAGCTCGCGCCGTGCGCTCAAGAAATCATCGTAGTTCTCGATCTTCCACAAGGCGGCGTCCATCGGGATCCATTGGGAGGCAAGGGCACCTGGATGCCGTTCCTCGATCTCCGGGAAGTACTCCTCCGGCAGGCGGTCGCTGATCGAGAGGTTGGTGTCCTTCGTCAGCAGGCAGAAATTCGCGATCGCGTTCACGGCGGCCCGTCCGTGGTCCCGCTTGTAGAGCTGCGCCTTGGGGAAGATGTGATGCACCTCGAGGCTGCTCATCTTGCCGAGCATACCGGCCTTCAGCGGCAGCCCGGTGCCCCAGTCCCGCGCTTCGCCCATGCGGGTGAGCATGTAGAGGACTGGGTAGAAGCGGGCGCCGAGGCTCCAGCCGCGGAAGTGACCGGGCTCGATGCGCAGGCCGCCATGCCAGAGGCGCAGCTCCTCGAGGAGCTTGTCGAGCCCGCCATCCGGCCCTTCGAGGCAGTCGAGGTCCTTGTCGATGTAGGTCTCGGTGGATCCCGAGTAGCGCCCCCACATCCCCGCCTGGGCGAACCAGAACAGCAGCTTGTCCTGCTCGGCCGCGCTCATCTTTCCACCGTGCGTCTCGAGATAACGGACCATCACGGGGACGGCGAACCGGCCGAAGAAGACCCGCGCATGATCGAGGCCGAGCCGCCCGTCGATCAGGTTCAGGCACTTGTCGATATGCTTCGTCGCCTTCTTCAGACCTTCCTGCACAGCCTCGGGCGACTGGTCGTCGAGGAAGGAGAACTTCGCTTCCCCGGTCAGCACCGTGTTCACCGAGCGGAGGAGCCAGTCGAGGTTGAAGTCGTAGCCGGCTGTCCGCCACGACCTGAGGCGGGACTTCATCTCGTTGCGTGCCTCGGGCCACTCGGCACAGACCTTCGCGAGCGCAAGATCACCCTTCGACAGCTTCGTGCCGCCGCTGTTCACCTTGTTGAAGATGTCGACGACGACGTCGAGCGTCTTGTCCTGACCCGTCACCTCTTCAACATGAAGACTGATCTCGAGAATGCCCAGGAGCCTTGAGATGCGGCTTGAGTACTTGACGGCCTTCATACCGATCTCGGGCCGTTCACCGAGGGCTTCGATCAGTTCTTCGCTCCCTTTCTGACCGGAGACCATGAGAGCTGAGACATCGACCCAGAGTGGGTCGTCCTTCATCTTCACCGGCTGCCAGAACTCGAAGACCTCGTCTTCCAGATGGAAGCGTAGGCCTGTGAAGGCCTTCGCATTGCCGTCGAAGAACGAGGGTGGCTTGCCACGCGCTACCCCGTAAAGCGAGGTCATGCGCTGCTGCCCGTCGAGAAGCAGCTTCACGACGCCAGCCGCAAGATGGCCATCCCCGCGGTGCTGAGCTGATCGCGCCTCGGTCGCCCAGACGAGGAGGCCACCAACGGGGTGGCGCTTGTAGAGCGAGGTGAAAAGGCCACGCACCTGTTCCCCGCCCCAGACATAGCCGCGCTGGAACTCCGGCAGCGCCATGTACCCGCTGTCGATATGGTCGAGGATCGTCGAAATCTTCATGTGAACGGGGCTCCGAGGTCCCTTGGGAAACTTTGCATTTTTTTGTTGATCGAGGGCGTGAGCCGCCAGTCTCAGCTCTAACCGTTTGTCGTTCAGAGATTTGTTCGGTTCAAGAGTCCTACCGCGAGTGAACTGGGGTTGTTTCGAACGCGGCCTCCGGCAGGACGGTCTCCCAGGTCTCCTGCCGGATCGCGTCCTGGTACTTCGGCTCGTTGTCCACCTTCCGCCAGCGCACGACGGCGCCGACGGTGACCTCGGCGATGCGCGCGCCGTCAGGCGGGACCCAGGCGCGCGCCATGCGGCCGAGGAGGCGGCCCTTCGCGTCCAGGATGCGCCAGCGGCCGTCGCGGTGCTCCAGTCGGAGGGGGTCGCCGACTCGCGCATCGGCCACCGCGTCGTGGATTGGGTGGCCGTTTCGCAGGCGACCCGCGAAGGAGAGGTCGACGGAGGACAGCGCGGGCATCTGCCAGGTCCGGTCGGGGGCATTCGACCGGGTGCCATCGACGGCCGCCTGCCGGGTCAGCACCCCCTGCACCCCGTCGAGGAACCGGTGCCGCCCGCTCGCGGTCGCCGCCAGCGTCCGGCGGGCGCGGGTCATGGCGACGTAGAACAGGCGGCGGGGGGCGTCCGCGTCCTCGCCGCGCGAGGTCTTGTGCCAGCCGCCATCGAGCACGACGACGTGGTCGAACTCCAGCCCCTTGGCGCGGTGCGCGGTGGTCAGCAGCAGGCCGCGCTGCTCGCCGCGCGTGTCGCGCGCCCATTCGGCGAGCCACTCGACCACGTCGGGGGCGGGCATGGCGGCCGAGCCCAGCTCGCGCGCGAGCCCGGCGATGCCCTCGGCCAGCAGGTCGGTCCAGCGGTTGGCCGGCTGCGCGTTCAGCCGGTCGAGCAGGTCCCGGACGGTGAGCATCGCGCCGCGGTCCTGCCTGAGCCCGTCGACCAGGGCCTGCGTCTCGCGCAGGCGCCAGACGGGGGGCAGCTCCTCGTTGGCGAGCTCCACCTTGATCCCGAGCGTCTCGGCATGGGCCCGCGCGG
>CAZAFU010000159.1:0-3282 GCA_964484475.1 uncultured Caulobacterales bacterium | reverse complement strand
CTGAGCCGGGTCTTCGCTTCGCCGGTCTTGATGACGGTGGGCATGGGGGGCTCCGAGGTTCTACGGGAAGCAAGATAGGGCGCCGGGAAAGGGTTGGTCAAGGGTTAGTCAAGTTAGGCCGGTAAGTGTTATTATGTAATAAATAACGCTACATTGGGACCTTCTATGACCCGAACCCTTCTATGACCCGAACGGCGCCCCTAGGACCGGCGGCGGGACTGCCGCCGCCGGTCCTGGTCTCCTCAAGCCTTCGGCTCAGAAGCCGACGACCAGGGAAAGGCCGAGCGTGTTGTCCGTGTTCTCGAAGCCCGGAAGCGGGCTGTCGTTGAACTCGGTCCGGTAGCTCACCCGCGTCGAGAGGGTGTCGCTCATCCGGTAGTTCACGCCGAAGTCGTTGGTGACCAGGGTGTTGATGTCCGAGGTCAGGACGTCGGTGTCGTTGGTCAGCGAAATCGCGTCGGTCAGCCCGTAGTAGAACCGCGACGACAGGATGCCCGCGCCTTCGGTCTCGTCGGTGCCGTCCTGCAGGTCCGTGTAGCGGACGCCGGGGCCGCCCTGTACGCGCCAGGCGAAATCCTCGGTGTTCACGATCCGGTAGCCCAGGCCGCCGCCGACGAAGGCGTCGCGCTCGACGGTGGCGAAGCCGTCATACTCGAAGCGGCCCGTGCCGAAGGCATAGAGCTGCGGGCTGAACGTGCGCGAGGATTCGACGGTGCCGAAGAACTTCTCCTCGTTCTTGACGCCGTTGGCCTCGCCGTATTCGGCGGCCAGGCCGAAGGAGTGCGACCACTCGCCGATCCCGTAGGTCATGCGCGCGGCGCCCGAGAGCTCGCCGGTGTCGGTGTTGCCGTTGGCGCCCGAGAAGGTCAGCGCGGCCGAGCCGCGGAAGCCCTGGGGCACGCCGTTGGTCGAGAAGCGTTGCGCGTCGTCGCCTTCCTCGAGGTCGTCGCGCGCGTCTTCGGTGATGTCGTCGATGCGGTCGTCGAGCCGGTCGATCCCGGTCAGGCCGGTGGCTTGGGCGTGGACCTGGGAAGCCAGAAGAAGCGCGAAGGCGGTGGTTGCAAGGAACTTGGTCATGGAGGCAGTCCTCTCCGTATGAAAGGCCGCCACCCGGGTTGTGCGGGCAGGTGCCTTCTCAGGAAAGGGGCCTACCGGCCACGGTGCAATTAAAGAAATTCATTGCAAGCATGGTTAAGGTGACTATTCCTCATCCATGCGACCGAGGATTTCGATCTCTTCTTCCGAGGTTTCCTCGAGCTCCTCGATCACGTCCTCTTGCGTCGAGACGGCGGCAGCGACGACCTCCGCGAGCGCGGCCCGCGCGCATCGCTTGATCTCCCCGTCCATGTCCTCCCGCCAGACGAGCCAGACCGGATACGGAAAGACCGGAGCATCGGGAACGAGGTGCAGCCGCCCGTCCTCGAGATACGGCGCGGCCATCCGGGCGGGGACATAAGCGGCCAAGCCTCGCTTGAGGATGAAGCGGGTCGCGAGCGCGCCGAGGGCCAGGGTCTTCCCGGAGCGAAGTTCCGGCAGGTCGATCGCATGGGCCTGGACGAACTCCGGCCCCCAATCGACCATCACGTAGCGCCCGTCCATCTGCCCGAGGTCCGGCTCGGGCCACCCGGCGACGAGGACCAGGTCCTCCTCGAACTGCTTCTCCACGAGCAGGTTGGGCCTGATCTGGGGGAGATAGGTCAGCGTGGCCTGGATCGTGCCCTCGATCAGGGAGCGCGTTAGGCGGTCGGGCTGGCCCAGCTCGGCCCGGATGCTGAGCGCGGGCATCCGGGCCTCCATCCCGTCGATCCAGCGAAACCCCAGCCGCAGCCAAAGCGAATGCTCGGCACCGATCGTGAGCGCCTTCGTGAACCCCTCCGGCACGCCGATCTGCTGGCGCGCCTCCTCCCAGATTTTTACGAGCGAAAGGGCGTAGCCCGAGAAGGCCGTGCCCTCGGGCGTCAGTTCCGCCCCCGCCTTCGATCGGGTGAAGAGCGGATGGCCCAGCTGCTCCTCCAGCCGCTTGATGCGCAGGGAGACGGCCGACTGGGTGACGAAGAGCTTGTCGGCCGAGTGGACGAAGCTGCCGCTCGCCGCCACCTCCAGGAAGGTCCGCATGAGGGTGATATCCATGCGGCCGTTACATGACAGAACCTCGCTACATAGACAAATCGAACTCGTTTCTCTTATCGGTCCGCCATCTCTACCTTGAGGTCAGAAAGGCGGAACAAGGCCACGAGAATGAAAACGGCCGCTGGTCTTCCGCCTCCCTTCACAAGGGAAAGGGCCTTAAAATGAAAACGATCTCCATCCGCGCCGCCACTCTGACCGCCGTGCTCTCCATCGCCATGGCGCTGACCGCCTGCTCGTCCGACCAGGCCATCGACAACACCGTAGGCGTCGCGGCCGGCACGACGAAGCTGGCCGCCAAGGGCGTCGTCGGCGCGGGCAAGCTCGTCTATCGCGGTGGCAAGGCCGTCGTCAGCTCGGACGAGTGAAGCCTTCATCGCCCCCTGCCCCTGCCCTTGCCTCATTGTCTGACTTGGCGCGGCCTCCGGGCCGCGCTTTTTCATGCACCCGGTGGCATCCGCGCGACCTAGCCCGCAAAGGCCGCCAGCACACGCGCTCCCTCGGTCCGTGCCGCCCGCCAACCCGTCACCGCAACCACAAAGATCGACCACTCGGCCGGCGAGGCGGCAACACCACGGCACGCTCCTATATCGTTGCTGAGTGTCCACCGAACCGACCTTCGCCCTGCCCGTCGTGACCGGGCCGATCCTCGTGCTCGACGCCATCATGGGCGGTGAGATGCGCCTGTCGGCGCTCTTCGTCGCGGCCGAGTGCGGGACGCTACCGCCAGTCGTCATCGAAGGGCGGGAGGTGCCAGCGCGGGTCCTCCTGACCTGCGGCTCTCGCGCCCTCTGGCGGGCGCGGTTCGCCGTCCCGGCGTACGGTCCCTCCTCCTACGTCTGGAACGGGATTCGCCACGACCTCGCGGGCTTGGATGACGACCTGCGCCTCGCCTTCGTGTCCTGCAACGGCGAGGAGACAGGCGACCTGATGCGTGCGGGTAGCGAGCGCAACGCCATGTGGGCGCGGCTCCCGCGGCGCCACGAGGAAGCACCCTTCGCGCTGCTGCTGCATGGCGGCGACCAGATCTACGCGGACGAAGCGACGAAGGGCCATCCACTGAGCGCCGGCTGGCCTGAGGAGATTCCACGCGACCCGTCACGCGGCCTTACCTCTTTTCATGGCGTCACTGGTGTTGCGAGACTGCTGTGGCGC
>CAZAFU010000158.1:0-3291 GCA_964484475.1 uncultured Caulobacterales bacterium | reverse complement strand
TCCTCCGCGTCCAGACGTTCAGCAGTTTCGCGCACGGCGCCCTTCTGCTGTCTGTCGAGAATGTTCAGTGCCAGGATCCCCGATAGCGAGGCCACGAGACCCGCCATTGTCGGGATCGTCGCCTTGGTGATGCCGCCGGCCATGAGGCGGGCGTTCGAGGAGCCGGTCACGGCCATGATGTCGAAGACCTCGACCATCCCGGTCACCGTACCGAGGAGGCCGAGCAGCGGCGAAACCGCGACCAGACCCCTGATGACGCCGAGATTGCTCCGGCTCTGGATATCGACTTCGGAGATCAGCTTGTCGCGGACCGCCTTGGCGTACCAGGAATGGTGATCGCTCCTCGCCACCCATTGCCGATGTGCGTTCTTCACGACCGCACCACGGGCCGTCGCGAAGAAGATGATCCTCTCGATGATCAGCGCCCACATGAAGAAGGTGACGATCATGATGACGAGCAGGACGTTACCGCCAGCGAACAGGAAAGCCTGGAGGGCATCGAAGGGATTCAGCAAGACTTCCATAAACAGCCTCCCGTGACTGCCGGGGGCGCTTAAGCGCGCCCCTCAGCATGTTCGGCGATCATGCCTGCGGCCTGCTCTTCGAGGATCGAGGCCACCGATTTGGCGGTTCCCGACGCGAAGGCGTGGAGCAGCAGGAGCGGGATCGCGGCGATCAGGCCCATCACGGTCGTGATCAGTGCGAGCGAAATACCACCAGCCATGATCTGCGGGTCACCGGTACCGAACAGCGTGATCTGCTGGAAGGTCTGGATCATGCCGACCACCGTGCCGAGAAGGCCGAGGAGCGGAGCGACAGCCGCGAGAACCTTCAGGAGGTTAAGACCGCTGTCGAGTTTCGGAAGCTCCTTCAGAACGGCGTCGTCGAGCTTGAGGGCAAGGGTTTCGGTATCAGCCGAGGTGTTGCTCTCGTAGGCCATCATGATCCGGCCGAGCGGGTTGCCGCGGGACGGGCTCTTGCGGCGCATCTGGCTCTTCACCGCCGACTTCACCGAAGACAGGGCGATCAGTCGGAAGACACCGATGACCAGGCCGAGAAGAAGGATGCCGGTGATGATGTAGCCGACCAGACCACCCGACTGGAAGCGTTCCTGAAGGGTCGGGGTCTCGATGACGAGGCCCAGAAGCTGGCCGAGCGACGGGTCGATGGTCCCTTCGGTGTAACCCTCGCCACTGTAACCGGTCACGGTCTTGGCGTTGGAGACGGCATTGCCGGTCCCGGGATTGCGCGCGAGCTGGGTGAGGCGCGAGCGGCCGTCTTCGAGCTCGTCCATGACATAGTAGTTGCCCGAGGCGTCGAAGGCCGAGAACGGGCCAATCCGGGTGATCGACTGGCTCACGGTTTCGCCCGCAGCGTTGACAACGTTCGCTTCGAAGGTCGCGACGTTGGACTGGGCGACGATCTGCTCGAACATCATGTCAGTGATCGAGCGGAGCTGTTCTTCAGACGGCAGGGTCTCGGACTGGGCCAGCTCCTGCAGCGGGTTCACCCGACCCGTATACTGGGCGGAAATCACCGAGTCCTGAAGCTGGGCCGCGAAGTCACCGGCCGCCGAACGGGCCGCGCCGAAGAGCTCGCCGAACTCACCCTGGGCTTCCTGAAGTTCGGTGGTCAGCTCGTTGATACGGGCATCGTTCGTCTCGAACTGCTCGGCCAGGCGATCCGATTCGGCGTCAGCTTCCTGCACCTGGGCGCGGATCTGGTTGAGGCGGGCCTGCTGGCGGTCACGCTCGGCGAGGAACTCGCGCTCACGCTGACGGTCCGCCTCGCGAGCGGACTGCTGCTCTTGGCGAGCGGCGCGGAGCACGTCCTCGAGCGAGAGCTGGTTGTCCTGGGCGATGGCAGTCCCGGTCACGGCCGCCATGAGAGCGGCGCCCGCGACGAGACCCTTTTGAAGCTTTGCAAGCATGGTCATCTTCGTAATTTCCTCTCTCAACCGTTACTCGGACTCGTTGCCGACGGCGGACGGGATGATGGCGTTGGTGGTGCGCGGCGCCTCGACCGGCACACCCAGGAGACCCGGAGGTGTCTGCTCCTTGGCCATGCGGAGGCCGAGACGGACATTGTCCAGGAAGCTCTTGTCGAGATCCTCGAAATTGCCGGTCTCGCGATCATAGATGCGCAGCAGGCTGTCATCGGCGGACTTGTAGATCAGGGCGATGCGACCGATCCGAAGGAATTCGACGGTCAGCTCGTTACCCTCGGGGCCCGGCACGGTACCGTTATAGGCCTGGATGGTCCGGCCATACTCGTTTTCGATCTGATAGGCCTCGACGATGAGGCGGTAGCGCGACGCTGCGGTCTGGGTCGAGTCCGCCATGACCCGGTCGAGGCGCTGCAGACGAGCCTGACGCTCGTCGATCAGGAACGGAATGTCTGCCGCCACAATGCGCTTGAGCTGCTCGAGCATGTCGCCGATCAGCGGAACGACCGCCTGCTCGAGGCCTTCGACATTGGCGATATCGCGCTCAAGACCCTGGATCTGGGCGAGCTGGTTTTCGATTTCCGCCCGTTGGCTCTCGTTGAACCGGCGAAGGAGATCGAGCTGTTTGGTATTGGCCCGGTACTCGGTCAGCAGCTCGGTGGCCTGCTGGTCGAGCTGCTCGACACGCTGTTGCGACTGGGCACCGGCCCGTGCGGTGCTCCGGCTGACGTCGAGAGCTTCCCGGAATTGAGCCGTGGCGGGGACGCTTGCCGACCAGGCGACAAGGGCCGCCGTGCCGAGCAGCGCGAGTTTGTTGTGCATGTGCTTCACCTTCAAGTGTCTCCACCCATCCTGCTAACGGACCCATGCGCCACTGGAGGCGCACCGACCTTAAAAACGTTCAATCCAAGGGTAAGTTCGCGCAGAACTGCGCAACCACCCACCTGTCCCAACCGCCGCCCGGCGGAACCATCTTCATGACGCCAAACTATCCATTTGGCAACAATTTGCTCAATCGCCTTAACGACGCGAGCAGAACGGCCCTCCCAGCGGTCGTCTGCCGGGCAGGTTCTGCCCTAGCGGCGCGAACGTGACGTAAAAACGTTCCCTACGCAATCACGCCCAAAAGGAATCCACGCGATCTTTTGCTCTTTTGGCGGAGGTTTTGGAAGAATCTTTCGTAAGGTCGGATTTTTCGACGACCCAGCGGTATCCCTAACCGCAGCAACCTGAGCGATTCGACGACTTTGAATTTTTCGTGAACGTCGGTGGCTGGGGTGGCAGGATTCGAACCTGCGAATGGCGGTACCAAAAACCGCTGCCTTACCACTTGGCGACACCCCAAC
>CAZAFU010000157.1:0-3348 GCA_964484475.1 uncultured Caulobacterales bacterium | reverse complement strand
GCTTGTAGACCATCACGAGTCCGCTCCCGTCACGGCTGCTCGGTCACCTCCATCCGGCCCGCAAACCCAGACCAATCCATCGCCGTACTCTCCTTCGCCAATTCGAAGGAGGATACCGCGCCGCATCGAGCGCCCGCGAGATCAGATCAGAATGGGGCTGGGCACCGCTTACCAAAAAGCGGCCTTCAGCGTCAGCGGAGCACGGGATAAGTCCCGAGAGTCGCCACGCGTAATGACCCGAGATCGCAATTTCCTTGGGGGCGAGAGGGTACTGCTGTTGAACAGCACTTCGCCTGCCCCGCGGGACGATGCTTTCTGCGAAAGGCAACATCTGACCGCCCCATGACCCGTCGAAATGGCGACACGGTCCGGGTCGATGACGGCGTCGCCTTTGTCCGCGGAGACTGTCCGCTGGAAGACTGCCTCAGAACAGCATCACGTCATCAATGCCGAGCCTCAGCGGCCCTTCGAAGGTCGCGATGACCTCCAGACCGCCGGGGCCGCCCGGGCCGTCGATATCGACGGACAGCTCCTTTCTGCGCAGGCTGAAAGAGGCCAGCCCGTCGTTCAGCAGGCCACGAACATCAGCCGGGCTGAGCGCCCTCAGGTCGGTTCTGCTGTCGCCCAGGCCAAAGAACTGGTCATCCAGCAGCAGCTTGTCCTGTGCGTCGAAATCCGTGATCGTGGCATTTGCTGCGGGGTCGGTGCGCTGGAAGGCGAAGTAGTCCGCCCCGCCCCCGCCGGTCATGACGTCCGCTCCGCCGCCAGACACGAGGACGTTGCTGGCGGCGTTGCCGACCATCTCGGTGTCGCCTTCATCGCCGAGGATCCAGACGCGGCCTGCGTCCTCCGCGGCCTCTACGCGCTCGGCGTCAGTCCCCTCGACCCGGAACCTGGGCTCATCGGTGATTATGGTTCGGGTGTCGGGCACGGGCTCCGGCGTGGGCACGGGCTGCGGCGTGGGCTCGGGCTCCGGGGTGGGCACGGGCTCCGGGGTGGGCGCGGGCTCCGGCGTGGGCTCGGGCTCCGGCATGGGCTCGGGCTCCGGCGCGGGTACGGGCTCCGGCGTGGGCTCGACCGGCAGAGCGGAGACGTCGCGAAGGGGATCGGAGGTCACGGAAGCTTCGGCCCCCTTGTCGTCCGTGTAGGTCACCCGCACGGACACCCCTGCTCCGACATCTGCTTCGACCAAGTCATAGGTCTCGCCGGTGGCGTCATCGATCGGCGCGCCATCGCGCAGCCACTGATACGAGAGTTCGCCAAGACCGTCCTCGTCTTCGAGCGTGGAGACCACCGTCAAGGTGGCATTCTCAACTGCGTCCCCGGCAATCTCTACGGTGCCGGTCGGATCGTCGTCCGCGTCGTCGATCGAGACCGACAGCGTCGCGCTGGCATCCGGCGTCGCTCCGACCGAGGGGTCATTGACGGTGACCGTCACGTTCAAGCGGCTCTTCGCCTCGAAGTTCAGCGGTGTCCCTGCCTTGAGGAAAAGCTCGGTTCCCGTGATCTCGAACAGCGCGGCATCTGCTCCGGTCAGCGCAAGGATATTCGTTCCAGTTAGATCGTCCACCACCACGATATCCGCCATCTTGATGCGGTTCGTGGTGTTCTTGTCCTCGCCGAGGCCGGTATCGGCATTTTGCAAAAGCACATCCGAGGGCGCATCGTTCACGAAGAGAGCGCGGACATCGGCAAAGCCGAGGGTCCGGTCGTCGAACGTGATGAACTCCACGTCGTTGTGGACCAGATCCGTGCCATCCGCGCTCGTGATTTCGAGGCTGCCTTCGACGCTGCCGGCCCTTCCGGTGAGGGCGGTGCTCGATGCCTCGATGACGACGATATCGCTGCCGTCGCCGCCGATGAGCGTATCGTCGTCTTCGCCGCCCTTCAGCCAGTCGTCACTGGCGCCGCCGTCCAGCGTATCGTTCCCGTCGCCGCCGAGCAACGCATCGATCCCGAAGAAGCCGCGGATATGATTGTCCGCGTCGTTGCCGGTGAAGATGTCCCTGAAACTGCTCCCGTCGAGATTCTCGATGCCGGTGATCTTGGCCAGACCCAAGCCGGTATTCTGTATATCGGTTCTCGCCAGATTGACGGTGACACCCTTATCCGATGCTCCGAAGTCCAGCAAGTCGACGCCGGTCCCGCCATCGATCGTGTCGAGACCGTTGTCACCGGGAAGGAAGGCGATCAGATCCTCGTCCGCCCCGCCCCGAATGACGTCGTTTCCGCGCCCGCCCTGAAGCGTGTCGTCGCCGGCCCCGCCGCGCAGTAGGTCATTGCCGCCGCCCCCGGTCAGCCGGTCATCGCCGTTTTTTCCGTCCAGAACATCCGGCTTGTCATAGGTGGCAGACTGGTCCGACGTGAAGACGTCATCGACGGCGTCGAGTCCCTGATACCAGGTGCCGCTGGTCAGGTGTTCGATGTCCCGTATCAGGGCATAGAGTTCGCTGCCGCCTTCCCGGCCGAAGAAGGTATACATCGGCCCGGCAGAGGCTCTGAGCTCGCCACGTGAAGTGAACTCCTCATCGCCACCCTCGCTGATTGCGATCTCTCTACTGTTGGTGCGGGTGGCATAGATCCAGTCCACAAACGTCTTGGTGTCCAACATGGCATCCCCGACCTCGGGATACTTGCGTGGCAACGTCGGGATACTATCGGGGTAGAGTGAATAGTAGTATACAACGTAATCAGGAGCGCCTTCAATGCCGGAGACCGGGTCCACGAACCGGACCTTGAGTTCATAAGACCTCTCCACAGTATCGCCGAAGATGCTTTCGTCGACGACAACCTCGTAGTAGTCCACACCGACGATAAAGACCGTAGCCTCGTATTCCGCCTCCTTCAGCAACGGTCTCTCCAAGGCCTCCAGCTCTGCGATCAAGCTGACCAGCTCGGGCTTCAGCACGCCGGACGTCGCGCCGTCCTCCACGGCTTCTATGACCTTCAGGCGCATCCCGGTGGCGGCGAGCAAGAACGGGGCCAGCGTGATTTTCTCGACGTCTGATTGAGTCGCGTATGAGACGATCTTCGACAATGCTTCGCGGGAGGATGAGATCGCCGCCTGCCGGTCTACTTCCTCGCCGTTTCCGTCGAAGCGATACAAGGCATTCGCCGCATCTCTCAGATTGGAAAGAACTTCCGATGCCAGGAACGTATCGATGGCCAATTTCCGATTGGCCTCCACGCCGATCAGAAGCTGGGCCGTCTTCTCCAGAAGTTCGTCCAGCCGCGTGTTCACGCTACCGACAGGATCGACTCCGGTGACCCCCCCACCTGTCAGGTTGTTGATGGCACTGAGCGCACCGAGCCCGGACATTGCCAGTGAAACTTTTGAAACCATGACTC
>CAZAFU010000156.1:0-3478 GCA_964484475.1 uncultured Caulobacterales bacterium | reverse complement strand
CTGCGTCGTTTCTCCTCTTCAGTGCCCGGGACCACGCGTTGCCGCGCGGTTGGCCATCTGGATGAACGCACCCCGCCGTCCGCATGCGTCGCAGCGGAGCCGCAGCTCCATCTTTCCCAGCTGGAGCTGCAACCGGCCGGCAGCCATGCGGGCCAGTTCCTCCCGGCTCGCCCAACGCCAGCGCCGGCAGGCGTTGCACTCGATGTAGACGCCGTATTCGTGACGGAGGGCCTCGGCGACGGTGATGGTCCGGCGGGTCATGACCCCAGGCTAGAACAAAAACCGAACATCGCGAGCGGAACTTGTCCACCGAAACGGAGCGCCCGTCGCCGAGGCCGATACCGATCCGGCCGACGCCGCGAATCGATCCAGTCTTGCCCCAGCGCTGCCATCCCCGGTGGCGCGGGCATAACGGGCTGTGACAGGAACCACCCATGACCTTGTTCGCTTTGATGGTGGGCGCCGGGCTCGCCGCGTTGCTTCTGATCACGGCATGGGGAAGCGAGCTGCATCGCAATCGCGGCTTCTACGCGGGGCTCCTGATCGCCCTCTCCTTCTTCTACCCGGTCTTCGCCTGGGAGCGTTTCCAGCTTTCCGAGATGCTTTTCCAGCTCGCCATCGCAGCGGCCTTCACCGGGATCGCCGTCATCGGCTACCGCCGGGATGCCTCGCTGATCGTGCTCGGCCTCGTGCTGCACGCGGGATATGACCTGGTCGCGGGCTTCGCGGACGTCCACGCCCCGGCCCTTTGGACCGAGTTCTGCTTTTCCTTCGATCTCGTCCTTGCCGCGGGCGCCCGCCGCTTCGCCCGCTGAGGGCGCGGGTCAGGCCAGCATCTTGTCGATGTCGAGGACGAGGATGGCGGTGGCGCCCAGTCCCTTGAGCTCTTCGAGATGCTCCCACACCACGTCTTCACGGCAGACGGTGTGAACGGCGACCATATCGGACTGGCCTGCAAGCTCCAGCACCGTCGGGCGGTCCGCGGCCGGCAGGACCTCCGCGATCTGATCGACCGCCGAACGCGGGGCGTTCAGCATCACGTATTTCGCATCGCGGCTCCGCTGCACACCCTCGATCCGCATACGCAGGGCTTCGGCGATCCGGGCCTTCTCCCCGTCAAGGGCGCCACCGATCAACAGTGCCTCGGAGTCGTAGATCGTCTCCGCCACCTTCAGCCCGTTCGCATCGAGAGTACCGCCAGTGGAGACGATATCGCAGATCGCGTCGGCAACACCGAGCCGCGGTGCGATCTCGTGCGCACCGTTCATCATGACCGTCCGTGCACCCTCCACCTTGTTGCGGGAAAGCCAGTCCTCGGTCAGGGCGGGATAGGACGTCGCGATCTTCATGCCGGCGAGGTCAGCAGGTTTCGCGTAAGGGTGTTCCTTGGGCAGGGCGATGCAGAGGCGACAGCGCGAAAAGCCGAGAGGATGCACCATCGGTACCTTGTCCCTCAGCGGCGAAGCGGCGTTTTCCTCCTCGAAGACATTGCCGCCGACGATACCAAGATCGCTCGCACCGCTCGCCACCAGCGAGGGGATGTCGTCGTCCCGCACCAGGAGGAGATCGATCGGCAGTTCCGCGATCCGCGCGTAAAGGCGGTTCTTCGACGTGCTGACCGCGAGGCCGCACCGTTTGAGGAGATCGAAGGTCTGGTCCGCGAGGCGCCCCGACTTCTGGACGGCGAGGCGAAGGCGGCCGGAGGACGCATCGGAGACGGCGGAGAAGGACATGGAAGCTCCTGCTGGAAGATCGTCGCGCCCGCCCGATAGCAACGCCGTCCCGCCCTGACCAGCGCTCGCGCACCCGTTGCAGAATGGACCCGCAACGCTGCTTTTCCCGCCACGCGGGAGAAGTTTTCCTTGAGGCCCGCCGCCTTTTCGTCGCATGGTCGGGAGCGGGGTCAGACCAGACGGGGCCGTTCATGATTCGCGTATTCGCCGCCTTGGCCGGGATCGGCATGCTTTTGTCCGCAGACCCCGCCGCCGCCGCGGAACTCGACGTCGACGGTTATTGGTGGACCCCCGACAGGGCTTCGGTCGTGAGAATTCACGACTGCGGCGACGGTACACCCTGCGGCACGGTCGCCTGGATCGACCGGAATGGCGGCGGCATGACCCACGACACCCACAACCCCGAGGGCACCCTGAAGGGCCGGGGCATGGTCGGTGTCACCCTCCTCGACAATTTCGACCGCGGTGAGGAGCGCTGGCAGGACGGTCGCATCTACAACCCCAAGGACGGCAGGTTCTATCGGGCCCGTATGGAACTCCTGTCAAAAGACGAACTCGCCGTTTCCGGTTGCTTAGGGCCGATCTGCAAGAAGCTTCTCTGGATCCGCGCCGACCACTTCCCTACCCGGGAAGCGGTTCGCGCAGAGGAGACGGGCGAGGACAGGGCCTCGCTCTGAGGGAGCGAGAGCAATGGAAGAAAGCGTCGGCACCGCTGACGGGATGACGGCCGAGCGCCTGCCGGAGCCGCCGCGTTCGCGCTTCGCCTTGGGCCGCATGATCGGCTCGACGCTGGTCTCCCTCCTGCCCCTCGTGGTGCTGGCGGGCTTCTTCGTGACCAATACCGACGTCTTCATGCCCGATGACGGGCCAACGGTCAGGGCGTCCTACTACCCGGCCGTCTCCATCGCCTTCGTCGGCACCCAGGCAGAGCCGCGTGAACTTCTCATCGAGGGCGAGGTCACGCCGCGCCACAGCGCCAGCCTCAGGGCCAAGCGGCGCAGCGAGGTCATCTCCGTCGCAGCGAATGTCGGGGACTTCGTGACCGAGGGGCAGCCCCTGTGCCGGCTCAGGCTGACGGACGGGATGGGCGTCGATGTCCTGACCGCCCCGATGAACGGGCAGGTCGGCGCCGTCCACGCCCTCGGCGGCACGATCATCGAAAAGGGCCGCCCCTGCCTGACCATCGCGGATACTTCGTCCTCGAAGGTGGCAGGCTCGCTGAAACCGCGCCATGCCGAGATCCTCAGGGCCGGTGATCCGGCGGCCGTGAAGGTCTCGGGGAACACCCACAACCAAACGATCGAAGTGATCTATCCGGAGGCGGACGGACGACCCTATGACAATCGGGAGTTCGAGGTCATGCTTCCGAAGGTGCCTTTCCTGAAGGCGAGCGAGAAAGCCGCCATCACCCTCTCCACGCAGCAGGTGATGCCGACGCTCGTACCCCAGCGGGCACTCGTCATGTCACGCGAGAGAGGCCTGTCGGTCAGGATCGTGCACGGGCAAGGTCCCACGGGCGTCATCGAGACCCTTCCCGTGAGGATCATCGCTGCGGCCCGGTCCGGTTTCTACGTCGAGGGGCTTCCCCTCTCGGCACGGGTGGTGGTCGACGGTCGTGACAGGGACATGCCGAAAGACGGCACCACGGTGAGGATCGGCCGGGTCACCTGATCGGCGGGGCCTCGGCCTGCGATCAGCACGCCCACTGCCGTGGCTTCCCTGACCTGAGAAAGGTCCACCGGACC
>CAZAFU010000155.1:0-3600 GCA_964484475.1 uncultured Caulobacterales bacterium | reverse complement strand
CGCGCCGCCTCCATCGCCTCCATCAGAAGGGGAAGGCGCGACGCTTCTGCTTTGCTCAGGTGGGACAGTTCTACTCGGCGCGATGAGTTCTAACCGAGGTGCGACGGCGGGCGGGGTCAGGGTATCAGGCGGGCGGGGACGGCTCCATGATCTGGTCCCGGAACGCCTCCGCGGGGGTGCGCCATCCGAGGCATTTGCGCGGGGTCGCGTTGAGCTGGTCCTGGATGGCCCTGTCCGGGACCGACAGCATGTCGGTGTCGCGCGGCAGGTGGCGCCGAAGGCGGCCGCGGGTCGTTCTCGATCGTCGGCTTCTGCCAGGGCGCCTGCGGGTCGTCCGAGCCAGGCCTCGGCGCCAAGGCCGGGGCCGAGCTCGCGCCACGAGACGAACTCCAAACCCCGATCAAAGGTGATGCTGCGCCTGGCCTCGGCGGGCAGGGGTCCGAGAGCGTCGATGAGCTTGGACATGATGGGCTTCGACCGGCGGTCGTTGTTGCGGAACAGGACGACGTAGCGGGTCGTGCGCTCCACGACCGTGGCGACGTTCGCCGCCCCGTGCTCGCGGCGGAACATCATCAGGTCGGCTTCCCAGTGGCCGAACTCGGCGCGATCCGCGACCGTGGCAGGCCGATGCCGGATCCTCGCGGCTTCCGGGAACACGGGGCTTCGGGGCTTCCTCGCGAACCGCGGCCGTCGTCTGCGCCGCCGCCGCGGAAGGTGCCGCGCCAGCTCTTCGCTCTGTCCCGTGGGTCCATAGACGAACCGATAGATGGTCTCGTGGCACAGCCGCTGCCGCGCCCCGGGCTCGACACCGAGCCGCCCGGCGATCTGCTCGGGCGACCAGCCGGCCTTCAGACGGTCGATCACGGCGTCGCGCAACTCGGAGTGCCACTCGAGCTTGGCGCCCGCGCGGCGTCGTCCCACCGCGAGGTCCTGCGCCGTCAGAGGCCAGTAGCCCTCCGCCTGCGGGACTTCCACGTCGTGCCACCAGTTGCGCGCGATCTCGCGGTGGATCGTCGAGCGATGACGGCCGAGCACGGCCGCGATCTCGGCCGCGGGCACCTTCGCCTCGCGCAGCCGAAAGATCCTCCGGCGCTCCTCCAGGCCGAGGTGGACGTACGAAGAGGGCATGACGGGCTCCAACCATTCCAACGCCTTCGCCCATCTGTCGCGCTTCGAAATAGAACCTACCCCTCCCCACCCTAGAGCATGCGGAACTGAATTTATGTTTTCGTTCTAAGCCGACTCTACCACGGTTTCTTCAGTTCTTGACGGAGGCGACGAGATCATCATCTCGGTCCATCTATAACGCTCATTCGAGCGCAGTCGCCACTCAATCCCTATTCGAACCCTATCATTGGCCTCCTCTTCTAACTTGAGGATTTCCCCCCCGATGATCTCGCCAGGCTCCGGAATAGCGCCTTCGACAAAGATGACCGAGGCGGCCTGAAAAACCGCAACAAGAATATAGCTCTTGTTATCGTCATTCCGCTGCGGGTCATCGCAGTGAGACAGATCAAAGGTGATGACAACCTCATCATTCCCACTTACGATCTTTTCGACGAACCGATCATAGAGAGGGTACTTAGATGTAAAATCAGAAACGGTTCTGAAATTTTTCATGACGTTGGTCCAGAATTACTGCCGTTAGTGATGGTGGTTCCCGGTGAAATATGAGATGCACCACTGCCCTTGTTGACCGGGTTTCCGTTCTTATCAAGATAGAAGTCCTTCTTCTTTCCCGGCGCATTTGGGTTGGGGCGGTGATAATGATCGCGCCCCTCCCACCCCGGTTGCCCGGGTCGTCCCTCGTCGAAGATCAGCTCCTCGCCTGTCTCAGGATCTCGAAACCGACGCCGTCCAGGCGCGCGATCAGGTTCCTCGACCCAGCCCTCCTCGACAAGATCGTCAGGGTTATCTGGGAGCGTACGATCTCCGCATCCCGAGCAGGGCCCACCGTCCTCTTCGTCGTCGAGGTCCTTTTCCGCATCCCCGTCGGCCTTCGACATCTGGTTCGAGATTGCTTCTTTCCCGAGGTAGGCCAAGCCCGCCGTGACGGCGATGCCGCCAGCGGCCCCCACGACGGTGCCGACCGCCGCGCCGAGGGGGCCGAGGAGCGCGCCAAGGCGCATCCCCCACATGCCGCCCCGGACTGCCCCCGCTCCGTAGCTCATGGGCGCTTATTCCTCAGTGCCGCGGCACTCTGCTGTAGCAGAAGCCGTACTCGCTGATCCGGAGAGACCCCCGGCTCCCTCGTCGTCATCAGGCGATGGATGTTCGGATCATCCGTCATTGCACCACCGGTGAGAACCTGCAGGTAGCACCAGCGCCCCTGCCCTGCCTCGGACCGCACGCCGTATGCTTCGGCCTCGGCGGCATATTCAGCGGCTTTCTTGTCGAGCGCGTCGTCGTCCATGCCCTCGGTCTGCTCGGGCGCCACCTTGCGCAGGTAGGCCGAGAGCCGTCGGTGACGTCTGTTGTGCCGCGCGCCGCCGATCCGCTCGACCGTCTCCTCGCTCAGGCGCAGCAGGCCGGTGGGCGCGCGGACCGACCGATCGGCACGTGCCATCGCAACGCGGCCGTCCCCGTCGGCCCAATCGGGATGCGACAAGAACACCAGGCTGTCGGCGGCACCGAGGAGGCGCGCCGTCTCGACCTCTGTCAGCGCAGGCACGGTCTGGGCCATCACGTTGGGATCCGCGTGCCGGAAGAGGACCAGCTCGTGGGTGTCCCGCTTGGAGGGCGAGGCCGCAGCCAGGGCCTCGTCGTCACCGGCCTCGGACGGGCCGTCGATCTTCTCGGGCAGGAAGGCCTTGGGGTAGAGGACCATGTTGATGCCGCGCAGGTGCCGGAACATCCTGTCGGCACCGGCGGAGCACTCCCAGAAGACGGCACAGGGTCGCTTGGCCGCGAGCCCGACCACGTGGTCCCGGACCTCATCGCTGCTGAGGGCCACGAACCACGCACCGGCGCGCTCGACCTCCTTGTCGGCGTGGTCGAGGAAGAGCGAGCGAGCCGTGATCCCCGCGCGCATGAGATCGCCTGGCAGGTCATCGAAGAGCGCCCCGTCCATGACGGCGAAGAGGGGGCCGGACAGTGCCTCCAACGCCTTGGTCAGTCTGCGCACGCCTGCATCCGGGTCGGGCAGGTCGAGCTTCGATGCATCCATGGCCGTCAGAACCGCACGAAGGGCGTGGAGCTGGCGGCCATGCGCTTGAGGCATTGAGCGGGGGGCGAGGGCGTGGCGCCGGGGACGAGCTCGGGGACGTAGAGGATCGGGCCCGGGCCCACGGTGAGCTGCGCCTCGGCGCCCTTGACGATGGTGGTGGTGGGCGCCTCGATGGTGACGACGCCCGAGCGGTCCATCTGCAGGCGCGTCTCGCCCACGGTGACGACGAACTTCTCGCCGGCGGTGATCTCGAAGACCTCGCCCACGTCGACGATCTTGTGCTTGCCCACCCGGGTCTCGAGCGTCTCGCCGACCTCGACGAGCTTGCCGCGCCCGACCTGGGTGCGGGCGTTCTCGCCGACCTGCAGCGAGTGCTCCTTCCCCACATGGGTGACGAAGCTGCGCCCCACGTTCGTGACCTTCGAGACGCCGAT
>CAZAFU010000154.1:0-3655 GCA_964484475.1 uncultured Caulobacterales bacterium | reverse complement strand
CCGATCCCGGCAAGGAAGAACCCTCCAAAGCCGGAACATCGGAATACACGATCAAGCTGCCCGACGTGGGCGAAGGCGTGACGGAGGCGGAATTCGTCGAGCTCCACATCAAGGTCGGTGACATGGTCGAGCCTGACCAGAACCTTGCCGACGTGATGACCGACAAGGCCACTGTCGAAGTGCCGAGCCCACGCAAGGGCAGGATCACCTGGATCGGCGCTTCGGTGGGCGATACCGTTGCCGTGGGCGCCGAGATCATCAAGCTCGAGGTGAGCGGCGGCGGAACGAAGCCCGTTCCCGATGCCGCCGATGTCTCTCCGGCCGCGGCCCAGCCCTCTGCCGAGGAGGCCGCGACGCCGCCCGCTCCGGAGCCCGGCTTCGAGAGCGCGGGCGAGGCCATGGACCGCGCCGCCCTCGCGCGCGAGGCGGCACTCGACGAGGGCGGATCAGGCGGAGGCGCCGCAGCGTCTGCCCCTCGCCGCCCGGTTCGGTCGGGCAAGGTGCTCGCGGCTCCCGCGGTCCGTGCACGGGCAAAAGCGAAAGGCATCGACCTTGGCGAGGTCGCAGGTTCCGGTCCCGAGGGGCGGGTCACCCATGACGACCTCGACGCCTTCGCAGACGGCGCTTCGCGACCTGCGAACCAGGGTGCCCGTCCGAACACGGACATCGAAGAGATCAAGGTGATCGGTCTTCGCCGCAAGATCGCCGAGAAGATGCAGGAGGCCAAGCGTCACATCCCGCACATCACCTATGTCGACGAGATCGACATGACGGCGATGGAAGAGCTGCGCCAGCACATGAACAAGGTGAAGCGGGACGACCAGCCCAAGCTGACCATCCTGCCCTTCATTGCCCGCGCGATCGTCAGGGCCGTGGAGGAGTTTCCGCAGATGAACGCCCGCTACGACGACGAAAAGGGCGTCATCGAACGCCACGGCGCGGCGCATGTCGGGATTGCTACCCAGACGGACAACGGCCTCATGGTTCCCGTTATGCGCCACGCGGAAACCCTCGATGTCTGGGAGATGGCGGAGGAGGTGAAACGCCTTTCGGCCGCGGCGCGGGACGGTACGGCAAAGCGGGAGGAGCTCTCCGGCTCGACCATCACCATCACGTCGCTCGGACCCATCGGGGGCGTTACCACCACCCCGATCATCAACCGGCCAGAGGTGGCGATCGTCGGCCCCAACAAGATCCAGACCCTGCCGCGCTTCAACGCACAAGGGCAGGTCGAGGCCCGCAAGATCATGAACCTCTCATCGAGCTTCGATCACCGGATCATCGATGGCTACGAAGCGGCGGAGTTCGTCCAGCGGCTCAAGGCCTATCTCGAATTCCCCGCGACCCTCTTCATCTGAGCTGGTCGCGCAGGAACGATCCGTAGTCGGTGTTTTCGTACTCGGTGAGGCCGAGCCGTTCGGCAATCGCAACGCACGCCTCGTAGGCGGGGGTTTCGATGCCGATGGTCGCGAAGATCTTCTTCTCGAACATCACGTCCGTGATTTCCGCCTCGCCGCCATCCAGCGTGAAGCGCCGGCGGTGTTTCCTCACCGCCAGTGCCCTGAAACCCTTCGCCTCGGCGGCCGCGACCAGGCTGTCGGGGCTGCCCGCGTCTGCGGCTGCGAGGCCCAGCCGCTGCAGGACATCGCCCGGGAAGGGGGGCTCGGCGCTTGCGGCCAGGAGCCAGTGTTCGGCAACGCCCTTCGTGCCAAGAAGCTCCTTGACCTCAAGGACCCGCCCGAAGCGGAGCTTTGCCGAGACCGCCTCGTCCGTTCCGAGAAGATAGACATCGGTCCTGTACTGGGCGTCGGCCTCCCATTCGGCGGCCTCAGCGACCCGGGTGCTGAGTGGGACGAGGTCGTCCGCCCCCGCCCAGATCCGGTATTCCCAGCGGTCGTCCTCCATCAGGCGGTCAGCTTGAAGAGCTCGCGCCCGATCAGCATACGACGGATCTCCGAGGTCCCGGCGCCGATCTCGTAGAGCTTCGCATCGCGCAGGAGGCGGCCCGTCGGGTACTCGTTGATGTACCCGTTCCCGCCCAGGAGCTGGATCGCGTCGAGGGCAACCTGGGTCGCCTTTTCCGCGGCGTAGAGGATGCAGCCCGCGGCGTCCTGCCTGGTGGTCTCGCCCCGGTCGCATGCTCCGTTCACGGCGTAGACATAGGCCCGGCAGGCATTCATCGTCGAATACATGTCCGCGATCTTGCCCTGAACCAGCTGGAACTCGCCGATCGGCTTTCCGAACTGCTCGCGCTCATGCACATAGGCGAGGGACACATCGAGCGCTGCACGCATGATGCCGAGCGGGCCCGCCGCCAGCACGGCGCGCTCGTAGTCGAGACCGCTCATCAGCACCCTGACGCCTTCGCCGATGCCGCCGAGGACGTTTTCCTCCGGCACTTCGCAGTCCTCGAAGACCAGCTCGCAGGTGTTCGATCCGCGCATGCCGAGCTTGTCGAGCTTCTGCGCCGTGGAGAAGCCCTTGAAATCCTTCTCGATCAGAAAGGCGGTGATCCCGCGCGGACCGAGTTCCGGGTCGGTCTTGGCATAGACCACCAGGGTATCGGCGTTCGGCCCGTTGGTGATCCACATCTTGTTGCCGTTGAGGACGTAGGCATCGCCCTTCTTCTCGGCGCGCAGTTTCATCGAGACCACGTCCGATCCCGCCCCCGGCTCCGACATGGCAAGCGCGCCCACATGCTCGCCGGAGATCAGCTTGGGCAGGTAGCGGGCCTTCTGGTCCTCGTTCCCGTTCAGGGCGATCTGGTTGACGCAGAGGTTCGAATGCGCGCCGTAGGAAAGGCCGATGGAAGCCGAGCCACGCGAAATCTCCTCCATCACGACCGCGTGGGCGAGATACCCGAGCCCCGCGCCGCCATCCTCCTCGGCCACGGTGATGCCCAGGACGCCCAGCTCCCCGAATTCACGCCAGAGATGCGAGGGGAAGTCGTTCTTCTCGTCGGTCTCCGCGGCAATCGGGGCGATCCGGTCGTCGACGAAGCGCGCAACCATGTTGCGGACCTCCTCGATCTCGTCGGGAAGGCCGAATTTCAGGCCCTGGAAGCTGTTGGCCAGCATGGCGTTTCCTCCTCATCAGTCTGCTTGTGTCTTGAGGCGGCTTGTGGCGCTTTCGGCGGTTCCCCGCAACGCCCTTGGATGGCGGCATAGCTTCACACGATCCCGACGAGGAGGCCGCCGGCGAGCCATGCGTAGGAAAGGACGGCGAACCAGAACAGCACCTTCTCCGTGACACCTTCGCCGGTGGTGAGATTCACGCCGCGACTGGCGACCTTCCACCCGAAGAAGCTGACGAGAAGGACACCGAAACCGAGGTTCAGCCAGAGGGTGTAGTCGAGCTTGAAGTACTCCCGGTCCGTCACCGTCTTCGCCGCGCCTTCCTTCGGCAGGAGGCCCAGGAGTTCGAAGCCGTAGTGGAGGGTGAGTGCCGTGATGACCAGGACGGCAAGGAAGACGCCGAGAATGTAGAGGGCCATCTTCCAGCCGAGATACTTCGCGTTCAGCCTCAGCACGGGGATCACCACGAGGTCCGAGAAGATGAAGGCCATGATCCCCGCGAAGGCGACGCCGTTGTCATAGAGGACCGCAGCGAGGGGAATGTTTCCCATCGAGCCGATGAACGTGAAGAATGCCGCCAC
>CAZAFU010000153.1:0-3694 GCA_964484475.1 uncultured Caulobacterales bacterium | reverse complement strand
TGCGACCTGATCCGGGATGTCTCCCTGACACCGGCCATGGGACGATACCTGACCCATATCGGCAACCGGAAGGCGGACCCGGAGAGGGGTTTCGAGCCTGACGAAAACTACGCCCGCGAGCTGATGCAGCTGTTCACGATCGGGCTCGAGGAACTGGCGATTGACGGAACGGAGCTCGGCCGGGAGACCTATTCGCCGTCCGATGTCAGTGGGCTCGCGGCGGTCTTCACCGGGCTTTCCTACGCGGGTACCGAATTCGACAGGCCGAAACGGACCGAGGAGAACATCTATCAGATGATGGAGGGTTTCCCGAGCTACCACGAGGAACAACCGAAAGCCTTTCTCAGGACGACCATCGACGTCGGGTCCGACCCGTTTGCCAGTATCGATGCCGCGCTCGATGTCCTGCTGGCTCACCCCAATGTTGCCCCCTTCGTCGGCAAGCAGCTGATCCAGAAACTCGTGACCTCGAACCCTTCGCCTGCCTATGTCAGGCGGGTAGCCGAGGCTTTCAACGCGGGAAAATTCACCCTCAGTTCCGGAAAAACCGTCGGTACGAGGCGCCGCTGCGACCTTGCAGCCACGGCGGCGGCCATCCTCCTCGATCCCGAAGCCCGTCAGGGAGCAGGCGCGGAACGGCAGAAACTCCGGGAGCCGATGCACCGCTTCATCCAGCTGATGCGGGCAGTGAGGCCATCCGGGTCGGTGTCCCAGGACGGCGCAGCCCCGGAAATGCCCTGGAAGTTCCGTCGGCTCGAAGATGCCAACCGGCTCGGACAGGAAGCTTTCGCGTCTCCCTCGGTCTTCAACTTCTACCGTCCGGGTTACGTCGCGCCCGGTACTGAGAGCGGGGCCGCGGGCCTTCTCACCCCGGAGTTCCAGCTGACGACGGCCCCGTCCCTGGTCGGCTATATCAATATGGTCAAAAAGGCTGTCCGAAGCCCCAGGGCCGAGCCTGAAGGCGCAGAGCTTGGGCAACTGGACCTCAGGCAGTATTACGAGCTTGGAAGCGAGAGTCCGGAGCAACTCGTCCGGGCCGTGAGCTATCTGCTCATCGGCGAGAGGCTCGAGCCCTATCAGGAGCAACAGGCCATCGAAGCCGTCTCGCTGATCGGAAGCGACCGCCTCAACAATTTCCGCCGGGACAAGAGGGTGGAAACCGCTTTCGTCATGGTGATGACGAGCCCCGACTATCTGATCCAGAACTAGGCAGGTATCATGACGAACCGCAGGCAATTCCTAAAAGCTGCCGCTTCGACGGTGATGAGTGCTCCGCTCCTCAATCTCTCTGCCTACGGTGCGTCCGGCAGCGACTACAAGGCTCTCGTTTGCATCTTCCTCTACGGCGGCCTCGACACCCATGACATGCTGATCGGCCATGACGACGCGGGCTATCGGAACTGGGCTTCGGCCCGCGAGAACCTCGTCGAGAATTACGCTGCGGGCTCACTGAGCAGCCGCGAGCAGAGCCGGCTTCTCCCCATTGATCCTGCCAACGCAGCGGATTTCGGAGACCGGCGCTTCGCGCTCCCTCCGGAGATGCAGGCTCTGGCGGATCTTTTCGGCCAGGGCCGGGCGGCCATCGTTCCGAATGTCGGGCCGCTGATGGAGCCGACGACGAGGACGCAGGTGAAGAACAGGACCGCGAACCTTCCCAAACGGGTGGGCTCGCACAATGATCAGCAGTCCACGTGGCAGTCCCTCGGGACCGAAGGGACAACGATCGGTTGGGGCGGACGTCTCCTCGACCTCACCGGCGGCGGGGGCAGCTACGGTGCCATTTCCGTGGGATCGAAGGCGGTCCTGCTGAACGGGAAATCGACCCTGCCCGTGGAGATCACCAGCAAGAGCGGGATCGAGACCCTCTACGAGATCGACGAGAACCGCTATGGCGCGCCAGGCCTTTCGCAGCGGATGGAGCGCTGGTTCAAGACCGCAGGATCGAGCGCCGGAAGTTCGATGGCCCGCGATTACCAGGGCCTTCAGTCCCGAGCCATCGACGACACCCGGCTCTTCGACAGCATCCTCTTCGAGCAGACTCTCGGCGATTCGGTCATGATCGACGGGAACCCGCTCAGCGATCAGCTCGGGACGATCGCGAATCTCATCGCTGCTCAGAGCGCTCTCGGCGCGCGGCGGCAGGTGTTCTTCACCGGGATAGGCGGCTTCGATACCCATGCCGACCAGACCGAAAAGCTCCCTGTCCTGCTGAAAATGATATCGGACGCTGTGGGGAGTTTCCAGAGGGCGCTCGACGGAAGCGGGCTCAGCGAGCGGGTCACAACCTTCACGGCGTCGGATTTCGGCCGCACCCTCGTTTCCAATTCATCGGGTACGGACCACGGCTGGGGCTCGCACCATCTCGTCGTCGGCGGAGCGGTCGATGGCAGGAAGATTGTTGGCGAGGTTCCCCCGTTCGAGGAAAACCACGAACAGGATTTCCGGCGCGGCGCGCTTATTCCCCAGATCTCCGTGGAGCAGTACGGGTCTGAATTCGGCCGCTGGTTCGGGCTTGGCGAGCGTGAACTCGATCTTGTCTTCCCGAACCGCGGGCGTTTCGACCGCTCCCCATTGGGCATCTTCAGGCCCTAGAGGACCAGCGAAGCGTCGCGCATCGCTGATCCCCCTCGTTCTCAGGACCCAGCAGCAGGAAGGACGCCCGCCTTGACCGCGGCCCTGACCTCATCATGACGGGCCTTGATCGCGGCGGAGACGGACTTGTCGAACAGGCTGACGAGGACGGCGGCCGCGGTTGCAAGGGTAAAGCCCGGAAGGATGGCGGCGACTGCCTGCTGTGTCGGGACCCCGCCGATCTCCATCGGGCCATAGACCCAGAAGAGCACGACGACCGCACCCGTGACCATGCTGACCAGCGCCCCGTTCCGGGTGAGTTTCGGCCAGTAGAGGCTGAGAAGGATCACCGGACCGAAGGCTGATCCGAACCCGAACCAGGCGTTGGAGACGAGGTTCAGGATGTTCGAATTCCGGTCGAGCGCCAGGCCGATCGCGACCAGCGACACCACCAGAACGGATATACGGCCCACCGCGACCAGCTCCTTGTCCGACGCACTGCGGCGTACAAAGATCTTGTAGAAGTCCTCGGTAAGGGACGACGACGAGACGAGGAGCTGCGAGCTGATCGTGGACATGATTGCCGCAAGGATCGCGGCCAGAAGGAAGCCCGCGATATACGGGTGGAAGAGGATCTGCCCGAGAACGATGAAGATGGTCTCCGCGTCGAAGGCTTCGATCCCGCCGCGGCCCGAAAGGTACTCGGCCACGACCTCTTCGTTGGCGGCGACATAGGCCGCCCCCGCGAGCCCGGTGGCGACGGCGCCGATGACCGTGATGATCATCCAGCTCATGCCGATATGCCGGGCCACGGTAACGTCCTTCAGTGAGCGGATCGCCATGAACCGGACGATGATGTGCGGCTGGCCGAAATAACCGAGCCCCCAGGCGAGGAGCGAAATGAGCGCCATCACCGAAAGCGTTGTCGAACCGCCGGGCTCGGCCTGCTCGAACGCGGAAAGCAGGGCCGGGTTCCTGTCGTTCAGGATCGCCTCGGTCCCGCCAATTCCGCCCAGTACGTTGACGGTTGCTATCGGGACGACGATCAGCGCGAGGAACATGATGCAGCCCTGCACGAAATCCGTAAGCGACACGGCGAGGAACCCGCCGAAGAGAGTGTAGG
>CAZAFU010000152.1:0-4063 GCA_964484475.1 uncultured Caulobacterales bacterium | reverse complement strand
TCATCCTCCCGCTGCGGATTGTAGATCCGTTGCGCCTCGACGAGGTAGGGAGCACTTTCGAGGACGGGGACCCAAGCGGAAATCTCTTCCGGCGCGAGGAGAAGCGAGGGTTTATCCAGGAGATCCACAAGACCCGTTGCTGTTTCGAAGCGCTCGGAAGGCACCTTTCTCACATGCAGGCCCGGATCGGCGCGCCAGAGTATCGACCCCGGACCCAGGACCAGGATTGCAAGCCCTATCAAAAGCGCGACGCGGAACACTCGGTTCGAAGCACGCCAGATGATTCCGAGCCCGACAGCGAAGAGAAATGGCAAGGGAACGGTCCAAAACAGGCGGTAGTTGATATTGCCGGTGACGTAGTCCTCGTACACCGGCCATAGCAGAGGGTTCAGCACAAAGACGAAGGCGGCAACGACATAGAATGCAAGGCCGGTGAAACGCTTGTTCAGGAGCGGAAGGACCGCCGCGAAGAAAATTGCTGAGAGGCCCAGCACCATGATGCCGGGAGCACCGAAAACGGACCACAACGTTCCTCCGATCGTCGTAGTATCTTCACGCTCGCTTCCTCCCGGCGGGGCGAAAAGGATCAGGTAGGCTGCCAGTGCAAAGGGGTAGATTACGGCAAAAGGCAGGCGCAGGGTCCGCCACCTTTCGCCTCTTTTCGTGAAAAAGAAAGCCAGACCCACGAGAGCTGCCGTCAGAGGTGCCGCATAAAGAGCATTGGCGGTCATGCCGATGGCGACCACCATGCTTCCTGCAAGGAAGAGCAACGCCCGGCGGTCGTCGTTCCGGAGCGCGGCCGTCGTCAGGACGGCAATCAGGGGGACCATCACCACCAGGAAGGGCGCCTTGCCGTGAAAGTAGCGCGGGAGCGCGTGGTGGCCGAAACTCTGCAACGAACCTGCCAGAGCGACCAGGAGGAGGAGATGGAAGATCAGGACAAGGCCGGTCTGGCGGGGGAAGAGAGCCGCATGGATCAGGACAAGCACGCTGGCTGACCAGATGATCATCAAGAGCGGCAGAACGCTGTGGGCCACGAGAACGACCGGCAAACCTGTCAGGTCGGAAATCACCGAGGTCAGGAGAGGATAGCTCTCCAGCCGGTACGTGGACTTGATGAAAGCGAGCCCCTCGAGGCCCAGCATGGTATCCTCTGCATAGACGATCCCTTTCGCCTCCTTTGCGCTCACGGCGAAATTGAGAAGAAGCGTGTCGTCCGTGTCGGGTATGGATGTGAGAAAATAGAACGCAGCCATCGCAACACACGCGATCAGGAAGAGACGATCCGAATTGCCAAGGGGCCCGTCCGAGGGTTCCGCTGGGTCGGCCTGCGGAAGTGGAGCGCTTCTTCCTGCGAAGAACGCGACGAGGCCTCCGACGACCACGAGGAACAGCCAGAGTGGGAAAAAGACCGAAGTCTTATACTGAACGCCAAGGAGGAGCAGGAACAGTCCGCAGACCCCGGCTCCCGCAAGCAGGGCCTTGGGCCGACCGAGAAGTTGCGCCTTGGAGGGCACACGGATCGTCGGCACGGCCAGCGACCCCGCTTCCAGTCCGCGAAATGGTCGCAGGATGCCCCATCCCGCAGCCCCGATGGCTGCCATGAGCGCGACGTGGAGCGCAACGTAGCGAAGACCCACCAGTGTGGTCAGGTGCGTTCCGATGGTGAAAACGAGAAGGAAGAGGAAGCCGGAGGTGAAGACCCGCCTGAGCAGACCATCAGTCCCTCCCGAAGCCGCTCGAATGTCGTTCATCGGTTACCCCCGTCACCCAACGCCTCTTCATGTCGTTAGGGCACTACCCGAGCGGTGTCGCCAACCCATGACATCGCGGCAGCGATTCTCCCGGGCTTTCGCGGCCAGTGAGGGAGCGCTGGCCGCAAGGCTCAGACGTCGGGCCGCCAGCCGCTTTCGCCGGCTTCCTCGCCGTCCTCCGGCTCAGGGCTGTCCGGGGTATGGCGTGTGTCCGCCACCTTGTCCCAGAGGGCCCTGAGAGCCGGGGCAATGTCCGTCTGCGTGGCGGCGGAGAGGGTCAGCACCGTCTTGCCCGTCGCATCTTCGAGGGCTTTCTTCCTGTCCCGGAGTGTCTCCTCGTCCACCGTGTCGGCCTTGGAAAGGGCAATCACCTCGGGTTTGTCTTCGAGCCCCTCGCCATAGGCTTCGAGCTCTCCGCGCACGGTTCGATAATCGGCTGCGACGTCCTCGCTGCCGACATCCACGAGGTGCAGAAGGACCGCGCAGCGTTCCACATGCCCAAGGAACCGGTCTCCGATCCCCACGCCGCGGTGCGCACCTTCGATCAGGCCGGGAATGTCGGCGAGAACGAAGCTCTGCCCGGGGCCGAGGCGAACCACGCCGAGCTGGGGAACCAGGGTGGTGAAAGGATAGTCCGCGATCTTCGGCTTGGCAGCGGAGACCACCGAGAGAAATGTGGATTTTCCCGCATTGGGAAGGCCGACGAGGCCCGCATCGGCCAGCAGCTTGAGGCGCAGCCAGATGGTGCGCTGTTCACCCGTGTGGCCGGGATTGGCGCGGCGCGGCGCCTGATTGGTCGAGGACTTGAAGCGGGCATTGCCGAACCCGCCATTGCCGCCCTTGGCCAGAAGCACTTCCTTGCCGGACACATCGAGATCCGCGACCAGCGTCTCCTCGTCCTCCTCGTAGATCTCCGTGCCGGTGGGTACGAGAACGACGATGTCGTCACCCCCCGCCCCCGTCTTCTGGCGGCCGGCGCCACCCTTCCCGCTCTGGGCCTTGAAATGCTGCTGGTAGCGGTAGTCGATCAAGGTGTTGAGGTCGTCGGTCGCCCTGGCGATGACGTGGCCGCCGCGGCCGCCGTCGCCGCCATCGGGGCCGCCGAACTCGACATATTTCTCGCGCCGGAAGCTCAGAGCGCCGTTCCCGCCGTCGCCGGCGCTGATGTAGATCTTGGCCCTGTCGAGGAATTTCATGGGCGGTACTCCTGCCGCGTGAGGTCGAAGCCGGCTACGGGCACCTGCATGCCGTGGGCGCGGGAATAGGCGAGCCTTGTTCCCCGGCGTCTGGAAAAGCCGTGCTTGGCGAGGACACGCATGGATGCGTCATTTCCGATCGCCACCTCGGCCCAGATGTGGCGTGCGCGCAAGGGACCGAAGCCGAAACGCAACATGCCGCCAGCCGCCTCGCTGGCCAGCCCCTGGCCCCAATGGCTCCGGCCGAACATGTAGCCGAGCCAGTACGAGCCTTCCTGATCGTGGTGGAGACCGATCGAGCCGATGGGGCGTCCCTCCTTCACGGCGAAGAAGACATGGTTGCCGCCGGGCTCCGCCCAGGCCTTCCGCATCATGAAGGTACAGTGCGCGTAGCTGAGAGGGTAGGGCCAGGAACTCGTGGATCGCATCACCTCCCAGGAACGCACCTCATGCCAAAAGGCCCGCGCGCCGCGCAGGCCTGCCGGTCTCAGGACCAGTCGTTCTGTTCTCAGGGTATGCGGCATGGGCCCGGTCGGCTCTCCGCCGGGCGCCGTCCGCGCCCAGCTTACTCTGCGGCTTGCGCCGGCTCGACCGAGACGACCTTGCGATCGTTCTTGGTGGTCCGGAAGGTCACGTTGCCCGCGATCTTGGCGAAGATCGTGTGATCCTTGCCCAAGCCCACATTGTCACCCGGCTTGAAGCGCGTACCGCGCTGGCGGATGATGATGTTGCCGGGAATCACGGCTTCGCCGCCGAATTTCTTCACGCCAAGGCGTTTGGACTCTGAGTCGCGACCGTTACGGGACGAGCCGCCTGCTTTCTTGTGTGCCATTGTCTCGCTCCTCGGGCCTTAGCCGTTGATGCTGTTGATCTTGAGGGTCGTCATCTCCTGACGATGACCCTTCTTGCGACGGTAGTTCTGACGGCGGCGCTTCTTGAAGACGATGATCTTCGGCGTGCGCATCTGTTCGACGATTTCGGCCTCGACGGTGGCGCCATCCAGGAGAGGCGCGCCGACTTTCACATCGTCGCCGCCGAGCATGAGAACCTGGTCGAGTGTGACCTTGTCGCCGGCGTCGCCTGCCAGTTTCTCGACGTTGATGATATCGCCGG
>CAZAFU010000151.1:0-4281 GCA_964484475.1 uncultured Caulobacterales bacterium | reverse complement strand
CGGCCTGACGAGATTGGCCTGGGCAAGGAGATCCTGAATGGTATCTATCCGGTCCATGCAGCAAATGGTGGAGCTTCCTGGCTTCTGCTACCCAGCCTGGCCGCGGGCGTTGGCCTCGCCGGTCTCATCGCGCTTTCGATTCTCGCGTTTGTGCGGCGGTATTTCAAAACCGACAAAAGGCAGGCTGAGGGCAGATGATGCTTCTTTCCCGGCTTTTGGTGGAGTGAGCCTGGCGGCCCGGTTGAAGCGCCGGGGGAAGTGCTCTCATCACTCTCACCCGCCGCTGGCGCTTCGCTCGCTACGCGGTCGGGTCCTGAGGTGAAGGGGAGCACGGGCGGACTAACCGGACATGCGGATGAGGCGTTGATCGCGACCTGCGGACCTTCTCGTCAAAGCCGGTGAGATCGTCATCGAAGAGACGAACGACTGCAAACCGCCCAACCCGGTTCTCTTCTCCCCTCTTCGGTCGTAGCCTGGCAGACAGACAGGTGGAGCAGGTGCGTGATGGCAACAGCAGCTTCCGGGGAGGCGGCCGCTTCCTACGTCGTCGGCGTGATGACCATGCAGATCGAGGAGCGCGGCGAGACCGATACCTCCGGCTTGCACGAACTTGCGGTTCGCGCGGCGGAACGCCTCCAGGATGCGTTGAAGGAAGACGGCCGGCTCAACGTGCGCTCCTTCGCTTTCAGAGGTCCGCATCTGACGCCCGTCGCCGGCGCTTACGGCCCGATGGGCTTTCTGGAAGTCGGGCTCGCAGAGAAAATCGAGCGAGGGGTTCACTTCCTTCTTGTCGTCACCGAGGTCGACCTCGCTGCCTCGCAGCTCTCGTACACGCTGGCCTTGCCGAGCCGACTGACGAATGTCGGCATCCTCTCCACAAAGCGTCTCGAGCCGAGCTTCTGGGGTGAGCCCGCCGACGGGTCGATCACCGAAACGCGCCTGTCAGCACTCATGCTACACATTCTCGGGCAGCTACTGGGTCTGGAACTCTCCACCGACCCGACCGATCCGATGCACAGGGTCACAAGGCCCGAGGCGCTTGAACGGCGCAGGACCTTCTCTCAGTCGCAAATCGCTGCCATCAGGAGAAGCCTACCCATCGAGGGGCGTCACCGGTCGGCGGAGAAGGGGCGGCTCGTTTTCGCGAGCCGCACAGTCCTCAAACGATCGGGATCGATCCTGAATGCCGTGCTACGCGCCAGCCCGGTACGATTGCTCTCCCGTATGCCGACCATGCTGGCGGCCGCCCTGTCTGTCATCATTGTCCTGCTGTTCAGTGCCGAGGTCTGGGACGTGGCAAGCACCGTCTCGACGCTCCAGGTTGCATCGTTCGCAGTCCTGTCGATCAGCACGGCGACCTTCGTTCTCTACCGGGGATTCGCCCTTGGCGCCCTGCTCGATCGAGATCGACGCCTGACCGAGGACGTCGTCGTGACGACGGCTGCAACCCTGCTCAGCCTTCTGGCGACGCTTCTCGTCATGTTCGCATTGCTGGGCGCAGTCATGTATTTCGGCATCGTTGCAGTTTTTCCGAAACCGCTCATGGACAGCTGGCCGACCGTCGGCGCCGCGACAGCGCTTACCGATCACTTGAAGCTTTCGGCATTCCTCGCGGCTTTCGGCGTTCTGGCGGGGTCACTTGGTGGACGCTCGGATGGCAGGGATGTCGTAAGGGCCGTCTTGTTCATGGACGACGAAACCTGAAAACCGACGGCATGTCATGAGGGCTCGGCCGAACCCAGTACCTTATGTGCGCCTACGGATCGTATCGTCATCGATGAAGCCTTGAGGTTCGTACTCCCGAAGATGCGGCAAGGCCACCGAACCGACCACGGAGCGACTGGCCGATAGGCGAACGGTCCCCGACATCACCATTGGCGCAATCTCGGACATATTTCGGTCCCATGCATCGCGGTCCCCTGTGTCCCGACCCTTCAAACGGGAGCGGCATCGTTGGAGCGGTTCAGGCCTCCACCCGCTATCAGGACAAGGTCGGCGGCGCGGGAGGGGTCGGCATCCTCGATCAGGCAGCTGTTTTGGAGGAAGGGTCGACGAGAGCTTCTCTAGCATCGTGCACGGTCGGCCGGTGGGCCAGCACAGCGGGTCCTGCGAGCCACTCGCGTCCCTTCAGCATCCCTTCGAAATAGACCGGCGGCAGCATTTTCTCTTTGAGAAACCACGCGGCGCGCGTGGGTTTCTTTCCATCGAACAACCAGACGGGAAAGCTCGGCGCTACTTTCCCGCCGTAGACAAACTCGGCGAGGACGACCTTCCCCCGCTCCACTGTCAGCGGACACGATCCGTACCCATCATAGACTGCGTTGGGCACCTTTCCGTCGAGCGCTCGCAGGACGTTGTGCGCCGCGACGGGAGCCTGCTTCCGGACCGCAGCTGCCGTCTTGGCATTGGGCGTTGAGCCGCCATCCCCGAGACCGAAGACGTTTCCGTAGCTCTTGTGCTGGAGTGTCTGGTCATCGACCGTGACCCAACCTGCATCGTTTGTCAGGGGGCTCCGTTTCATGAAGTCGTGGCCTGTCTGCGGCGGGCAGACATGAAGCATGTCGAATTCCCGTGTCTCCTCGCGCACCTCTTCACCCTCGGTGACCCGGAACCTGGCCAGTCGGGCGGCGCCATCCACGGCGATCAGGTTCTCGTTGAAGTTGAGGTTGATCTTGTACTGATCGACATATTCCATGAGTGCAGGAACGTATTCATCGACCCCGAAGAGCACTCCGCCCGCATTATGGAAGTGAACTTCCATGTTACCGAGGACACCGCGCCTCTTCCAGTCATCGCAGGACAGGTACATCGCCTTTTGCGGTGCGCCGGCGCACTTGATCGGCATCGGGGGCTGGGTGAAAAGCGCACGGCCGCCACGCATCGTCGAGACGAGTTCCCACGTATAAGGAGCAAGATCGAACTTGTAGTTCGACGTGACACCGTTCTTGCCCAGGGTCTCCTGCAGTCCGTCGACGGCGTTCCAGTCGAGCTTCAGTCCCGGCGCAACGACCAGGGTCCTGTAATGAACCCGCGTACCATCCTCGAGAATGACCTCGTTCCGCTCCGGCGCGAAACCGGCACAGGCCGAACGGACCCACTCGACGCCCTTCGGCATGACGGAAGCCATGGAACGCTCCGTTTCCTCGCGCCTGAAGACACCGCCGCCCACAAGGGTCCACCCTGGTTGGTAGTAGTGGTGCTCCCGAGGTTCGACGATGACGATGTCGAGGCCCGGCCGGCGCTTCAACAGGCTCGAGGCCGTCGAGATCCCGGCCGCGCCGCCGCCGATGATCACCACGTCACGCGCCCGGTTCGGCGCAACGCCATGATCGGCGCCTTCGGCCTTCGCTTCGAGCCGCGGCCTCAATCCTGCCAGATCATAGCCGGCCTCTGATGCGGTCTTCAAAATGGCATCTGCCGAAAGGTGTCCGGCTTGGCTCAAGGCCCAGAGCGTGATCGACCGCGTACCTGTCCGACAAAAAGCAAGGGTCGGAGCAGGCAGGTCGAGCATCGCTTGCTTGAACGCCGCGACATCTGCGTCAGTGACCCTGCCGCTCTCTACGGGAATGAAGCGGACCTCGACACCCTGCCGCTTTGCCGTATCCACCAGTTCCCGGGAGGTCGGCTGTTCTTCGCCCTCGCCATCTGGCCGATTGATGATGACAGACCTGAAGCCACGAGACGCAGCGACACCGATATCACTGGGCGCGATTTGCGGGGAAACGCTCAGATCGGGGGCGATAAAACGTATATCCACGGGGTCACTCCTGACTTCTGTCGTTTGCAGCTTGTATTATTCTTTTGCGGTAAGCGTCAACCGTTATGATCAGCGCCGGACCTTGGTTGGAACCTGGCAGTCCTCACCAAACCCTGTCCGGTTGACTGAAAGCGCCACTGAGGCCCGGTTGCCAAGGCATTTCCCCCCTCTCACGCACATCAGACGTTCCCGGACTACGCTTGAGAGTCCCAACCCGAAGGGAGCTGAAAAGACGCCTTGCGATTGTTACCAGAAATAGCAAATGTGCGAACGGTTTCTACGCGCGACCTTCAAAACGAAAGCTGACGGAGGAGGCGCCCTTGGATGGGGCGGGGGTGGTTTCAGGCAATCAGCAGCGACACTCAGGTGATTGACAGGGTCGAGAGCCTTTTGTGCCTTGGCAGGCCCGTGCGGGCCCGGAAGGTCTTCCCGGCTGAACCACCATGTGCGTCCGGCGTGGGACCTTCACAGGATCATCGCCCTGATGCCGTAGGCGACGGCGGAGACGGTGAGGACGCCTGCGG
>CAZAFU010000150.1:3454-4299 GCA_964484475.1 uncultured Caulobacterales bacterium | reverse complement strand
ACCTCCTTCCCCTCCTCCCCCGCCCCGTGTATGGCTCTGGCCATGGACCAGAACACCCTCGCCCGCCCTAAGTCCCGCTTCCTGACCCATGGTGAGGAAGGGTTCGAGGGCATGCGCCGCGCCGGACGGCTTGCGGCGGAGTGCCTCGACATGCTGGCCGGCGAGGTAGCGCCGGGGGTGAAGACCCAGGACCTCGATGATCTCGCCTACCAGTTCATCAAGGACCACGGCGCGACCTCGGCCACGATCGGCTATCGCGGCTACCGCTACGCCCTCTGCATCTCCACCAACCATGTCATCTGCCACGGCATCCCGTCCGAGAAGCCCCTGCGCGACGGCGACATCGCCAATATCGACGTCACCGTCATTGTGGACGGCTGGCACGGCGACACCTCGCGCATGTTCACCGCGGGCGAGCCGAAAGTAAAAGCCCAGCGCCTCATCGACGTGACCTTCGAGTGCCTTTGGAAGGGCATCGAGATCGTCCGTCCGGGCACGAACCTCCGCGAGATCGGGCGCGCCATCCAGACCCATGCGGAGGGAAACGGCTACTCAGTGGTGCGCGATTTCTGCGGCCACGGCCTCGGCCAGGTGTTCCACCTGCCGCCCAATGTGGTCCACTATGAGAAGTACAAGGAGCGCGACGGCTCCTGGCAGCACGCCCCCGATATCGAGCTCGAGGAAGGCATGTTCTTCACCATCGAGCCGATGATCAATATCGGTAAGCCCGATGTGCGCATGATGCGCGACGGCTGGACGGCGGTGACCCGGGACAAGTCCCTGTCGGCTCAGTTCGAGCACTCGATCGGCGTGACGAAGGACGGCTACGAGGTCTTCACGGGGAG
>CAZAFU010000150.1:2346-3444 GCA_964484475.1 uncultured Caulobacterales bacterium | reverse complement strand
CTAAGGGCCTCGACCGCCCGCCCTACCAAGCCGCCGGATGAACCAGACGGTCAGCGCGAAGGACCTCTCCGCAGGCCACCGGAAGCGCCTGCGCGAGCGGTTCATGGAGGGCGGCCCCGGCAGCGTCCGGGACTACGAGCTTCTGGAGCTGATCCTCTTCGCCGCCATTCCGAGGCGTGACGTCAAACCCCTGGCCAAGGTGCTGCTCGCCGAGTTCGGCAGCTTCGCCGATGTCATCAGCGCACCGAAGGACCGGCTAGAAGCCGTCACGGTGCGGATCGACGGCAAACCGCCCCTCACCTGCACCCCCGGCGTCCTGGCCCAGTTCGCCATCGTCCGCGCGGCAGCGCTGCAGCTCTCGGCGGCGAACGTGATGGGCCGCCAGGTGCTCACGAGCTACGACGCGCTGATCGACTACTGCCGGGCGAACGTCGCCTATGAGCAGATCGAGCAGTTCCGCATCCTGTTCCTCGACAACAAGAACGCCCTCATCGCCGACGAGAAGCAGCAGACCGGCACCATCAACCACACGCCCGTCTACCCGCGCGAGGTGGTCAAGCGGGCGCTGACCCTCAATGCAGGGGCGATGATCCTCGTGCACAACCACCCCTCGGGCGACCCGACCCCTTCGCGGGCGGATGTCACCATGACGGCCAAGATCGTCGAAGCCGCGCGCGCGGTGGACATCACGGTGCACGACCATCTTATCATCGGCCGGGGTCGCCACACGAGCTTCCGAGAGCAGGGGCTTATCGACTAAGGGGCAGGCAAGGAAGTCTCCGGCCTGAAACGCTTGGCTTTGCCCCGGATCGCGGCTTTGATCGGCGCGGGGGCCCCGTGTCTCCGTCACGCCGCCAAGGCTCGAGGGAGGGCGAAAGCCATGACCGTTAAACTCGAAGAGGCGAATTTTTCCGAGCTGTCGGAGGTTCTGGCACGTTCCTTGCGCGACGAGCCTCAGAAGGACAAGAACCCACCCGAGGCTCACAAAAGGAGGCAAGCGGTGAAAGAACCGGTCAGTGCATCCCGCGTGCGCATCGCCATCGCCAAGCTCCTCTTCCGAGAAGAGATCGATGTGGGCGAGCTCTACCGCGCCCTGGG
>CAZAFU010000150.1:0-2336 GCA_964484475.1 uncultured Caulobacterales bacterium | reverse complement strand
CTCCAACGGTATCCGCGACGAGGGGCTCGAGGGCTGGTCACGCAAGCGGTGAGCGCGGGCCCAGGCGAACTGATCAAGCGTTCCGTCACCTTGGCCGGGCACCGGACCAGCGTGCGCCTCGAACGCATCTTCTGGGAGGAGATCGAGCGTCTGGCCGAGGAGCGAGGCGTCTCCTTAGCGAAACTCGTAGCCGATACGGATGCGGAGCGTCCCGCCGGTCAGAGCCTCGCTTCGGCCCTGAGGGTGGAGGCCGCCGCGGCGTTGAGAGCGGCCACCGGCTCCGAAGGGAAGCCCGTGCAAGGCCTAGAGAAGCGCGCCGCAACCGGTAAGAGTGGAACCCATGTCCGTTGAGCCTTCCCCCACCCGCCCCGACTTCGTCATCGGCCACGACCGTGTGGCGCCCGGCACCCGTCAGCGGGTCGATCTACCCCTGAGCCTTCTTGCCGACCACACGCAGATCCACATGGACGCGGAGGTCCTGCACGCAGAGCGTGAGGGTCCGGTCGCCTTCGTGAGCGCCGCGATCCATGGCGACGAGATCATCGGTGTAGAGATTGTGCGGCAGCTTGCCGGGCGTATCGACGTTGCCGATATCGCAGGAACGCTCATCCTGGTCCCGGTGGTCAACACCTACGGCTTCATCAGCCTGTCGCGCTATCTGCCGGACCGCCGCGATCTCAACCGCAGCTTCCCCGGCAGCCCTGGGGGATCCCTGGCCTCCCAGCTCGCCCACACCTTTATGAAGGAGATCGTCAGGCGCTCCGATTTCGGTATCGACCTGCACAGCGGCGCTCGACCACCAAGAGGTCCGGGCCATGGCCGAGGCTTTCGCGGCGCCGGTCATGCTGTCCTCCAAGCTTCGCGACGGCTCCCTTCGGGAGGCGGCCTCGGAGACGGGCTGCGCCGTGCTTCTCTACGAGGCCGGCGAAGCGCTGCGCTTCGACGACCAGGCGGTGACGACGGGGGTCGAGGGGGTGATGCGGGTCCTCGCCCAGCGCGGTGTACTGACCATGAGGAAGCCGCCTAGACGGGCAGCGGCAAGCGCCGAAGCCAGCTCAAGCTACTGGGCCAGAGCCTCTATGGGCGGCCTCTTCAGGACGGCCAAAAGGCTGGGCGACCGGGTGGCGGAGGACGAGGTCATCGGCGCGATCTCCGATCCCTTAGGCAAGGTGAACCAGTCCGTCCGGGCACGGGACGGGGGTATCGTCATCGGCCTTCTCAACATGCCGGTGGTGAACAGGGGCGACGCCCTGATGCATATCGCCACCTTGGAGCCTGGAAAGGGTCTTCCACGCGGAAGACTGTCGGTGGAGGACGACCCGCTCTATGAGGGCATGGACAGCACGATCTGAACCTCTGCCTCTGCCAATGAGGGAAAGCGGGTCCAGCTCGTCCGGTCGCGGACGAGCTGGCGGCGGGATCTACGGCCGGGTCTGGCCGCTGCCTTGAACCCTGTATTTGAAGGTGGTGAGCTGCTCGAGGCCGACCGGGCCCCTTGCATGGACCTTGCCGGTGGCGATGCCGATCTCCGCGCCCATCCCGAACTCGCCCCCATCGGCGAACTGGGTCGAGGCGTTCTGGACCACGATCGCCGAGTCGATCTCGGCGGCGAAGCGGTCGAGGACTTCCTGGTCGGTCGCCAGAACAGCGTCGGTGTGGCCGGAGCTGTAGCGCTGCACCCAGGCGATGGCCTCCTCCGGGTTTTGAACGACGCGCACCGAGAGGATCCTGTCGAGATACTCCGTGCCCCAATCCTCTTCGCTGGCCGGGGTGATGCGGTCATCGGCCTTCTGCGCCCGTTCGTCGCCGCGGACCTCGCACTTACCGAGCTCGTCCAGCAGCATAGGGAGGAACTTATCGATGGCCGCGGCCTGGGGAAGGTCGGCGGAAGCGTGGACATAGCTGTGGCAGTTGCCGTCGAGGTGGAGGAGCGTCGGCACCCGCGCCTGGTCCCGGACGAGGCTCACCAGCCCCTTGCCGCCCCTGGGGATGACAAGATCGACATACTCCGTCGCGCGGAGAAGCGCGCCCACCGCGGCCCGGTCCGTGGTGCCCACGGTCTGCACACAGGTCTCGGGAAGGCCCGCTTCTTTCAGGCCCTTGGCCAGACAGCGCACGATCACCTCGGTGGAGCGCCGGCTCTCCGAGCCGCCCCGCAGGATGACCGCATTGCCTGATTTCAGGCACAGAGCACCCGCGTCCGCGCCCACATTCGGCCGGCTTTCGTAGATCATGCCGATGACGCCGATGGGCACGGCGACCCGGTCGATCTTGAGGCCGTTGGGCCGCTCGGTGGTGGCGAGGATGCGCCCCACCGGATCGGGAAGCTCGGCAAT
>CAZAFU010000149.1:0-4353 GCA_964484475.1 uncultured Caulobacterales bacterium | reverse complement strand
TTGCCTTCTCCTGTTCGAGCGCATTGACCAATTCGATCGCCGGGAAGAAGCGGGCCCTCTTTCGATGATGCTCCACGGCCTGGACGCCGAGTGCAGTCGCGACGTGCGTCTTGCCGGTGCCGGGCCCGCCGATCAGGTCGACGTTGCGGGCGCCGTCGATGAACTCGCCGCGGTGAAGCTTGCGGACCAGGGCCGCGTTGACCTCGCTGGCCGCGAAGTCGAAGCCGGTGAGGTCCTTGTAGGCCGGGAAGAATGCCGCCTTGACGTGATAGGCAGTTGAGCGGACCTCGCGTTCCGCGACCTCTGCCTTCAACAGTTGTAACGGGATCGGCACCGCCGCCTCGAACGCGGGTGCGCCCTGCTCCATCAGGTCATCGACGGCTTGGGCCGTGCCGTGCATCTTCAGGCTGCGCAGCATGATCACGATAGCGGCGCTGGCGGGATCACGACGCATGGCACGCACCATGGGTCCGGCCAAGCAGCCCGTCATAGCGCTGAACGTTCGCCTTGGGCTCCTTGTGCAGCGCCAGCGACTTCGGCGGGTCGACCTCCGGGAGATCAGGCGCATTCCCTAAGGTCAGCCGGTGCAGAAGATTGAGGACGTGGGTCTTGGCGGGCACACCCGCCTCCAGGACCAGTTCCGCCGCGCGGAGCACGGTCTGTTCGTCGTGCTGCGGCACCAGAGCCAGGATATCCACCATCTCGCGATCCCCGCCCGGGTGCTTCAGCAGATTCGGCTGAAGGCGCCGGAACGCCTCGGGCAGTTCGGCCAAGGGCGCGCCGTTACGAGGGGCGCCGGGCTTGCGCTGGATGACGGCCAGGTAATGCCGCCAGTCGTAGATCGTGCGGGGCGGCAGGTGATACGAGCGCTGGATCACCCGCGGATGCTCGCAGAGGATCTGCCCCTCGGCCGCGACCACGAGCCGGTCGGGGTAGACCCGCAGACTGACGGGGCGGTTGGCGAAGGACGCCGGCACGCTGTAGCGCGTGCGTTCAAAGCTGATCAGGCAGGTCGGCGATACCCGCTTGCTCTGCTCAACGAAGCCGTCGAAGGTCGGCGGCACGGGCATCAGGGCCGCCTTCTCCTCCGCCCAGACTTCCGCGATCGTCCCCGGCAATGTGCCGTGCGGGGTACCCTCTCACTGTTCGAGGCACCGCTGCTCGAGCCTGGAGTTCAGGTCCGCCGGGTCGGCGAAGTCCGGCATCAGGTGCAGGATCAGGTGGCGGGAGTCCTGCACGTTCTTCTCGACCTGACCTTTCTTCCAACCGGCCGCCGGATTGCAGAACTCGGGCGCGAAGACGCAGTGGCCGGTCATCGCCAGGAACCGGGCGTTGACCTGACAGACCTTGCCCGAGGGGATCCGATCCGCCGCCGTCTTCATGTTGTCGTAGATGCTCCGCCCGGGAACCCCGCCGAACACGTGGAAGGCGTGCCAGTGGGCATCGAACAGCATCTCGCGGGGTTTGCAGCAGATAGGCCCTGAGCAGGAACGCCCGGCTGTGCGACAGCTTGATGCGGGCAATCTGGAGCCTCGTGTTCTGCTCCGCGATCGTCGCCCAGTCCTCGCTCCAGTCAAACTGGAATGCCTCCCCGGGTTGGAAGAGCAGTGGCACGAAGGTTCCCCGCCCCGCAGTCTGCCGTTCGCGCTGACGGTCCGCCCCCCACTTCCGCGCGAAGGCTGCGACCCGGTTGTTGGAGCTGGTGTAGCCGAGGCGACGAGATCGACATGGAACTGCTTCAGGGTCCGCCGCTGCTTGCGGGACTTCCCCGCGTCGGTCTTCATCCAGGCCGCCAGCTTCTCGACCTAGGAGTCCAGCTTGCTCGACCGATCCGGAACCTTGGATTCCGGCTGGACCGTCCCCAGCCGCAGGTACTTGCGGATCGTGTGTCGTCCCCGCTTCTCAAGCCAGGGGACGTTCGAACATGGGTCACTTCTCCGTGGAGATCCTGGGGATCCCCAGGTCAGTTCTCAACGAAAATCAACAGGCGTCGGTTCGCGTCCGAATTCTAAACGCTGCACCTCAACTAGCCGAACAAGAAGACCTGAGCGCAGATCGCTGTGCAGCACCTCTGCACCGTCCACGCCAACACCGGCTACATCATGGCGGCCCATCTTGGTCTCGACCCGAGCGTCTAGCTCCCGGACATCGAGGCGCGAATGACGGCGACAGGGGATTTTGCCTTGCCCCGCGCGTTCCGGAGCCAGGCACAGGCCTGGTTCGAAACCGAGTTCAAGGCGCATCTGGACAAGATCACCCGAGGCGTTCGGATCCACCCGCTTGAAGCGCCGGATGTTGATCTCGACCTGCAACTGCCGCACCGAGGCTCCCTGTTGCGCCAGGATATCGCACAGCTCGCCCACGCGTTTCTCCTGCGCCACTTCCTCGGGAAAGGAGGCGAACGGTTCATCTTCGTGCTCGACGCCGATCCGGGCTTGGCACTGTCATTTGTCTCGGCTTTTGCCCCGTGGGTGAAGCAGGGGCGTGCCGACGTCATCGTCGTGCAGTTCAACAAGCACAAGTCGAACGACGAGCGGAATATGCTCGTCGGCGATGGGAAGGTGGCGCTCGAGCTTGGCACCGGAATCACCGGGACGGCCTCGTCTGTGCTCGAGATGGACGAGAAGCTCCAACGCACCGACGCGGTCATCGAGGGCCCCCTGCGCGGGCACCTGATCGGTGAGCCCCTCGCGCGGCCTTTCCATACAAAGAGCGAGCCGCACCGCCGCATCCGTATCCGTATCCTGACGGATCGCGCGGATATGACTTCAGACCGGCGCGCCCGACTGATGCGCCTCGCGACCTTGAGAAGTGTCGATGCCTATTTCCACAAGCTGCGGTCGAACACCCGTTTCGCCGCACGGCCCGCCCATACGCAAAGCGGCAACGGCCGCGTCTGGGATCGGCACTACCTCTACAATCCCTAGACGATGGTGAAGATCATCGAGATCTACCGGTTCGTTCACAACTGGATCGGCTCGTCGAAGACGAAGGGGACGCCCGCGATGAAGCTCGGTCTCGCACGGGGCAAGATGCGGCTCAGCGAGTTCTTCGAGTAGAAAATGGAACAGCCGCCGATCTCTCGGCGGCTGCACCACGAAATGCAAAGGGCTGGGCCCGAGGGGCGGCCAATCTCCGCCAGGGCGGGGGGACCGATCACTCGGCCGGGGTCGTCTCCTTGCGGCCGGCCTTGATCGGCGCCCAGATGCGCTTGTTGGTCAGGTAGAGCAGGACCGACAGGACGCCCAGCATGATGATCGCCACGAAGCCCATCTGCTTGCGCGCGGCCAGCTTGGGTTCCGCCGTCCACATCAGGAAGGCCGACACGTCCTTGGCGATGGACTCGGCATCCGTGGGGGCGCCGTCGTCGAACTCGACGTCGTCGCCGTAGAGCACCGGCGCCATCGAGATCCAGCCGCCGGGGAAGGCGGTGTTCTCGTAGAGGACCGCGCCCGCCTCCTCCTTGTCCTCGCCGGTGTAGCCGGTGAGGACCGAGGCGATGTATTCAGGGCCGCCCATGCCGTAGATGATCTGGTTGATCCCGAGGTTGTAGGGCCCCGAGAAGCCGGCCCGCGCCTTCGCCATCAGCGACAGGTCCGGCGCGCCCACGGCGTTGTTGGCCGGGAACTTGTCGGGATAGGTCGCGGCGCGGAAGTCGCCCTCGCCGTCGGCGAGCTGCGGGTCGAACACCTCGTAGAGCTCGGCATAGGCCGTCGCCTGCTCGCGGGTGTAGCCCAGCCCGTGATCCGCCGCGAGGTCGCGGAAGGCCACGTACTTGATGCCATGGCAGGCCGAACAGACCTCCGTGTAGACCTTCAGCCCGCGCTGAAGCTGGTTCTGGTCGTAGGTGCCGAACGGGCCCTCGAAGGAGAAGTCGAAATCCTCGACATGACCCGCTTTCCCGGCGGCATGTGCCGCCGAGCCGGTGATGGAAAGCGCCGCGAGGGCGACTGTGAGAAGTCTTTTCATCTTTGTCCTCACTCGGCCGGGGTGGCGGATTCGCCGGGCAGGCGCATGCCGTCACCCGTTCCGCCGCCCTTGCCGTAATCTTCGTCGAAGGCCGCCTCGATCGTCGCAGGGCGCGGCAACGGCTTCTCGATCACGCCCAAAAGCGGCAGGATCACCAGGAAGTAGGCGAACCAGTAGGTCGAGAAGATCAGCGACCAGGTGCCTGCGGCAATGCCCAGGATCACCGCGTCGGCGGTCATGGAGCCGAGCCACATCAGCGCGAAGAAGGTCACCACCAGTCCCCAGAACCACCACTTGAACATGGGGCGGTACCGGCCGGAGCGGACCGAGGACGTATCGAGCCAGGGCGCGAAGGCCATGACCGCGATGGCGCCGAACATGGCG
>CAZAFU010000148.1:0-4475 GCA_964484475.1 uncultured Caulobacterales bacterium | reverse complement strand
CAAGACCATCAGGGGCGGGGGCTACAGCCTTGCCGCCAGGGTCGAAAGGAGATGAGGACGCCCCGTTTCGGCCTCGCCGCCCGCCTCATCGCACTGGCTGTCGGGCTCCTCGCCCTCGGCCAGCTCGTCAATATCGGGATCCTCGCGGGAGCGGAGAGGGCCTGGCGCGAGGCCCGGGCCGAAGCGGTTCTCGTCGAGCGGATGGTGCAGTTGTCGGAGGCCACCGGCGCCGGTCCCCGTGGCCCGCGGGTGCTCGCGCGCAGGGGCGGCTTCGAGCTCCGCCGCCTCCCGCCCCGCGCCGGAGAGCCCCGCCCCGACCTGGAGGCCGAAATCGCCGCCCGGCTCGCGATCGCCGGAGAGGAGAGCCCCGCCATCGCTGTGCGCATGGTGGAGGGGCGGCGGGGCGCGCTCCTGATCGCCGGGATCGAGACGCAGAACGGAGGCTGGATCACGACAAGGCTGCCGGTGCCGGGGCGCATCGCCATTCCCTGGCGGTTCGTCGTCCTGCAGACCCTGGTCCTCGTGGTCGTTCTTCTTCCGATTGCGGTCTATGTGGGACGCCGGGTCTCCGCCCCCCTGAGGCAGTTGACCGAAGCGGCCGACGGCCTCCTGAGCGGAAGGCCGTCACCACCACTCCCCAACCGCGCCTCGCCGGATGTGGAGGCCCTGCGCGATGCCTTCGTGGCGCTCGAAGCGCGGGTGATGGCCGCCCTCGAGGAGCGGACGGTGATGCTCGGTGCCCTTGGCCACGACTTGAGGACACCCCTCGCGTCCTTGCGCATCCGGATCGAGGAGGTGGAAGACACCTCGCTTCGCGACGGGCTCATCGAGAGCGTCGAGCGGCTTTCCTCGGCGCTCGAGGACATCCTTGCGGTCTCCGCGGGACGCCCCTCAGGTGACGACACCGGAAGCGTGCGATCCGACGCGCTGGTCAGGCAACTCCTGCGCGACTACGAAGGAAGGCCGGTGCGGCAGGGCGACGTCAGCCCGCTGACCCTTCCGGGTTCGGGAGAGACCCTACTCAGGGCCCTGCGGAACCTCGTGGACAATGCGCTGGATCACGGGGGCGGAGCCGTCATCGAAGCCCGTGAGGAGAACGGGGAGGCGGTCCTCGCCGTCATCGACGACGGGCCCGGTATCCCCGAAGCAGAGATCGAACGACTGATGCGGCCCTTCGAGCGCGGCGAGGACGGGGCAGGCCGAGCCCATGCGGGCGCCGGCCTCGGCCTGCCCATCGCCCGGGCCGCTGCGGCAGCCCATGGCGGCAGGCTGCGACTGCGCAACCGTGTGCAGGGCGGACTGGTCGCCGAAATCGTCCTGCCATTCCTATTCGCGACCTTACCGCAAGACCTTGCCACCGAACATCAAATCTGACTGTAAAGCGAGAACGACAAAGCTCGGCCACCGATGTTGGTCGCTCGAGTGGTGAACCCCGCGTGCCCCCGCACGCTTGCAGCATGGGACCGGAGCAGGATGCCAAAGTCACGCAGCGCCCTTTTCCGGCGACTCGTCCATTACTGCGCCATCGACGATCAGGGCGCGGATATTTTCGAGAACGCCTGCCGCGACATCAAGACCTTCGAGCCCGGCGATCTCGTGATCCGGCGGGGTGAGCAGCCGGTCACGGCCTTCATCGTGATGTCGGGATGGGCCTCGCGTTCGATCTCCCTCGAGGACGGTCGCAACCAGGTGGTGAACTTCATGCTGCCCGGCGATTTCTTCGACCTCCAGGTCTTCGTCGGCCAGCCCGCCGACCACACCGTCAGGGCCCTGACGCCGCTCAGCATCGCCGGGATCTCGAGGCAGATGATGGGCGAGCTCTTCGTCGGCAATTCGAAGATCGCTCCTTATCTGTGGTGGTCGGCCGTCCAGGAAGAGGCGATCCTGCGCGAACAGGTGGTCCGCAACGGGCGCCGCAGCGCCCGCGAGCGGGTGGCGCATCTTCTTCTCGAACTCCACGCCAGGCTCTCGGTGATCGGCGAGGCGGAGAAGGACAGGTTCAGGATGCCGGTCGGACAGACCCACATCGCCGACGCCCTCGGCCTTTCCTACGTGCACCTGAGCCGGGTCTTCAGCCATCTCGAGAAGAATGGACTGATCGCAAGGGCCCGCTCCGAAGTGAGCCTCCTCGATCGTAAAGCCCTTGAAGAGCTTGCCCATTTCTCGACGCTCTACCTTCATCTCGAACCGGGCAAGCTCAACTTTTTCGAGTAAATAATCTTTCCCCGCCTCGCCTCGCCAAACCCGCGTGTTACGTCGGGCGCGTGAGACCGAACGATCCGATCCCGGGGCAGGGCAGCATCCGTCGCCTGACCCGTTTTGCGCTGTGTGTGGCGCCGTCGTCGACGGCCGCCACGGACGCACTCGAGGCCCTTCCGCCGTTCCGGGAGATGCCCGATTGCGCAGAGGGATCCGAATGGGCCTTCCGCGCCCTTCTCGAGAGGTTCGACTTCCATGACCCGGAGGAACCCATGTCTTCGGACGCGGGTCCCCGTTCTTTCGTCGCACGCTTTTCCTGTCTGCCCTTTCATGAAAGGGTCGCATTTGCTTTGGTGGTGATCGAAGAGTTCAGCACGGAAGAGGCGGCACGCATCATGGGAGTTCACGAAACGGCGCTCCGAACACTTCTCATGTCCTCGCGGGAGTTTCTTTTCGCGAATCGCGGGACCATCAGGGCTGACGCATAAATCTGTCCTGTCGGCAGGAAGTTCCTCCCCATGGGGAACCGCGGCAGGACAGTGATCGTTCGTCGCTATGAATGAGTGAGGTTTAAGCGAGCGTGCTCAATATCATGACCCGACCTCCCCTGGGGGTGGTGCGCCAGTTCTCGCGGGCCGTTTTTGCGGACCGCCTGATCGGCGACGAGCTCATGCGGATGACCATGGCGCGGGTCTCGATCGACCCCGCCAGTTCGTCGAGCTCCGTGGTCGATGTCATGTCGGCATTCCTTCATTCCTGGCGCATGGCAATGGCGGAACGACCGGCCAAGCCGATGCTCTTCAGCGACGCCGCCCTGATCGATGCGCTCCCCGCGCCCCCCGACAACACGCGCCTTCTCCTTCTCATGGTCGATGTCATGGGGCTCCAGCCGGCCCAGGCCGCACGGGTGATCGGCCTCCAGGAGGATCCGGCCACCGTTCTCGAACGGGCGCGACGGGAGCTGAGGATCGAGAAAGCTGCCCGTGCCGTGGTGATCGAAGACGAACCGCTCATCGCTGCTGACATCCGCAGCATCCTCGAACGCCTCGGCGTGGAGGTGACGGGAGAGGCCTCTTCGGCCGCAGAGGCGGTGAAGGTCGCCCAGGAGACCAAGCCCGACATCATCCTCGCGGACTACAATCTCGATGGGCGCGAAACCGGGATCGACGCGGTGCTCGGGATCAACTCCATCCATGATTGCCCGGTGGTTTTCATCACCGGTTTTCCCGACCGGGTCCTTCAGGGGGAGGAGATCGAACCCGACTTCGTCATCAGCAAACCATACACTCCGGAGAACGTGAGGGCAGCCGTCGTGCACTGCCTTGACGCCCGCCGGGCCTGATATCACAAGGGTAGGGAACCCTACGCTCAGTTCAACGTATAGCGTGGCAGGAGGGACATCCGACGGATGCCGTCTTCAGAAAAACGTCTCTCGAAGCTGCAGATTCTCGTGACAGATACCGAGCTGCAGAACATAGATGACTGGCGTTTCGACAACCGAGCCGAAAACCGCTCCTCAGCCGTGCGCGAGCTGATCGCGTTGGGGCTTGCCCTGTCGTCGGAGGATCCCGACGGCGTGAATGAGAAGCTGAAAGTGCTACGCGACGCGGAGTGACATCGTGCCGGCGTCTGGGACGGGAATCCTGTTGTGAAAACCGCCTACGACATCGTTCCCTTCAGCGTTCCTCTCGACTGGTCCGCCGAGATTGCCGATCCGGCGGTTCTGAAGATCCTGCGCCAGGACCAGAAGAGCATGTCCCTGCGAAGGGTGTGGCAGCGCTTCTTGAGGGAAACGCGAGAGCGCCAGGCCGGGCAGGTCCGCCGGATCCTGTCCGGTGCGAACCGCTTCGGCGCCCTTCTCTGCGTCAAGGCTTCCAGCGGTGAGCTCAGGGAGCTTCTTGTGCGGGGCCGGGTCCTCAGGGGGGATGGCGAGGTCAGGATCGAAGGGGTGCTCTGCGACCTGACCGAGGAACTCAAGGTCAGGAACGAGAGCCTGTCGGCCGTTCAGGGACGGGCGGATCTCGCCGTGCGGGAGCTCAACCACCGGGTTCGCAACATCATGTCCGTGGTCACGGCGCTGATCACCCTCAGCGCGCGCTTCGCCGACGATGTCGACAGTTTCTCGTCCGCCACGCTGGGGCGTATCCATGCCCTCAACATCGCCTATTCCAACACCGGCATCGATCCGGCGAACCCGAAGAAGCTGCGCTCCGTGGTGGACTTCGTGGAGCTCACCAATGGGGTCCTCGCGCCCTTCCGCACCGATCCCGAGGCAT
>CAZAFU010000147.1:0-4487 GCA_964484475.1 uncultured Caulobacterales bacterium | reverse complement strand
ACCGCGTTGCGATGTCTCGGCTTCAACACGCGGTCGACTGCGTCGCCCGCCCTACGGTGTCACCAATCTTATCCCCCCGCGCATCATCCACGCTAGAAACCCCATACCGGTAAGCGCGGGGGCGGGACGTCACTCCTTCTTTGCCGGTTCGTCTCCGGCGGCGTGATGGCCGCCCGCGTGAGCTATAAGTTTGGCCGCGGGAGCGTTTCGGAGGCGGAGGGCGCGCGGCGGTGGTCTGGTCCCCTCCGGGCCGCAGCCGACCCTTGGACTTGATGATGACCGCTGCGGTCACGCCGCGCGCCTCCCCGCAACTCCCGCAGGGCCGATGCCCTGCGGGCGGACGATCCGTATGCGCAAGACCCGCTTTTGAGGGTGGAGGAGAACGATGCCGCGCCGCTGCAAGGAGAAACCCGACAGGAAAAAGCGCGCGGAGCGCCACCCCCATTGCCCCTATGGAGGCGACATCAGGGCCGTCCGCCTCCACGCGGAGGGGCGGATGCTGCTCAAGCTGCGCCGTGACGGGTTCGAGGCGCTGCGCGACGTCTTCCTGAAACTGGGTCTCGGCGAGCCGCCATGCCCGCCCGTGGTCGGCTGGACCGAGGAGACCCTCTACGTCACCGAGGTCTATCACATGATCTGCCTCGACAGGTTCTACAAAAAGACCGGTATCTCCGTGACATCGCACATCTATTGCCCGGATAGCCCAAGGAAAATGCAGTGGCGGCTGCTATTCAGGCAAGGGCAGGAGGGGGAGGGGAGAGTAGGGTGGCGTCCATAGACTGAGCGAAGGGAGCTCCGACATGCGTATCCTCTTCAGTGCATTGCTTTTCCTGCCTGCCGCCGCTTTCGCCGCCGACCACCACATGGAAGGCGAGATGAAGGACAAGAAGCTTTCCGGAACCTGGGAGAGCGGGGACTGGACCATCACCTTCATGGACGGCCACATGGTCCCGGTCCACAAACCCACCGGCATCGCAGCCGCCATCGCCACCTTCGAGGACGACGGCAAGACCATCGTGATCGAGGATATCGAAGGCAACGAGATGGCCTGCGGCGCCGGAGAGGCCCGCTACAGCTGGTCCATGAAGGACGACGCCGTGATGTTCCAGGCGATCTCCGACGAATGCGAGGGCCGCAAGGAGACCGTCACGGCCGATCCCTGGACCCGGGTGAAGATGCCGGCGGAAATGATGGAAGGGGAGTGATCGCTTCTCCGGGCTGAAAAAGGCTTGCGCGCCGACCCTCCCACGCGCATCTGAGCTCCTCCTCCGGACCCCGTCCGGGGGCGGAGTTCCGATCCCTTGTCCAGCTCAACGAAGGCCCCGCTGCTCGGCCCGAACCGCCTCGCCTCACTGGTGGAGGATCTCGCCGGGAACGGCTTCGCTGTCGCAAGGGACGCCCTCTCCTCCAGCCTGGTCGCCGATCTGCGGGCTGAAGCTCTCATGCTGGCCGAGAAGGACGCCCTGCGTGAAGCCCGGATCGGGCGCGGCTTGCGCGAGGTGAAAGCCCGCTCGGTCCGTCAGGCCTCGATCAGCTGGCTCGATGGCCGTTCGGAGGCTCAGAGATCCTTTCTTGCTGGCTGCGAGGACCTCCGGCTCGCCATCAACCGGCGGCTCTTCGCAGGGCTCTTCGAATTCGAAGCCCACTACGCCGTCTATCCGCAGGGGGGGTTCTACGCGCCCCATCTCGACGCCTTCGGTCCTGCCCCCGTACCGGCTTCCCGTGCAGGGTTCGGCAGGACAGCGGGCCGCTCGCGGGTCGTCTCGCTCGTGACGTTCCTGAACGAAACCTGGCATGAGGACGACGGCGGCGCCCTCGCCATATGGCGCGACGCGCCCCTGAACGAGGGCGGCCGGCTCGACCTCACGCGCCTTTCGGGAACGGTGCCCGATGCCCTCATCCAGCCGGAGGGGGGAACGCTCGTCCTGATGCTTTCCGAGCATATACCTCACGAAGTCAGGCCCACGGCGCGGCAACGTCTCGGGCTTGCGGGCTGGTTCAGAGTGAATGCATCGATCGGCGGCCTCGTCGATCCCCTCAACTAGCGGCCTTTCGAGCCGCCATTTTGGGGCGGTGTCCGGTGAGAGGGAGCTTCGTCATCCTCTTCCGGCTCGAATTCGTCGGCGGACCTGCGATCAGGGCGCTGCTGCCCGTAGGGGCCGTAGTCGCGATCCTCGTCGTCCGGCATCTTGGAAGCTTCGTCCTGGTCCGGCTTCTTCTTGTCCACGATCGTTTCCTTGTTCTTGGACAGGCGGTGAACACCGGGCGTCACTGATTGGTTGCCCGTTACAGTGCTCCTATGACCGGGCAGGCGCGGGTGAGGCCCTTGTCGTCCATGCCGTAGCCGACGAGGAAGTCGTCGCTGCCGGCCTCGAACAGGGTGTAGTCCGCCTCGATGGGAACCGCGCGTTCCTTCGTCTTGGAGACGGCGACGGCGACCGAGGCCCGCTCGGCCTTCCGCTCCCTGAGCATGCCCTTGGCGTGGGCGAGGCTGCGGCCTGAATCGAGCACGTCGTCCACCAGAAGGACGGTCTTGCCCTGAAGGTCGAGGGTGAAATCCTTCACCACCCTGACCAGTCCGCTGCTTTCACGCTCGTTCCCGTAGGAAGCGAGCTGCACGAAATCCACTTCCGGATCGGCGCCGGCCCTGAAGAGGGCACGGGCGAGGTCCGCGCCGAAGATGAAACCGCCGGTCAGGACCGGGGCCAGGACGAAGCGGGGGCCAAGGTCGGCGAGGATCGAGGCGGCAACCTCTTCCATCCGTGCGGCAATCGCCTTTTCGTCGAACAGTGTCTTCATCGAAGGTCTTTCCCGGGCATCTCTTCGGAGCGGCCGCGCTATGTGGTGGCTCAGGCGCGGTCGCCGAGTTTCATCCATTATGGAACGGGGCGAAAGGTGGGGGATAAGTGAAAGCGGAAATTCCTTGCCGGGTCGCCTGAATGTTTTCCGTGCCACGGAACGGGTCCGGCCCGGTCGATCCCGCCCCGACCTCGGGCGCGGGACAGGATGACCTCACCCCACCCGGAACAAAGGGCCGGGTGGCGGCACCTTCCGAGGGCAGCGGCGATGGGCAGCGTGGGCCCGGGGGCAGGGCGAACCTGCTGGCGGCCCGGATTTTCTTCCTGTGGTTTGCCAGCGGCCTGGAGAAACGCGGAGTGCTCGCCCGGAAATCGCGGCTTGCCGTTCCGAACGAAGCTGCGAATGGTTCCGTTTCAAGGTGTTCGGAGGCCGAGGGCATGGGCATATTCCAGGAGTTCAAGAAATTCGCGGTCAAGGGCAATGCCGTTGACCTCGCGGTGGGGATCATCATCGGCGGGGCGTTCAGCACCATCGTGAAGAGCCTCGTCAACGATATCATCATGCCGCCCATCGGCTTCGTGACCGGCGGGGTCGATTTCTCCGATCTCTACCTGAACCTGCGTGCCACGAGCACCGCCACGTCACTCGAGCAGGCCCGGGAGGCGGGGGAGCCGGTGATTGCCTATGGCCTCTTCATCAACAATGTCATCAGCTTCCTGATCGTCGCGGTGGCGGTCTTCATCCTGGTGAAGGGAATGAACTCCCTGCAGGAGAAGGCCGAGAAGGCGCCGGAGCCGGAAAAGCCGGTGGAGCCCCCGCGCGAGGTGCAGCTTCTCGAGGAGATCCGCGACGCCCTGACGGCGCCGAAGTCCTGACGCCGTCAGTTATTGCGGACCGCAGAGAGCCTCGGGTGAACCGATGATGGGATCACTGGTCCACTCGATATCCCCGCGTTCACTGACGACCTGGGCGCTCAGTTCCACGGTATCGCGGCCCAACAGGTACGTGCCGGAGATCGGAACGACCGAGAACGAGAAGCTGGCGTCGGACGGCCGAATGTCCCGGCCGAACTCACGGCTGGCGATCTCGACGTTCTGACCGTTGCGAACGGTGGATTGAACGGTGGTTCCGGGCTCGGTCCCGGTGAAGGTCCCGCCGTGGAGAATGACTTCCGCCCTCATCGGACGCCAGTCATCCGCCTCGATGAGAACCGAGGGCCGGTCAGGGAAATCGTCCTGAGGTTCCGACAAAGGCTCCCAGTCTTTCGCAACAGCGATGGTAAACCGTGCCGGAAACCCCTGCGGCAGGGCGAAGACATCGCCCGTGAGGCTGTAGTCGTTGCGGCAATAGACCTCCGGCCTGAACCATCTCTCGTGGTTGGAGTTCGCGACTTCCGAGTCTCCGTAGAGAATGGCGATGCGAGGAGGGGCGGAGGGATAGATGGGAGCGTCGCCCTGAAAGACGGTGCACGAGGAAAGCGCGAGGGCGACGGCTGGAAGAGCATGTTTACGTGGCACCGGGCGAGTTCCGTCTGTTCTGGGATTTCGGTCCATTGAACCACAACGGAATTTCGTTGAGGTAACGTGTTCACGCAGGTTCCGGTTCGGCCGAGATTGATCCCGGCGATGACGGGGGCTATGCGCCCGCATGGACAACCAGCATACAGCGCCCCAGCACGAACGCATCCT
>CAZAFU010000146.1:0-4516 GCA_964484475.1 uncultured Caulobacterales bacterium | reverse complement strand
CGGCGCCCTCGCCTGAAGGCAAGCGCACCATGAGCGGCACCCGCAGGCCGCTGTCGTAGAGCGAACGCTTCATGCGCGGCAGCCCGTCGCCGTGATCGGTGGTGATGATGACGACCGTATCGTCAATAAGACCATCCTCTTCGAGCTGCTCGAGAAGACGGGCGACTTCCCTTTCCGCATAGTGGATGTTGTCGTAGTGCTGGGCGATGTCACGGCGCACGAGGGGTGTGTCAGGAAGATAAGGCGGAACATCGACCTCTTCCGGGGACACCACCGGCACACGGCCCTCCCGCGACGCCGCGAGGAGAGGTAAGAGCGCAGGAACCAGCGGATGTTTCGCTTCCGCGTCGAGCGGCCAAGTCTGGCTTTCATGCGTCCAGAGAATATTGACCATGGCGAAGAAGGGCTGTCCCTCACCTCGGCCACGCCACGGATGCTCGGCGGTGTCCTCGTCCCATACCGTGAAGGGGCGGCCGAACTGATAGTCGAGCTTGGCCGGGCTGTTGCCGAAACTTCCCTGATTGGTGGTGTAGTATCCAGCGGCGCGCAGCGTCTCGGGGAAAGCCTTGACGTCAGGCGGCGGGACCGCCTCGTAGGCGATGGGCCCGCCGGAGCCGGTCCGCATGTACTGTGTACCGATTTCCTGCTGGTATCGCCCCGTGATCAGGGACGAGCGGCTCGGCGCACAGACACCGGCGGTGGTGAAAACAGCCTCGTAGAGGATCGCATCCTCGGCGAAGGCGTCCAGCACCGGGGTCTTCGCGACATCGTCGCCGTAGGCGCCGATGCGCGGGCTCATGTCCTCGAAGACGATGAGCAGGACATTGGGCCGCGTCTCCTCCTCCGCCGGAGAGGACTGGCACGAAGAAAGGGCGAGCGCCGCTCCGAAGAGCAGCGCTGCCATGACCTGCGTACGGCAAACGCGGCTCATCAGTTGAAATTGAAGCGCAGGCGAACGCCGTAGAAGCGCTCATAGTTTCGCGGAAGGTTCTGGTAGACGATGCCGCCGAAAAGCCCGAAGGGCGTGATGTTGCTGGTGTAGAACTGATCGGCGATGTTGTTCGCGAAGACCTGGCCCTCCCAGCGGCCGTCCTTGTCACGCAGGCCGACCGCACCGTTGATGATGCCGTAGCCTTCCTGGATCGATCTTGGATCGTTCGCGAGAGTGTATTGCTGCTCGCTCTGCCAGGAACCGTTGACCTGCACGAAACCGTTGAAACTCTGGCCACTGAACGGAATGACCTGCCGGGCGAACGCCGTGAAGCGATGGTCCGGGGAGAACGGAAGCTCCGCACCGCCGAGGTCCTGCGCGCCGTCGACGCATCCTTCCGCCGGCGTTTGACCCGTATAACAGGGCGCGCGGGGAAACTCGTCGATGGTGGCGTCGATGAAGGCATAGCCGAGATTGACGTCGAGATACTCCGTTGGGCTGCCGATCAGTTCGGCTTCGAAGCCCGACGTCTTCACCGTACCGGCATTGGTCAGCTCGAAGGTGATCTCACCGGGGCGCTGACCCTGCGCCTGGAAATTGTCGTACTCGGTGTGGAAGAGCGCGAAGTTCGCGTTCCACTTCCCGCCCGGGGACGACATTTTGAGGCCGAGTTCGTAGGCGTCCGACTCTTCGGCATCGACGATGTCCAGACCGTCAACGGACGCAAAGGCCACGGTGTAGGCCTGCCCCTTGTAACCGCGCGAATAGCTGGCATAGCCGTCGACGAAGTCGTTGAAGGACTGCCGTACACCGATGTTCCCGACGAGCGCGGTGTCGTCGGTGCTGTCGCTGAAGTCGGCGAAAGTCCCGAGCGTACCACCGAAGGGCAGGTCACCGGGCACCAGCACGTTCGCCGGATCGCGGAAAGCGTCCCATTCGAGCTCTTCGTAGATACCGCGAATGCCACCGAATATCGTGGTCGCGTCATTGTTGAAATAGAGATTGCCGCTGGCGAAGAGCGCAAGGTTCGTGGTCTTCACGCCGCCGTCGAACCGTGCGGACTGGGCGATCTGCCCTGCCGGAATGGCGATTTCGAGGCGCCGCTGGAAGGACCGGTCCGCATCGAGCTGGAACGCGAAGGCGCCGAGCAGGAAGTCGAAATTGTTGATCCGGGGCGATGCAAGACGGATCTCCTCGCTGAACTGGCTCAGGTCCGTGCGGCCATTGTTGACGTCGAAGGTGAGCAGTCCGCCCGGCTGCGGATCCTGAAGAGGCAGGCCGTCGACATCGATATTGTTCTCGAAGTCCCAGGTCCGGTAGGCGGTGATCGACGTCAGCGTGAAATCATTGTCGAAGGTGTACTCGGCGTTGGCCTGAAGCCCCCACTGGCTGGTGTCGGAGAAGTTCTCGCCATTCGTGTTGATCTGGTCGTTCTCCGTGCCCGGAATGACGGGGGCAATCGCATCGAGATAGGCCGGGTTGCTGTTGTCCCTGACGACCAGGGCGCCGGGAACCGACTCGGACTCGCGCCAGTCCCCGATCAGTTTCAGGGTGAACTTGTCGGACGGCTCGAACTGAAGTTTGCCGCGTACGCCGTAGTTCTCATAGCTGCCGGCATCCGGTCCCTCGCCGAGCTGGTCGATATAGCCGTCGAAGTCCTTGTAGAAACCGGACAGGCGGAAACCGACCGTGTCGCTCAGGGGCGCCGAAACCGTGCCCCGGAAAGCGTATGCGCCATCGTTCGTCGCTTCGGCGTCGAACGCAGCGGTGGGTGAGGCGCTCGGATCGGACGTGGTCACTGACACCACGCCCGCTGAAGCGTTCTTGCCGAACAGCGTGCTCTGCGGACCACGCAGGACCTCGACCCGCTCGATGTCGATCAGGTCCTGAAAGCCCTGACCGGCGCGGGCCATGACCACGTCGTCGATGACGATCGACACCGACGGCTCCACCGCCGTGGAGAATACCGATGTACCGACACCGCGGATATTCAGGGAGCTGTTGAGTTCGTTGGATCCCTGCTGGAACGTCAGGCTGGGCGAGAAGTCGGTCAGCGCTTCGACGGAGCTGGTCCCCGTGGCATCCAGCGTATCACCGCCGATGACGGAGACCGCGACAGGTGTTTCCTGCAGGGTCTGCTCCCGCTTCTGCGCGGTGACGACGATCACGTCGCCATCGTCCCTGTCCTGACCGAACGCTGGTGCGCTCAGCACCGTACCGGCCAAAAGCGTGGCCATGATGACCTTCGAGCACTTACGGCCCCGACCGTATTCCATTGCAACCTCCCTGACCGACGCAGGTTTCCCCCCACGCCTTTTTCCATCTGGAAGATTTCTACCATTTGGAAAGATTGTCAAGCGCGTGAAGTGCAGTCGCTGGTTGAATGCCTATAATGGGGTGGCTGGGGCCTTCTCTCTGAACAGAAGTTGGAAGACAGCTTCCGTATGCGCCTCGACAGCCGCTTCGTCCGTGATATCAATGCCGAGTGCCGCTTCCGCCTCCCGCGCAATGACGAAGGGCAGTTGGCACATCCCGACCAGTGCGTAGAGAAACGCGACAGGCGACATGCGGGGAATGTCTCCCCGCTCCATCAGCTTTTCGGCACGCCCGAAGATGACCTGCTGGTTCGCCCGCACGAACGTCTCGACCATCCATTCCAGGCGATCGCCGCCCCGAACGGTTTCCGCGATCGTCAGGCGCGCATGCTCCGGGTGCTGCGCACAATAGCGTACGTAGTGGAAGACGAGTTTGCGGAACGTCGTGCTTGGATCATCGCCTTCGCTGAGGCTTGGCTCGATCACCTCGCGGCCGAGCCGGTCGAACATCTCCGACACGGCGGCGCGCCATAACTTGTCCTTGTTCCCGAAGTGGTAGGTAATCATGGGGTGAGTCGCCCCTGCCCTGTTCGCGATATCGCGGATGCTCGCAGCATCGAACCCCTGCTCCGCGAAGATGAACAAGGCCGCATCGAGAATCTTCTCCTTCGTCAGCGCCGAACGGGACTGGCGCGGCTCTCGTACGGACGGTGACATGACTTGACCTTTCGGGTTGCTCATCTTTTACCGTATGGTAGATTCTTCCAGATCGGAAAATGAGCGCCCTTCCTGCCGTTGTAAAGCGGAGAAGGTCGCCTCTCAGCGGGAGAAGACATGGCGAACCCTCGGCGTTTCTCAGGACTGTGCGTCATCTTGCTTCTTGCCGCGTGTGCGGAGGATCCTGAAGCGGGCGCGGCGCGTGACTGCCGCCCTTCCTCCGGAGCGCTCCTGGTCGAAGGCGGCACGTTCGTCATGGGCAGCGACACCACCTATCCCGAAGAGGGTCGCAGCCACCGGGCGGAGGTTGGAAGCTTCTGGCTCGACCGAACGGAAGTCACCGTCAGCGCGTTCGAGCAATTCGTCGATGCCACGGGCTATGTCACCATCGCCGAGCGGGGTATCGACCCGGACGCGCTGCCGCCTGGTCTCGACATCGATGATCCGGCCGTGGCCGACATCATGAAGCCCGGCGGCGCCGTTTTCCGACCGCTCCCCGAGCAGCGCCTCCAGGACATGGGATGGTGGGCCTATGTTCCGGGTGCGAACTGGA
>CAZAFU010000145.1:0-4731 GCA_964484475.1 uncultured Caulobacterales bacterium | reverse complement strand
CAGACGAACATGGGCGCGAAGAGGTGGATCGCCCTCGGAGGGTTCCAGCTCCAGCCCTCCGAATTGATGAAGGTCGCACTCGTTCTTGCTCTTGCGCGCTACTACCACGGTCTCGAGTTCAAGCGCGTTTCGACCTTTCTCGGTCTCATCCCGCCCCTGGCCATGATCGGCGCCCCGGTCGGACTGGTCTTCCTCCAGCCCGATCTCGGTACCGCGATCCTTCTCGGACTGTCCGGGGTGACCGTCCTCCTCCTGGCGGGCATTTCGTGGCGGTGGGTGACCCTCGGCGTCATCGCGGCCATCGGAGGCGTGATCGGCGCGGTCCAGACGGGACTCCTGAAGAGTTATCAGATCGCACGGATCACGGCGTTTCTCGATCCCAATGCCGACCCCCTCGGTGCGAACTACCACCCGAACCAATCGAAGATCGCGATCGGTTCAGGCGGTCTTGAAGGCAAGGGGTACATGCAGGGAACCCAGAGCCAGCTCGACTTCCTGCCGGAGATGCACACGGACTTCATCTTCACCATCATCGGCGAAGAGCTCGGGCTCTATGGGGCCTTGTTCCTGCTGCTTCTCTACGTGGCTGTGTTCTTCACGACACTTCGCATCGCGATGAGCGCGAAGTCTCATTTCGGCCGTCTCCTAAGCATGGGCGTTGCGGTGACCTTCGTGTCCTACGTCCTGATCAACACGGGGATGGTCATGGGCCTTGCGCCGGTGGTCGGCGTGCCGCTGCCGCTCGTCTCCTATGGCGGCACGGTCATGCTGTCGATGATGGGCGGGTTCGGCCTCGTGATGTCGACCTGGATCTACCGCAATCAGGATACCCTTCGGACCACGGGGTTCGGCAGCTCCTAGGAACAGCGCTCAGGCGGCGTCCTTGAGGACCTCTTCGAAGGCGTCGCGGGTCTCTTCGAAGTCTGCGGCGAGGGCTTCGAACGCAGCCTCGACGGCGGCGAAATCGCCAGCCTTGGCAGCCTGTTCAATGGCCCTTGCCCGTTCGGCGACCTTGAGGGCGCCGAGATTGGCCGAAGAGCCTTTCAGCCCATGGGCCGTGGCCGCGATCTCCTGCGTATCGGCCGAAGCGATCCCGTTCTTCAGGGCGGCCGTCAGTTGGGCGTTGGACTGCCAGTAGGCGTCCAGAATCGGACGGACCGCCTCGATTCCAGCACCTTCGACGAGCATCGCGATCTGCTCGTCATCAATGACCTTATCCATATCAAGGCCCCCATTTTCCCATGCGTTGACGCTAAGGAGTTAGCGGTTCGAGAAGGATTGCCACAAAGCATAAAAACCCGTCTAAGTGACGGGTTCCAACGACAATCCACCAAATTTCGGGCAGAGGAGGCAGCATGGCAGCAGGGCGCAGTGGTTCGGACGAAGCGTGGTCCGGGAAGGCGGCATTCGTCCTTGCCGCGATCGGGTCCGCCGTCGGTATCGGCAACCTTGTTCGCTTTCCCTACCAGGCTGGTGAAAACGGCGGCGGCGCCTTCGTCATCGTCTACATCATCGCGGTCTTCGCGATCGGCCTGCCCGTCCTGATGGCGGAGCTGTTCCTCGGCCGCAGGGGCGGGGGCACCCCCGTCGCGGCGCTCGAGCGGCTTGCGAAGGCCGAGGGCGCGAGCCGCGCCTGGAGCCTGATGAGCTGGATCGGCATGGGGGCCAGTTTCCTCATCGTGACCTTCTATTCGGTCATCGCGGGCTGGCTTCTCTACTTCATGGTGGTGATGTTCGGTGATGCCTGGGCCAGCGGCATCAGCGGCATCTCTGGCCCCGCCTTCGCCAATCAGTCCGCGGATGAAATTCAGGGTCTGCTCCCGGCCCTGCTCGCCTCGCCCGGGCAGATGATCCTTTACCACGGGATCTTCATCACCCTCTGCACCTTCATCGTCAGCCGCGGGGTCAAGGGCGGCATCGAGAAGGCGGCGACCCTTCTGATGCCGATCTTCTTCATCCTGCTCGTTGGCCTCTCGATCATCTCGATGAGCACCGGCGACGCCGCCGCCGCCCTCGATTTTCTCTTCAGGCCGAAACTCGATGCTCTCGCCTCGCAGTTCCTGAACGGCGAGATTCTCGTCAACGCGGTGGGCCAGGCGTTCTTTTCGCTGAGCCTCGGTTCGGCGCTGATGATCACCTACGGTATCTATCTTGGCCGTGACCAGAGCATTCCCGGCGCGGCGACCACGGTTGCGGGTGCTGACACCTTCGTGGCCCTGATCGCGGGGCTCGCGATCTTCCCGGTCGTCTTCCAGTTCGGTCTCGAGCCTGCCGGTGGCCTCGGCCTGATCTTCGGTCCGCTTCTTCTTGCGTTCAGCCAGATGCCGTTCGGTTCCCTTTTCGGCGCGGCGTTCTTCGCCATGGGGGTCTTCGCAGCCCTGACTTCGGCGATCTCGCTGTTCGAGGTACCTGCCGCCCATGCCAAGGGCGATTTCTACCTCGATGCATCGGTCCGTAGTCGGCGAAGAGTGATCGGTTCAGTGATTATCGGTATGCTGATCTTCGTGATCGGCGTGTTCCACGCGCTCAGCCAGGTCCCGGTTTCGCAGGGCGAGACATTCTTCAACACCTGGCAGCCCTTCGGCGACCTGCCGCTTCTGGGCGGGAAGACCCTGCTCGACGCAACCGACGTGCTGACCGGTTCGATCTTCCTGCCTCTGGGCGGGCTCCTGGCCGCGATCTTTGCCGGGTATGTGGTCAGCCAGGCATCGAGCCGTGAGGAACTGGGCTTCCGGCAGGAGAAGAGCTACCAGCGCTGGCGTTTTCTCATCCGCTATATCTGCCCGTTCTTCGTGGGGCTGATCCTGTTCTGGGGCGCTATCATCGCGCCGATCATCGCAGCGTTCGGCAATTGACGGCGAAGACCGACCGCTACTGCGCGTAGCGGTCGGTCGCTTCAATCAGCTCACGGACGATGCCCGGTTCGCTTGCGGCGTGGCCGGCGTCGTCGATGATCCTGAGCTGGCTCCCCGGCCAGCCGCGATGCAGTTCCCATGCGGTCTTCATGGGGGTGACGACGTCGTAGCGTCCCTGAACGATCGTTCCCGGAATCCCTTCGAGCCTGCCCGCATTGGCGATGATCCAGTCATCCGTTTCGAAGAACCCGCCCTCGCAGAAATAGTGGTTCTCGATGCGCGCGAAGGCGAGGGCGAACCTGTCGCTCGCGAAACTCTCCATGCGTTCACGGCTGGGAAAGAGCGAGACGGTCGAACCCTCCCAGACCGACCAGGCCTTGGCGGCCTCGAGCTGCGCATCCTTGTCGTTTCCCTGCAGCCGGCGGCGGTAGGCCTCGAGAAGGTCGCTCCGTTCGGTTTCCGGTATCGGGGCGATGAACCTGTCCCACCCGTCCGGAAACAACCAGTTCGCACCCTCCTGGTAGAACCAGAGGAGCTCTTTGCGCCGGAGGGTGAAAATGCCGCGCAGGACCAGCTCGCTCACCCTCCGTGGGTGGGAGAGCGCATAGGCCAGGGCCAGGGTCGAACCCCAGGACCCCCCGAACACCTGCCAGCGGTCAATGCCCAGTTCCTGCCGCAATCGCTCCATGTCCTGGACAAGGTCCCAGGTAGAATTCTCCCTCAACTCGGCATGCGGGGTCGATCGGCCGCACCCTCGCTGGTCGAAGAGAACGATCCTGTAGCGTTGAGGGTCGAAGTAACGCCGCATCGAGGGGCTGGACCCGCCACCCGGGCCGCCATGGCAGACAATGACGGGTTTTCCGTCAGGATTGCCGCTGACCTCGTAGTAGATATCGTGCAGCGCCGAAACGCGCAGCCGCGCACGGTGGAAAGGTTCGATCGGTGGATAGAATGCCTGACGAGCCATCGGAGCCTTTGCAAGTGGCCGGAGTTTGTGGTTATGAGTCTGATAACGCGACCTGTTCGATCGGCCACTTCCCTTACAGCCGGTCAGCGCATGAACAAGATGCGGTGGAAGCGCTGGGGCACATTCGTCGCGAATATGGAGGCAGGGCCATTCTTCGTCTGATCGTATTATGTGCTGGTGCGGCCCTCCTGAGTTCCTGTGCCTCCGTCAAGGTGAGCATGCCGAACATTCCGGGCTTGCCGCAACAGGCCTCAGATGACGACGACGGCCGCATCCGCGAACGTGAAGCGCTGGCAGAAGCGGTCTCGCATCTCGAGCGTCAGCCCTGGGACGAGGGCGAGGTTGTCGAGGACAGCGGTTTCGTCGGCATGATCTTCGGTCGCGGCGGTACCTCTCCCAGGGATTACGCCGAGCATTATCTCGTTCGCGTCGGAAACCAGGATCCCGCTTCGAGGGTGAGGAGCGACCTTCGCCGCTCGCTGCATGCCGCGTGGAACGTTGCGGCGACGGGGCGGGAGGCGAGCCATGCCATCGAGTCGATTCCCCAGGATCTTCGCATGATCGAAGAGGCGATCGTCGAGGCGCGCCATTGCCGCCTTGTCTATACCGAAGCGCTTTCCCTGATTGCCGAAAATGACAGTTCCGTGGGCCGTGACGAGATCCGGGCGATCAAGGACGAGTTCAACCAGGCCATTCTCGAACTCGGCCGAACGGCCGACGTGATCTCCGCAAGGTTGTCGCGCACCCCGGCCCAGAGCCTCGCCCACACGGACATCTGACAGGACGGCCCTTACGGGGACTTCCGGGACTACTTTGTGCCAACAACGCCGATTGCGGGAAGGTGACAGCCGTCCTTTCGCGTCGCCGGTTCCGTATCAGGGATGGCCGGTGGGTGTCCCGGTATCGGTG
>CAZAFU010000144.1:0-4972 GCA_964484475.1 uncultured Caulobacterales bacterium | reverse complement strand
GTGGAGAGGTAGAACTCGGCCGTCATGTCCATGACCGCGAGATATTCGTCGTAGAACTTGTTGTGCTTGTCATGGTCCGAGGCCTCGCCCTTGGCGACCCGCAGCACCTGCTCGGTGAAGGCCTTGGTGTGCTTCTCGGCGTTCATCGCCATGAAGGAGGCGAGCTGCTGCAGGCCCGGATAGACCATGCGGCCGGCGCCTGCGTACTTGAAGCCCACCCGCTGGAGCACGTAGCGCTCGAGCTGGCCCATGGTGACGCGGCGGCCGAAATCGGTCACGTCGGTCGGGGCGGCGTCGGGGTCGATCGGCCCGCCGATCAGCGTGAGCGTGCGCGGCTGGGCCGCGGGCTCCTCCTCGGCGAGATAGGCGGTGGCGGCGAGGGCCAGCGGCGCGGGCTGACAGACGGCAATGACGTGGCTGTCGGGACCCATCTTGCGCAGGAAGTCGACGAGGTAGAGCGTGTAATCCTCCACGTCGAACTTGCCGGCGCTGACCGGAATGTCGCGGGCGTTGTGCCAGTCGGTGATGTAGACGTCGCAATCGGGCAGTAGGCTGAGGACCGTGGAGCGCAGGAGCGTCGCGTAATGGCCGGACATGGGTGCGACCAGCAGGACCTTGCGGCCCGTGGGCGCGCGGCCCTGCACGGCGAAGCGGATGAGATCGCCGAAGGGCCGCGCGAGCACCGTCTCGATCGACACGGTATGGTCGCGCCCGTCGTCGGCGGGGATCGTGTGGATGCCCCAGTCGGGCTTGGTGACCATGCGCGCGAAGCTGCGTTCGGTCACCTCGCCCCAGGCGGCGGTCAGCTGGATCATCGGGTTCGCGAAGAGGCCCAGTTGCGGGTAGGAGCACATCGCGCGGGCGGTGGAGCCCATCCACTGGTTGGTGACACGCAGGGATTCGAAGAAGTCGTAGGTGAGCTGGTAGCGCATGCAAGTCTCCTGCCTCGGGCCGCCTGACGCAGGGTAAACCCCTTGACGGCCGTCTGGTTCAAATGTCGCTTTGCCCCCTCACCCGAGCACCGCTATGGTTGAAATGACGTAAAAGCGGGACGAAATCAAGGTGACTGAGACGGACGGCACGATCGCGGAGGATGCGCGCGAGATGGGCGAGAACCTCGAGAAACTGAACGAGAACCTTGCCCGGGTGGAGGATCTGTCCAAGCGGCTGGTGGCCGCGCTGGCCCACCGGCGGCTCCATGACGCAGGGCTCGAGGGGCCCGGTCAGGACCTCTATCTCAAGGCCGGGATGGCCTATTGGAACGAGGTGATGACCAACCCGGCGCGCCTGATGGAGCACCAGGTGGAGTACTGGGGCAAGACGCTGACGCATTTCCTGGAGATGCAGCAGAACCTCAGCCACGGCCAGTTCGTCGCCCCCCCGGACGACCCGGATCTGCCGGCCGACAAGCGGTTTTCCAATCCCCTCTGGAAGACCCATCCCTATTTCAACTTCGTGAAGCACCAGTACCTTCTGGGCGCCAAGGCGATCGAGGAGGCGGTGGCCGAACTCGACGGGCTCGACGAGACCGACAAGGCGCGGATCGAGTTCTTCGCCGGGCAGATGATCGACCTCTTCTCGCCCACGAACTACCTCGCCACGAACCCCGACGCGCTGGAGCGCGCGGTGGAGACGGAAGGCATGAGCCTCGTGCAGGGGCTCGAGAACCTCGTGCGCGACATCGAGAGCCGGAAGGGCGAGCTTCTGCCGACGCTCGCCGATCCGCAGGCCTTCGAGGTGGGCCGCAACATCGCCACGACCGAAGGCTCGGTCGTGTTCCGCAACGAGCTGATGGAGCTGATCCAGTACGCGCCCCTGACCGAGACCGTGCACCGCACGCCGCTCGTGATCTTCCCGCCCTGGATCAACAAGTTCTACATCATGGACCTCAAGCCCCAGAACAGCCTGATCCGCTGGATCGTGGAGCAGGGCTACACGCTGTTCGTGGTGAGCTGGAAGAACCCCGACGAGAGCTACGCGGACAAGGGCCTCGAGGATTACGTGGAGCGCGGCTATCTCGAGGCGGTGCGCGTGGCGCGCGAGATCTCGGGCGAAAAGGACGTCAACGCGATCGGCTACTGCATCGCTGGCACGACGCTGTCGGCCGTCCTGTCGCTCCTCAAGAAGCGGGGGGAGAAGCCGATCAAGTCGGCCACCTTCTTCACCACGCTCACCGATTTCTCGGTTCAGGGCGAGTTCACGGTCTTCCTGCAGGACGATTTCGTCGACGCGATCGAGCGGCAGGTCGAGGCGGAAGGCATGCTGGACAGCTACTTCATGTCGAAGACCTTCTCCTTCCTGCGCGCGCGCGACCTCGTCTACGGGCCGGCGGTGCGCAGTTACATGATGGGCGAGGCGCCGCCCGCCTTCGACCTTCTTTACTGGAACGGGGACGGCACGAACCTGCCCGGCAAGATGGCGGTGGAGTACCTGCGCGACCTCTGCCAGGGCAACGCGCTCTCCGAGGGGACGCTGGAGATGTTCGGCGAGACCCTGTCGGTCCGCGACGTGGAGGTGCCGGTCTACGCCATCGCCTGCGAGACCGACCACATCGCCGCCTGGAAGGACAGCTTCCGCGGCGTGACCCGGATGGGCTCGCGGAACAAGACCTTCGTCCTGTCGGAATCGGGCCATATCGCGGGCATCGTGAACCCGCCCACGAAGAAGAAATACGGCCACTACACGAACCCCGACGTGGCCGGCGCGCCCGAGGACTGGCAGGCGGCGGCGGAGTATCACGAGGGCTCGTGGTGGCCGCGCTGGGAGGCCTGGCTTTCGGCGCGCTCGGGCAAGCAGGTGCCCGCCCGCGTACCGGGCGAGGCGGGCTATCCCGCGCTCGCGCCAGCCCCCGGAACCTACGTCCTGGAACGGACTTCCGGCTGACTTCCCCCGGGTCAGGAATTTATGCTGCAGTGCAGAAAGAGGCTTGACTTTCTGCACTGCAGCATGCATCTATCGGTCATTCGCAGCAAGGACCGCGGCTCAGCGGTCAACACGGAGAAGACCGATGGCCAAGACCCCTGACTACACCAAGATGATGTCCGAGATGATGTCCTCGTTCCCGATGGACATGACGTCCTTCAACGACGCGTTCAAATCGTCCGCCGCGATGAGCGACAAGATGGCGAAGGTCATGCTCGACGCCGCCGAGAAGTCGACCGACATTTCCTCGAAATGGACGAAGGACACGATCGCCAAGATGGGCGACGTCACCTCCGTGAAATCCGAGCCGACCGACTACACGAAGGCGATGACCGATTTCGCCTCCGCCCAGGCCGAGATGACCGCCGAGACCATGGCCGCCTTCGCAGAAGTCGCGAAGAAGGTGCAGATGGAAACGGTCGAGCTGATGATGGCTGCCGGCAAGGAAGCCACCGAAGAAGCCAGCGCCGCCGTGAAGAAGGCCACCGCCGAGGTGACCTCGGTCGCGAAGAAAGCCGCCGCGAAGTAATCGCGCCAAGGCCGACAGGTTCGTGCCGGCGTCCTCCCCGCAGGCATGAATATGGGAAAGGGTGGGTCTTCGGGCCCGCCCTTTCTTCGTTTGCGGCATGGCGTTCCGGGCACGGCGCGACGGCGCAGGATCGTCTAGAAGATCGCCGCGCAGAAGCGCATTGCTTTTTCCACAGACCCGGCTAGGCTCGCCGATGCTGCACCGCAACGTGAAGGAGGGCGGCATGGCGACCGAGAGCCCCAAGACCCCCAAGAGCGGCGACGGCCCGCTCCTGATCAAGCGCTACGCCAGCCGCCGGCTCTACAACACCGAGACGTCCGACTACGTGACGCTCGAGACCATCGCGGGCGTCATCCGCGAGGGGCGCGAGGTGAAGATCGTCGACCTGAAGTCCGGCGACGACCTCACGCGCCAGTACCTCCTGCAGATCATCGCCGAGCACGAGAGCCGGGGCGAGAACGTCCTGCCGATCGCCGTTCTGACCGATCTGGTGCGCAGCTACGCCACCCAGTCGCAGTCGGTGGTGCCGGATTTCCTCGCCATGTCCTTCGAGATGCTCAAGCAGGGTCAGTCGAAGATGGTCGAGAACATGACGGCGATGAACCCGATGGTTGCCATGCCCGGCTTCGAGGCGATGCGCGCGCAACAGGAGGCCTTCTTCAAGGCGATGACCGGCGGAATGGGCGGCACGTGGTCGGGCCCCTCGCCGGACGATAGCGAGGAGACGGACGGCGATGGCGGCAAGCCCTCGGACGAGCTGACCGAGATTCGCCGGCAACTGGCCGAGCTGCAGACGAAACTCAGCAAGCTCTGACGTGCGCGCCCCGTTTCCGGGGCGCGGTCCGATCAGGTCCCGTAGGCGCGGGGCGCCTCTGCCATGACGTCCTCGGCCGCGGCCAGAAGCGCCTCGGCGATGAAGTCGAGCTCGTGCCGCCGGAGCCGGGCGGGCAGGCGCACGTCGCAGGCACGCATCAGCATCGCGCGGGTCCGCGGCAGGTGCGGGTGCGGTCCGGGAATGAAGTGCCAGTTCCAGAAGGCGCGGGCGTTGTCGGTGGACAGCCCGAAGATCTGCACCTTCACGCCCCGCGCTTCTGCGGCGGCGGCGAAGGCCCGGGCCAGATCGTCGCTCTCCATGCCGATCAGGTTGAACTGGATGGAGTCGGGCGCCCGCTCCTCGGGCGGCAGCGCGTCGGGCACCTCGAGCCAGGGCGAGGTGTTCAGCCGCGCCGCGACGTAGTCGTGGTTCGCCCGCCCGTCTTGCACCCGCCGTGCCACGTGCGGCAGCTGGGGCCGGATGACGGCGGCCGAAAGGTTCTGCATGCGCATGTTGTAGAGCGGCAGGCGGTTCTGCCAGCGCGCGAAGGCCGCGGCCAGTGCCGGGTCGGACCCGTGCTTCTTCCAGTTGTGCTCGTAGGCGCCCGACATGATCACGGCGCGGGCGACCAGCTCGGCGTCGTCGGTGATCAGGATGCCGCCTTCGCCCGCGTTCACCAGCTTGTAGGACTGGAACGAGAAGCAGCC
>CAZAFU010000143.1:0-5094 GCA_964484475.1 uncultured Caulobacterales bacterium | reverse complement strand
GGACCCCGTCCGGGACGCTTCCCTCGCCCGGTTCCACCGCGGTGAAACGGTCCTGACCACGCAGCCACCCGGAGAGCAGCGCGCCAGCCATCTTGCCGCACCCGATGACAAGCACATTGCGGGAGCGGGAACTAGTTTTTTGATCTGTATACGTTTTTTCGTTCATATGAGTACGCGGATAACGCAGTTGTCGCTGCAATGCAACATCGCCAAGTCAATCACAATGCTGCAATTTCGCGAAGAACAGACTTGAGTTAAACGTCAGTAAAACGATAACTCGTCAAAAGCAGAATTGATTGCACGCATTCCCATCACGAAACCGTGATCGCGTATTTTTCTTCGCCCACCTTTGTTGCATCGCAGCGATGCGGACCTACAACTTCGTTTTCGACAAGGGATATTTGCTACTGTGCACGAACGAAATCGCATTGTTATCAAGATCGGCTCGGGGCTGCTGGTTTCAGAAGAAGAACTCTCCGTACGCTATGCTTTTCTGCATGGCCTCCTGCGCGACGTGGCCGAGCTTCGTCAGCGCGGCGTCGAGGTCGTGCTCGTTTCATCCGGTGCCGCAGCGATCGGCCTGAGCACGATCGGGCTGTCTCCGGCAGAGGCCGGCCTTGCTGACAAACAGGCCGCCGCCGCATGCGGCCAGCCGTTGATCATCGCCGCCTACAAACAGGTCGCGCTCGAATACAACCTCGAGATCGCCCAGGTCCTGATCACCTCGGACGATACCGAGAACCGCCGCCGCTTTCTCAATACCAAGAACACGCTCGACCGGCTTCTTGCGAACAACGTCCTGCCGATCGTAAACGAGAACGACACCATCACGACAGAGGAGATCCGGGTCGGTGACAACGACCGGCTCGCCGCGAAGGTCGCACAGATGGTTCAGGCCCGGGACTTCATCATGCTGACCGGGGTCGAGGGGCTCTACGACCGCGACCCGGACCAGGAAGGCGCGCAGTTCGTCGAAGAGGTCCACGACGTTTCGATCTATCTCGATGCCACGAAGACGAAGTCCACGCTCGGGTCCGGCGGTATGCTGACGAAGATGCAGGCCGCGAACATGGCGCAGAACGCCGGCGTGACAGCCTATATCGGCAGCGGTATCCTCGAGGCGCCGGTCACGACGCTGCTCGACAACAAGCGGCGTCATACACGCTGCGTCGCCATGGGTGACCCCCAGTCCTCATGGGAGGCCTGGCTCGCCGACCGCCTGAACATGGCCGGCTCGATCACGATATCGAACAAGGCGGGTGACGAAATCCTGGCAGGTGACCGCGGTGTGCGGGCCGATGATATCGTCGCGGTGCAGGGCGAGTACATGAAGGGCGACGTTCTTCACGTCTACAACGAAGACGGTCGCGAATGTGCCCGTGGACTGACGAACTACAGCTCCAACGAGACGGTCCTGCTCGCACGGCAGGTCGGCGAACGTGTCGAGGAGGTCCTCGGCTACCACTCCAAGGCGGACGTCATCGCGGAACGCAACCTGGTGGTGGTCGATGCGGACAGGCACCTTCCCTGGGAAGCCTCCGAAGATGCCCCGGTCCTGTCCATCGCCGAGACCGAAGGCTGATCAGCCCCCGCAGCCCGCTTCAATTCCTGTGCGCCGCTCGTAATCGGTGCACAGTTTCCTCGCTTCCGATCCGCGATCGGTCTCCTTGAGGAGCGTGACGAGACCGAGCGTGGCCTCGCGATCGAGGGGGGTGTCCTCGAGAGTGCGCCGGTACCAGCTCTCGGCGCCTTCGTACCGGCCTTCGGCCTCGTCCATTCTTGCAATCGTCACGCCCAGCGGCGCGAGCCAGCGGCCGACCCTCTGAGGAACTTCGCGATAGGCGTCATCCATCGCCTCGTACGCCTCGATAAAGGCCTTGTAGGCTTCCTCGTCCTGCCCGTTCATCTTCAGTAGTTCCGCCTGGTTGATCCTGATACCCCAGGCCTCGGGATCCCGGCGCAGTCCCTCGTCATAGCTTTCGAGCGCCCCGGCGATATCGCCTTCGGCCGTCCGGACCAGCCCTAGGACGCGCCAGTGCTCGGCCTCGCCCGGATCGCGCCGCACCGAACGCTCGGCGAGCATCCTCGCCCTGCGAAGCGTGTCCTGGGCTTCGGGCAGCTCCGTGAGGCCAGCGGCAAGCGCCGAACTCATGGACTCGACGCCCGGCGCGTCGGCCCCGAGGGTCTCGGGCCATCTCACCACCCGCTGGACCAGGGCCGCGGCCATGCCCGCTTCGGCATCCGCCGGCGGGTCCTCATCGCTCAGGACCCGCTCGTAAAGAGAGATGGCCGCCTCGTTGTCTGTCCGGGTGAACTGCATGTACCGGTCCTTGGCGAGTTCCACCTCTTCGCGCGGTCGCTCAGGCATGTTGAGGGCCGCGGCGATGACCAGAGCTGCGGCCGCCAAGGCGCCCAGGGACAGGGCCAGGACGGGATGGGACCGCCGCGCCGCTGCGCTCCCGCCTGAAACAGGCTTCGGCGCAGAAAGGACCGGTTCCGCATCCACCATCAGCCGGTAACCCCGCTTGGGAACGGTTTCCACGAAACGGGGCTGCTTCGGGTCCTCCCCGAGGGCGCGCCTGAGTTTCGAGACGGTCCTGCTCAGCGTGTCATCGCCGACGACCGTATCCGGCCAGACGGCGTCGTAGAGTTCCTGCCGGGAAACCACCTCGCCCTCGGCTGCGACGAGGCGGAGCAGGACGTCCATCACCTTCGGTTCCGCCCGCACGGAGACGTCTCCCCTCTCGATCACACAGCGGGAGGGGTCGACCAGGATTCCATCCAGTCGGAAGCGGTGACGCGTCATGTCGGCCATCACCCGTATCTACGACCGGGACCGCAAAATTGGTAGGTTTCATGCGGCCGTCAGGTTTTGGTCAGGAAAAGAGGCAGGGCTGGTCATGGCCGGCCGCGGATGGATTGCCTTGTTTCGCAACCATCCGTTCAGCCGAAGAAGGACACCCCGAACCGATGGCCCCCACAAAGTTTCTGACCGCACTATTCCTGCTGGGCGCGGCCGCCTGCGCCCCGCTCACGACATCTCCCCCCGACATGCCCGGGATCACCGAACTCCCTCCTTTGCCCTTCGAAGCGCTGCCGCGCGGAGACGAGGTCCTCGATGCCGAAGAGATCCGCGAGGATTTCGAGGAGCTCTACACGACGATGAGGGCTTCCCATTACGACATCTATGCCCGCAGGTCCCAGGCCGAGTACGACGCGCTTTACGATCGCATGCTCGCCGAATTCGACGAACCGATGAGCATTCCCCAGATCGCGCTCCTGTTTCATCGCTTTGCGGCCTACGGAAACATCGCCCATGCAAGGATCGACCTGCCGGGCGAGCTCTACGCGGCCTACAGGGCAGATGGCGGCAAGGCCGTCCCTCTCTATCCCAGGGTCGAGGATGGCCGGATGTTCGTGGCGGAAAGCTACGCACCCGATGTGCCGGCAGGTGCCGAGGTCACAGCGATCGAAGGCAAGCCGGTGGAGTACTGGCTCGAACGGCTCGGCAGGAACATCGCCGCCGACAACCCCTACCTGCTCGGGACGCGACTGGAATGGGTCTTTCCGAGGGTGCTCTGGACCGAGCTTGGCGCGGTGGACAGCGTCGAGATGACTTTATCGGTCGAAGGTCGCGAGCGGGTCGTCTCGGTCGGGGCGATCGACGCGGAAACCATGAAGACCCGATCGGCCGAAACGGGTCCCGAAATCTTCGTTCAGGACGGATCCACCCGCCATGCCGAGATGATGGAAGGCGGCATTGCCTATCTCAGGCCCGGCGTGTTCTACGGCCTCGAGACGCCGGACAACCCTTGGGACAACACCGCCTTCAGGACATTCATCGACGAGAGCTTCGAGACTTTCCTCGAAAACGATGCATGTGCCCTGGTCATCGACATCCGCGGCAACCCCGGCGGTGACAACTCGTTCAGCGATATCATGGTGTCCTGGTTCGCCGACCGGCCCTACCGTTTTGCCTCCCGTTTCCTTGTGAGGTCGAGCGCCGCTTCCGAGGCCTCGAACGCCGCGAGGATCGCTCTCAACCCGGCTTCGTCGGAGGGGGTCTCAGGCATGTTCGCCAAGGCCTATGCCGAGACGCCGTTCGGTGAAACGTTTCCGTTCGAGATCCCCGTCAGCGACCCACGCGACGGGAAAAGGTTCGAAGGTCCGATCTATCTCCTCATCGACCGTCACAGCTATTCCAACTCGGTCGCGGTTGCCGCAACGGTGAAGGACTACGGCTTCGGCACGGTCCTCGGGGAAGAGACATCGGACCTTGCGACATCCTACGGAGCCATGGAGACGTTCACGCTCCCGCACTCCGACATCACCGTAGGATACCCCAAGGCGCTGATCATCCGCCCCTCCGGTGACCTCGCGCCGCGCGGCGTCGTCCCGGACGTCGCCATCGAGGTGCCTGTGGTCGCCTATCGTGACGTCATGCTGGACGACGCGCTGGAGTTCGTCAGAAGCGAGCTGGACTAGGCCCAGGGTCCGGGGGCGGCAGCTCCCGGACCACCCGCCATCGTTCACCCCTCGGGCGACGGCCTTCTCGAACCTGCCGGTCCCGAGGGCGAACGCGTCCTGATACAAGAGGGTGCACAACCAGAAGTTCCCGGCCGGGCGGCGCGGCCTTCCCAGGGGAAAACGTTGTCCGTTCAGGAGCTTCGCCAAAATGTGGTAATAAGGTACCGCACAGCCATCCGCCTGAAAGGTCTGCTTTTTTCAAAAGGCAGTTGACAGTTCCGAACGCCTCGCGCATCTGCGGCTCTTCGCATTTCACACTTGGAAAGGGGAAGGCGATGCAGACCGACGCTTCGCGCACCTACAACACCAAGCCCGCTGACGTGGAGAAGAAGTGGATCGTGATCGACGCCGAGAACCTCGTCGTCGGCCGGCTCGCTTCCTTCATCGCCATGCGTCTGCGCGGCAAGCACCTCCCGACATTCACGCCTCACGTCGATGACGGCGACAACGTGATCGTCGTCAACGCCGAGAAAGTGGCCTTCACCGGCCGCAAGCGGACCCAGCAGACCTACTACTGGCACACCGGCTATCCGGGCGGCATCAAGTCCCGCACCGCGGACAAGGTCC
>CAZAFU010000142.1:0-5102 GCA_964484475.1 uncultured Caulobacterales bacterium | reverse complement strand
TGACCGAATTCGAGGCTTCGATGGAGAAGTTCGAAGAGGTGATGGAAGCCTGGGGTGAAGAGATGGAAGTCTGGGGCGAGAAGATGGGCAATGCGGGCGAAGCCGTGGGCGAACTCGCCGAGGAGTGCGAGGACCACATCAGCGAAAGCGACAGGCCGGTCATCCTCGAGCAGCGGATCGATGACAGCCGCGACACCGTGCGCGCGCTCTGCGCCTCCGGCGGAATGGAGCGTTTCCAGAGCGCGGAGATCGAGGACTTCCTCCGTTCCGAAGGCGTCAGCCGAGAGGAACTGCGGACGTTCCGCGATAGTATTTCCGGCTAGTCCCTACCCAGCACCGGAAAAGCGGCGCGGGGGATCAGCAAGGCTGGTCGCCCGCGCTTGCATGTCGGCGCATGCGGTTCCACGATGGGGGCCAATCCAGCTCACAAGAACAGTTCTCGCGAGGAAATCATGCTCGGACAGATGCAAAACGCGCCATTGCTGCTCACGGACATCCTGAAGCACGCCGTCCGCAACCACAGCGACCAGGAAATCGTCACCCGGCTCGTGGAAGGCGGCATCCATCGCTATACCTACGGCGAAGCCGCCGAGCGGATCGCCCAGCTCGCCCACGCTCTCAAGGGCATGGGCATCGGGCACGGCGACCGGGTCGGGGTGATCGGCTGGAACACCCACCGTCAGCTCGAGCTCTACTACGCGCTCGCCGGGATCGGCGCGGTCTGCCACACCGTCAATCCGCGCCTCGGGCCGGAGAATGCGGGCTATGTCATGGCCCATGCGGGCGACAAGGCGGTCTTCTACGACGCGACCTTCGCTCCTCTCGCAGCGGGGCTCGCCCCGATCCTGAAGGACGTCGAGATCTATGTGGAGATGTGCCCGGAAGGGGCGCTGACCCAGAACGGCCTGAAGGCGAAGAGCTACGAGGAGGTGATCGCCGGCCAGCCGAGGAGCTATGACTGGCCGAGCTTCGACGAGAACACCGCCTGCGCGATGTGCTACACCTCGGGGACCACAGGCAAGCCGAAGGGGGTGCTCTACTCCCACCGTGCGCTGGTCCTTCAGACCCTCGCCTCGTCCCTTCCCACCTCCCTCGGGGTGGGCCAGGGCGATATCTGCCTGCCGGTGGTGCCGATGTTCCACGTCAATGCGTGGGGCATTCCCTATGGCGCGCTGCTTCTCGGGATGAAGCTCGTCCTGCCGGGCCCCGGCCTCGACGGAGCGTCGCTGCATGAGCTGATCGTCGAGGAGGAGGTGACCTACGCCCTCGGCGTGCCCACGGTGTGGCTGAACCTTCTTGCCTATGTCGAAGAGAAGGGGCTCGATTTCGGCCAGCTCAAATACAGTCTCATCGGCGGCTCGGCCCTCTCGGAAAAGCTGATCCGCGGTTACGACAAATACGGCGTACGCTGCCGGCAGGGCTGGGGCATGACCGAGATGTCGCCGATCGGAACGGTCAACATGGAGCCCCTGGGCTTCTACGACCGTCCGATCGAGGAACGCATCCCCGAACAGATCAAGCAGGGCCAGGCCGTGCCCTTCGTCGATATGCGGATCGTATCGGCGGACGGTGACGTGCTGCCCTGCGATGGCGAAAGCGAAGGCCACCTGCAGGTGAAGGGCCCCTGGATCATCGACACCTATTACGGGTTCAAGGAGAACGCCCTTACCGACGACGGATGGTTCGATACCGGTGACGTGGCGGTGATCCACCCCAATGGCTCCATGCAGATCACCGACCGCGCCAAGGATGTCATCAAGTCGGGCGGCGAATGGATCAGCTCGATCGACATCGAGAACGCCGCCCTCAACCATCCCGACGTGGTGCAGGCGGCAGCGCTTGGCATGCATCATCCGAAATGGGACGAACGCCCGCTTCTCGTCGTGCAGGTGAAGGACAAGGCCTCGGCCGACGCCAGCAGGATCATGGCTTTCGTCAATGACAAGCTGCCGAAGATCTCCGCCGTGGACGATGTGCAGATTGTCGACGAGATCCCGCTCGGGGCGACGGGCAAGGTCCTGAAGACCAGGCTCCGGGACATGTTCAAGGATTACAAGCTGCCTACCGCCGACGCCGCCTGACGGCGCTCAGGACCGGGGCGGCCCGCCCCGGTTCCCTCCCGCCCGGTGGTCCGGATCAGCGTCGGGGCGGTTCTTCGCCCGTCTCTTCACCTTGAGGGGCGGGCGCATCCGTTTCGGGCTTCTTCCGTCCACCGAGCAGGTTGAAGAGTTCCTGCTGGGCGCGGTTGCGAAGCGCATCGCCCACATTCTCTCCCTCCTTGAGCTCGATGCCCGTCCCTTCGAGGACTTTGTTCGCCTGCCCGCGGACGAGGGTGTTGATGATCGGTTGGGGATCGATCGCGATCGAGGGATCGGAGAAGCTGCCCCTGACCGCAACGGGGGCGATGAACTCGTTGTAGCCCGTCGCCGCGGGGGGCTTGGCGGCGAGCAGGATCCTGAGATCCACTGCCTGCTCGGGCAGGTTCACAGCCCCGCCGATCGTTGCGCGAAAGGTATCGGACCTGAGCTGCGCCTCGGTCAGGTTCGTGCGTCCACTGACGATATCTGCGTTGAAGTTCGCCACGTCGAACTGCGTCTCGGCCCCTCGGGCGGCGGCCCGGGTCGTGAGATCGGCGAGAGCGGGGACGAGGCTCGCTGCCGTCAGCCCGTCGCCCCTTGCCCCTTCGATCAGCTCGAGCGCGGTCTGGGCGAGGAGGTTGAGGTCGATGCCGAGGATGCGACCGCCGCTGACCCCGACCGAGGCCTGCCCGCCGAGGTTCTCGACCCACGACGCCTGGCTCTTGCCCTGGGTGGTGACGTCGAAGCGCAGGGTGCCGCGGCCGATCAGCCGCTTCGTTCCCAGAAGGGCGGGCCCCGCTTCGGCGAAATCGACATCGGCGAAGGTGAAGTCTGTCGCCACTTCCGGGTTGGCGGCCGCGGCGTTCAGGGTGAGAGCGCCGCTCGCGCTCCCGCCGAGGGTTTCCGCCCGGTCGAGGCCGAGCCTGACCCGTCCGTTGTCGATCACCGCAGCCCCCGCGACATTGCGCAGGGTGTAGGTCGGAACGACGATCTCCTCGGCATTCACCTCGAGGTCGGCGTCGAAGGCGGTGAGGCCGGAGAAGTCGATCGTCTCCTCCGACCATGCGGGGAAGGGGGCGTCCTCCGGCGCGTCGGCCCGGGCGTCTTCCTCGGGGAAGAAGGGTGTGAGGTCCGCGCGCTGTGCCCTGACCCGGCCCTCGAGCCTCGGCCGGGCTCCGGTCAGGACCAGAGTGAGGTCGCCGGCACCCGCGGCGACGGCCGTATTGAAGGTCGCGCCTTCGAAGGCGAGGCGCTCTTCGGTGACATTGGCGGTGCCCGCCACGGTGACATCGCCGAAGGGCGCGAAGGCTTCGACGGTTTCCGCTCCGACAAGCGGCTCGAGCGCTGACGGCTGGCCGAGGGAGATCGTGATCGGCCCTTCGAGAGAGAAGGGCTCCAGTCCCATGGCGAACCTTCCTTCGAAGGCGTTGCCGCCGAGATCGATACTGGCTTCGCCCTCGCCCCGGCCCTCTGCCGCGAACGTCCAGAAATCGCTGATGCGAAGGTCTGCGGCTGTCTCGATCCCTTCGAGGCGCATGCCGGCGTCGAGCGTCAGGTCATCGCCGCGTTCGGGGAGCTTCAGTTCCGCATTCAGGGCCTCGACCGCATAGTCCGCATCGGGCGTGCGATAGGTGAGACGACCCTCGCTGATGGTCAGGTCGCCCACCACCACCGCGTCGCTGCCGCTGTCCCCGGTGCCCGCTTCGCCCGTGTCTTCCGCGCCGAGAGTGTAGTTGTTCGACCCGTCGGCCCGGGTCGCGAGGTAGATCGTCGGCTCGTCGAGACTGAAGGTCTCGATCTCCACGCGGCTCGACAGGAGAGGCATGAGCGCGACGCCGAGGCGGGCTTCCTCGACCCTTGCGAGATAGGGGTCGTCGAAACCTTCCGCGTTCGCCACTTCGAGACCACGAACCGTGATCCTTGGCGGAAAGAGGCTGATGCCCGTGACCTCGCCGATCGAGACCTCGCGCCCGAGCATCGACGTCGCCTCGGTCTCGGCTCTCGCAACCAGGTCCTCTTTGCTGATCAAACGCGGGAGAATCAGCCATAGTCCGAGCGCGAGCACCAAAAGGACGACAACAACCCGGACCAGCCATTTCATTTGCGCATCTCCCTCGCCGCGGCCGCCGCGGCTCTCAATTCTTCCGCGATGGCTTCGGCGTCCTCGGGGTCGAAGTCGAGGGGAAGGTCCACCTGTGGACCCTGGAGATAGATCCGCACCATCCCCTGGTCAGTGGGGCCGACCTGGAGGTCGGCTTCGGTTTCGATTTGGGTATTGAGAGGCATGTGACACTCCGGAAAAGCCTGTGGATAAAGCTTGCGGACGAGAACAAAAGGCGTACACGTGATTTCTAGCAAGACCGCACTTGGCGTGCGAGAGAGGATATGCCCACCATGGCGAAAGGTTTGAAGGTAGTGGACGGCGGTATGGACAAATCGAAGGCGCTCGAGGCTGCGCTCTCCCAGATCGACAAGGCGTTCGGCAAGGGCTCCGTGATGCGTCTTGGCGAGAAGGAGGTCGTGAAGATCGATTCGATCTCCACCGGTTCGCTCGGCCTCGACATCGCCCTGGGGATCGGCGGCCTGCCGAAAGGCCGGATCGTCGAGGTCTACGGCCCGGAAAGCTCGGGCAAGACGACCCTGGCGCTCCATGTCATCGCCGAGATGCAGAAGACCGGCGGAACCGCGGCGTTCATCGACGCCGAGCATGCCCTCGACCCGATCTACGCGAACAAGCTCGGTGTCGATCTCAACGACCTCCTGATCTCGCAGCCGGATACCGGTGAGCAGAGCCTCGAGATCGCCGATACCCTGGTCCGTTCCGGGGCCGTCGATGTCCTCGTGATCGATTCGGTGGCGGCGCTGACCCCGAGGGCCGAACTCGAAGGGGAAATGGGCGACAGCCTTCCCGGTCTTCAGGCCCGCCTGATGAGCCAGGCCCTGAGGAAGCTCACGGGCTCGATCGCCCGTTCGAACTGTCTCGTCATCTTCATCAACCAGATCCGGATGAAGATCGGCGTGATG
>CAZAFU010000141.1:0-5136 GCA_964484475.1 uncultured Caulobacterales bacterium | reverse complement strand
GGTCGAACGCTGGATCATCGAAGGTGCGGGGCACGCATGGTCAGGCGGGAGCCGGGCGGGAAGTTACACCGACCCGCACGGTCCATCCGCGACATCGGAGATGATGCGGTTCTTCTGCCGCAAGCTCTGACAGGGAACGTATTCCGCACAGGAGCCATCCACCGCGGGACCGGGCTGGGCGAATGGATGGCTTCTGTGTCCACTCCCTGCGCCTTCGCGGAAGCGGCTGATCGAGGGATTATCTCGCCTTCAAAGCTGTCGCCCGGCGCCCTTGTCATTCAGTTCGGTGCCGGGGGGCTTCCTTCGATCCCATACCCTCAATCATCCCCGCCGGCCCCGGGGGCCGAAGCGCCAGACCGTCGGGGTGAGCTGCAACCACGGATTGACGGTGCCTGGGTCGGGCCGCCGTGACGATATCGACCCGGCGGAGGTCTGTGCCTGCCGGAAGCCTCGTGCGGCTAGCGCTGATCGCTGCGCTGCCGCTGGCCCTCCTCGAACGCTTCGGTGATCCTGCGCAACGTTTCCGCCTTCGCCGGACCGTCGGGAATGACATGTTCGAGACGGTCCTCGGCGTCATCCTCCCTCAGCCAACGCTCCGGAAACTCGGCCGCTTCCGGCCCGGCGACACTCCGGAAGACCGCACCCTGATTGAACTTGCTCGTGAAGGGAACATTACCTTTTCCGTCCTGGTTCGCGATCGCCGCATGGAGGCGATCCTGCAACTCGAGCCGGATCTCCAGATGGTCCGGATCGGCGATCAGGTTGTTGGTTTCGCCCGGGTCATTTTGAAGGTCATACAATGCGTCCTCGTCCCAGACGCCGTGCAGGCGGACGAGTTTGTACCGGTCCGACCGGATGGCAAATTGTGTAGGTGTATGCGGATAGTTGAACTCCCAGAAATATTCGTACACCAACTCATTATCCCAGTCATCGACGTTCCCTTCGAGGACAGGCGCAAGGCTCCTGCCGCGGAGTTCGGCAGCGGAGGTTGCTCCTGCAAGCTCGAGAAGGGTGGGGGCGATGTCGAGTGTCGTGACCGAACCCTCTTCTTTCACGCCCGAACGAACGCCCGGGCCACGGATGAGAAGGGGAATGCGGATCGATTCCTCGAAGGCGTTGCGTTTGTCGATCAGTCCGTGTTCCCCGAAGAGAAAACCGTTGTCGCTCATGAAGATGAGATAGGTGTTATCCGCCTCGCCGCTTTCCTCGAGCCATTCGAAGATGCGGCCCAGACTGTCATCCACGGCCGTCAGGGTCTCGAGATAGTCCCTCTTGTAATCAGGTAGCGAGAGGGTCGTATGGTACGGGAAATCGACACCGTGCCAGCTGTTGCGCTGGTTCTGGACCCACATTGGCTCCTGCTGCATCTCTTCTTGGGAGGGGATCACGTCCCTGATCGGCATGTCGTCGTACATGCCCTCGTGCCGCGGGGCCGGTTCGAAGAAGGCATGGACGGCCTTGTGGGCGAGGTAGAGCATGAACGGATCGCTGTCCGTCTTTCGCTGCTCGAGCCAGTCCAGCGCGTAGTCGGTCAGCTCGTCGGTGATGTAGCCTTGCTGCTCGACGCGCTCGCCGTCGACGTTGAGGTAGCTTGGACCCCCCATGAAGCCTCTGGGATAGTAATTGCCCTGGCCGGCAAAACTCACCCAGCGATCGAAGCCGGGCCTTGGGGAATCGTCCTCCCCTCCCATGTGCCATTTGCCGATCATCGCCGTGTCGTAACCAGCCCGGTCGAGCGCTTTGGGAAAGGTGTCGATGTCTTCACCGAGGTCGGAGTTGTTGTCGACGACACCATGCTCACGCATGGGCCGCCCACTGAGAATCGTTGCCCGGCTCGGTGAGCATAGCGACGTGGTCACGAAAGCGTTGGCGAAATGAACGCCCTCCCTGGCGAGCCGGTCCATGTTGGGCGTCTTCAGGTCGTCATCGAGAATACCGAGCGCGTCGTAGCGCTGGTCGTCGGTGACGATGACGATGAAGTTCGGCCTGTCGTCCGGTTCCGCCGCACCCGAACCTGTGGGCTTGTCAGGTTGCGAACTGGCGCCGCATGCGGCGAGGAGGAGCGCGAGGGGCAGGGTGCGGCAGGATATCATGACAGGATCCCTGTTCTTCAGCGGCGACGGACGGTCTTGCCGTCCGGCTCGATGGTGAAGGCTTCGATGTCCACTCCAACCGGTTCGAGCAGGTCGCTGGCACTATGGCCGAGGGCGAAGGTGTAGGTCCCGCCTTCGACCGCCCAGCCCTCATCCCGCCACTCGGCGAGCAGTCGCGGATCGATCGTCAGTTGCACGTCGGTGCCGCGGCGGGCGCGCAGGTCGCGCTTCGCGAAACCGACAAGTCGCTGCCTTGTTTCTCCGTTGACGGAGGTGAGGTAGAGCTGGGCAACGTCGGCTCCGTCCCGCCTGCCGGTATTGCGCATACGGAACCGTGCTTCAAGCGCCGGACCGTCGCCTTGGATGCGAAGGCGGTCGAACCGGAAGTCCGTGTAACTCAGGCCGTGACCGAAGGCGAAGAGCGGCTCGTGCCCTTCCCGGGCAAACCAGCGGTAGCCGATGTCCGACCCTTCGATATTGTAGTCCACGTCCAGGGTCTGGCCGGGCTCGCCCTTGCCGATGAAGTCCCGCTTGACGGTGTCGATGCCGTCGAGCTCGGGACGCGGCAGTTGCTCCAGCGACGCGGGGAAAGTGACGGGCAGGTGGCCTGAAGGGTTGACGTCGCCGAAGAGGACGCTGGCGATGGCTTCGCCACCGCGGGCACCCGGATACCAGGCCTCGACCACGGCCGCGACATCGTCGAGCCAGGGCATCAGGACCGGCCCGCCGGTTTCGAGAACGACGATGGTGTTCGGGTTCGCGGCGGCAACCTCGGCGATAAGCTGATCCTGGCCATCCGGGAGGGAAAGATCGGGGACGTCGTAGCCTTCGGTCTGGTGCTGGGTGACGAAGACGATAGCCACATCGGAATTAGCCGCCAGCCGCGCCGCATCGCTCGGATAGTCATCCGACCGGAAACGGACATCCGCTTCGGGCGCGGTTTCCTTGATCGCGGCAAGCGGTGCCGAACCGTGGAAGGACGGGTCCGCAAAGCCGGCATAAGGGGCTTGGTCACCGCGCAATGCGGGAACCTGCAGGGCCGGTCCCTCGTCGCCATGGACCAGGGACGATCCGCCTCCGGTGATGGTTCCCGCGTCGGCATGACCGCCGATCACCGCGATGGAGGCGATGTCCCTGGAGAGAGGCAGGGCCCCGTCTTCGTTCTTCAGAAGGACAATGGCTTCCTGTGCGGCCTTCAGGGAAACCTGTTCGTTCGCTTCCTGGTCGATTACTCCTTCGCCCGGCAGCTCCTCGTCGAGATTGTTGTCGTAGATCGCGTAGAGAATGTTGCGGGTCATCTCGCGCATGCGTTCCTGATAGGCAGGGTCGCTGGCTGCCGCCTCGACCAGCGGCTTGCCGAAGAAGAGGCCTTCGTCGAGTTGGGCTCCTGATTGCTGGTCGAGACCGGCAAGGGCAAAATCGAGAGCCTCCACCGCGCCCCAATCGGACATGACGAAGCCTCTATAGCCCCAGTCCTTACGCAGAACATCCGTCAGGAGGCTTTCGCTGCCGCAGGACAGCGGGCCGTTGAGCCTGTTATACGCGCACATCAGGCTTCCCGCGTCGCTTTCCTCGATGGCGATCTCGAAAGCGAGAAGGTCACTTTCGCGAAGGTCCCCCTCGTCGATCACGACGTTCATGAAGTGCCGGCCTGTCTCCTGGGGGTTGATGGCGAAATGCTTCAATGTGCTGATGATGTCATTGGACTGGATACCGCGGACTGCAGCACCGCCCATCAGGCCCGAATGAAGGGGATCCTCGCCCATATATTCGAAGGTCCGGCCGTTGCGCGGCTCCCGCATCAGGTTGATGCCGCCGGCCAGGAGGACGTTGTACCCTTTCGCGCGGGCTTCGGAACCGATCATCCTGCCGCCCTCTTCGATGAGGGAGGTGTTCCACGTCGCGCCTTGTGCGATGCCGGAAGGAAGGGCCGTGGCGCCGGAGCCGCGCGCCCCGCCGATCCAGGTGACGCCATGGCTGGCATCGGTTTCCCAGAGCGGGGGAACGCCCAGCCGTTCGACACCGGGAACGTAACCGGCGCCGGGAATGGCACCTTTGGGCGGCGTGCTCCCGCCGAAGGGGACGGCCATGTAGCCAAGCGTCAGCATGCTGCGCTCTTCGTTGGTCATCTTCGCTTCGGTCTCGGCTGCGCGGCGCGCGGCGTCGTCCGCGTCCTGGGCGGCTGCCTGGGCGGACAGGGCCAGGGTCGAAAGCCCGGCGAGAAGGTATTGCTGAAGACGATGACGTTTCATGAAGCGTGGACCCCGGTTTGCGCGCCTTGACGGCGAGGCTCGAATGAACGGTGACGTTCGGGGGTTCGGCCAACCGCAAACCAGCGGCGCAACCGGACCTCCCTCCCTCTTATATTTTTCTTCCGACTGGTAGAATTCCGCGGTCTGAGCCGTCTGTCAAGCGTCGGCGGAGTTTCGAGGCAGTTCGGTGACGGTCAGGAGCCTCCCACCGGCTTTTCGTCATAGGCCACCCTGAAGCCGATATGGTCCGTACCAAGTCCGATATCCTGCGCGTGCCGTGCGGAAGGGCGATAACGGCGGCAGTAGTTTTGCGCGCAGAGGAAGCTGCCCCCTTTGATGACGCCGGCCGCCGGGCCGTCGCCGTCTGGCGGGAGGCGTTTCGGGGTGGAAGTATGGCGCGCCGAATAACTGTCGGCCGTCCACTCCCAGACATTGCCCAGCATGTCGTGAAGACCGACGGCGTTGGGAGCGTAGCAGCCGACCGGTGCAACACCTTCGTACCCGTCCTGCTTCGTATTCACCGCCGGGAAGAGCCCCTGCCAGGTGTTCGCCTCCACCGGGCGCGCGATGCCGTAATCGGCGTTGTCGGTCCCGGCGAGGGCTGCATATTCCCACTCTGCCTCGGTCGGAAGGCGGCCGCCGGCCCAAGCTGCGTAGGCTGCTGCATCCGCGAACGCGATCTGACGGACGGGTTCATCAGGCCCCGCCCGCCCGGCATCCGGACCGAGCGGGTACCTCCAGTTCGCACCCGGAACATAGGCCCACCATCCCATGTCCTGGAGGCGCTGCTC
>CAZAFU010000140.1:1822-5201 GCA_964484475.1 uncultured Caulobacterales bacterium | reverse complement strand
CGGCGCATATCGTGCCCGAATGGTACTTCCTGCCGTTCTACGCGATGCTGCGGGCCATCGACTTCAACGTCCTCTTCATCAACTCGAAGCTCGGCGGCGTGCTCGTGATGCTCGGATCGATCCTGATCTGGCTCGTGATCCCCTGGCTCGACCGGTCGAAGGTGCGCTCCATGCGCTACCGCCCGATTGCGAAGCAGTTCTTCTTCGTGCTCGTCGCGGCGTTCTTCCTCCTCGGCTGGCTCGGCGCTCAGCCTGCGGAAGGGCTCTATGTGGTCATGGCGAAGATCGCGACGGCCTATTACTTCGCCTACTTCCTCGTCGTGCTTCCGGTTCTCTCCGTCACGGAGAAGCCGCTGCCGCTGCCGCGTTCCATTGCCGAAGCGGTGGTGAGCGATAAGGCGAAAAAAGGTAAAGAGCGCAGCCCCGCCCCGGTTACGGCCGGTGAGCCCGCCGCTGCGCCTGCGGAGTAAACGAGTGATGCTGACGAAGATTCTCACCGCTGCGGCTGCGGCCGCTCTGATGCTCCCTGCCGCCGCCTCGGCTGCAGGCGAGACCAAGGCTCTCAAACATGCCGAATGGGCCTGGGATGGTCCCTTCGGCGGTTATGACCGCACCGCCATGCAACGCGGCTTCCAGGTCTATCGCGAGGTGTGTGCGAACTGCCACTCGCTGAAGCTGATCGCGTTCCGCCACCTCGGCGAACGCGGGGCGCCTTTCTACTTCGAAGAATGCCCCGAAGAGCTCGGCTTGCCAGACTCGGTGGACTGCTCCGATCCGGCGCAGAACCCGGTCATCCGTTCCTTGGCGGCCGAGTACACCATCATGGACGGACCGGACGAGGCGGGCGATATGTTCGAGCGTCCCGGCCTTCCGGCGGATTACTTCCCCTCGCCCTATGCTAATGTTCAGCAGGCGACCTATGCCAATGGCGGTGCGTATCCGCCTGATCAAAGCCTTCTCGTGAAAGCACGGGTCGAAGGCGCGGACTATATGTACAGCCTCCTGACGGGTTATCCGCAGGAGGATCTTGCCACCCTCGATGTGCCGCCGGGTCAGTACTACAACCCTTACTATCCGGGCGACACGCTCAGCCTGATGCGTGAGGAGTTCCTCGACGAGGAAGGGCACATCATCGAGGAGCGCGTCCGCGAGGTCGAGGATCCGAAATATGTTTCCGCCGATGGTCACATCTATGGCGGCGCGTTCAAAATGGCCCAGCCGCTTTACGACGGCATGGTGACCTACGAGGACGGCTCGCCGGAGACGGTCGAGCAATATTCCAAGGACGTCGTGGCGTTCCTGCAATGGGCGTCCGAGCCGAAGCATGACGAGCGTAAGGGCATGGGCCGGTTCGTGATGGCCTATCTCTTCATCTTCGCCGGTGTGACCTATGCGTCCTATCGGCAGATCTGGCGCAGCGTGGAGCACTAAGCTCGGCGTGCTAGGTGAACCACTGAGGAAAAGGCGGCCCATCGAGGCCGCTTTTTTCTTGGGCGCCTTAGCCGCGTGACGGCCCTCCCGTGAGCTGCTAGGCGCGGCGCGACAAAGGAAGACGCCATGACGACCGCACCCGACGACCGCGAAACCTCCCTCGCTATCATCGGCGGCTCCGGGATCTATGAGATGCCCGGTGTCGAGATCGAGGAGGAACGCGCGATCGAGACGCCTTGGGGTCTTCCCTCGGCACCCGTCACCATCGGCCGCCTCAACGGCATCCGCGTCCTCTTTCTCAGCCGTCACGGCAAGGGCCACACCGTTCCGCCCTCTGAACTCAATGCGAGAGCCAATGTCGCGGCGGCGAAGATGCTCGGCGCGACCGATCTCATCAGCTTGTCAGCCTGCGGCTCGTTCAAGGAAGAGATGGCGCCTGGCGACTTCGTCAGTGTCGAGCAGTTCGTGGACCGCACGAAAGGAAGGCCTTCCTCCTTCTTTGCGCCAGGATGCGTCGCCCATGTTTCCATGGCCCACCCGGTCTGCAGCCGCCTGACCCGCGAGTTAGCCGAGGCGGCGGAGAAAGCCGGCGCGAAAGTGCATCGCGGCGGGACCTATCTCTGCATGGAGGGGCCGCAATTCTCCACCAAGGCGGAAAGCGAGCTTTACCGTTCGTGGGGAATGGACGTGATCGGAATGACCGCCATGCCCGAGGCGAAACTCGCCCGCGAGGCGGAGCTTCCCTACGCGATCCTCGGTATGGTGACGGATTACGACTGTTGGCACGAAGAGGAGGGGCCGGTGGATGTCGCCTCGGTCCTCGAGGTCCTGAAAGCCAATTCCGAGCGTGCACAGAAAACGGTTTACGCGCTGACCGAGATGCTGGGGACCAACCGCACCCCGTCCCCGGACGGTATCGAGACCTGTCTCGATTTCGCGATCGTCACCGCTCCGGATGCCCGCGATCCCGAGCTTGTCCGTCAACTGCAGCCCATCGCCGGACGGGTGCTCGGTTAGTCTGTATCCCCTGGGCGACGCTGGGCTTTGACCGGCAAGCTCACGGTCATGGTCTCGCCGCTTTCGAAGGTCAGGAGCACATTCCGCGCTTCGCCTTCTTCCAGAGGGTCCTGCAACCCGATCAGCATGAGATGCGTGCCGCCCGGCGCGAGCACCAAGGGCTCACCGGCCTTCACTTCGAGCCCGGCCACCGGGCGCATCTTCATGACGCCGTCTTCCTCGAGAACGCGATGGATTTCCGTGACCTGGACGCCGTCGACGTCGGCACGGACCAGACGGTCATCCTGTTCGCGGGTAACCGTGAGATAGGCGGCCGACATGGAGCTGCCCGGCGGAGGCATGCGGATAAAGCCCTCCTGCTGGGTGTTCACGTCATCTGCCCCCCCACAGGCAGCAAGTAGGACGAACAGAGCGGCGGGAAGAAGATGGGTTCGCATGTCGGACACCTCATTGGCAGGTCAGCACGAAACCGCTAGCCCGCCCTGACCCCCGCCTCAAGGTGCGCCGATGCGCGCCAGTTTGGAGTGATATGAACAGCCAGGAAATTTCGCAGCTGCAGAACTTTCTCCGCCGCCGCTTCAACAGCGATGAGCTGACGGTGCGCGGCCGCCCGAACAAAGACGACAGCGCCGAGGTCTATATTGGTGAGGAGTTCGTCGGCGTCCTGAGCCGCGACGACGAAGATGACGACCTGTCCTACGATTTCCACATGGCGATCCTCGACGTCGATCTTGAGACCATTGGCAACGCCTGACCCCTTCGAACGGCTGAAGGCGGAGCTCAGCGCGTGCCGCCACTGCGAGCGTGAAGGCCTGATCCCCGAAGCTCGGCCGGTTTTCCAGCTGCCTTCGACCGCCAAGATCGGCATTTTCAGTCAAGCGCCGGGAAACCTCGCCCATCAGGGCGGCCGACCCTTTCTCGATCCATCGGG
>CAZAFU010000140.1:0-1812 GCA_964484475.1 uncultured Caulobacterales bacterium | reverse complement strand
CGCCAATGGTTGGGCGTGGACGAAGCTGCGTTCTACGAAAGCGGCGTCTTCGCGATTGCGCCCATGGCTTTCTGCTTTCCTGGCTATGACGGGACGGGCCGAACGGGCCGGGGAGGGGACCTGCCGCCGCCCAAGGTCTGCGCCGAGATTTGGCGCCGACGTGTGCTCGGTCACCTGCAAGGTCAGCTCGAAGTCGCTCTCCTGATCGGGTCCTACGCCCAGGCCTGGCACCTCGAACGAGGGCGGGGCCGCACGTTGACGGAGACGGTGAGAGCCTGGCGGAGCTTCGACCGCGAGCCGGTGACCGGCGCCAAGCTCTACGTTCTTCCCCACCCCAGTTGGCGCAATACGGCCTGGCTCAAGAAGAACCCATGGTTCGAAGAGGAGGTTCTGCCGGCCTTGCGGCGGGACGTTCGCCGCATCATGCAGGCGGCATGAAAAAGGGCGGCCCGAAAGCCGCCCTTGTTTCGTTCAGATGGTTCCGACCTTAGCGGTTCGGGGGGTCCATCTCCTCGTCTTCATTATAAGTCTCTTCGAGTTCCGGTTCGTCGTCGAGGCCTTCATCGTCGGCAAACTCGTCTTCGTAACCGTCGGCATCGTCTTCCGGCGGCTCGATGTCGATCGTCGGAACGGTGACTTCACGCTCGCCAGTGGTGACATCGGGACCACGCACATCGACGTCAGGCAGTTCGCCGGCATCGCCGGAAACATCGACGTCGACATCCGGTGCACGGCCACCTTCGACATCGGTGTCAGTCAGGAAGGTCCAGCCAAGGAAGGCCACGATAACGACCACGATCGCAGCAATAATCTTACCCATTTGAAAGCTCCTTTGCTTCTGCTCATCCCAACACAGAGCTTGGAACTTCGTTCGGGGGATTCACAGCGGCGAACACAGCTGCGCGTTTTTGTGAACTCGGGAGGCTTGCCTTCAGACCGGCTCGGGCTCCGCCGCGACGGGGGTGCCAGGGGAATTTGCCTGCCTGCGCCAGAGCTTGGCGTAGAGACCGTCTTTCGCCATCAATTCCTGATGGGTGCCGGTTTCCACAACACGGCCTTCGTCGAGCACGACGATGTGATCGGCGTCCGCGATGGTCGACAATCTATGCGCGATGACGAGCGAGGTTCTTCCCCGGGAGACATTGTTGAGTGCCGTGAGGATTTCCGCCTCCGTCGCGCTGTCGAGGGCGGAGGTGGCTTCGTCGAGGATGAGAATAGGCGGGTTCTTGAGAATGGTCCGTGCGATGGCCACCCGTTGCTTTTCGCCGCCCGAAAGCTTGAGGCCGCGCTCACCCACCAAGGTGTCGTAGCGCTTAGGAAGCTGCTCCACGAAATCGTGGATCTGCGCCATCCAGGCCGCTTTCTCGATCGCCTGGTCGTCCGCACCAGGATGGGCGTAGCCGATATTGTAGCCGATGGTATCGTTGAAAAGGACCGTGTCCTGAGGAACGACGCCGATGCCCCGCCGCAGGCTGCGCTGGGTGACATCGCGGATATCGGTGCCGCCGATGGTGATGCTCCCCGCGCTGATATCGTAAAAGCGGAAAAGAAGCCGCGCAATGGTGGATTTGCCGGCACCCGAGGGGCCGACAATGGCCGTCTTCTTTCCCGCTGGTGCGGTGAAACTCACCCCGCGGAAAATGTCGCGCCCAGGTTCATAGCCGAAGCGAACGTTCTTGAACTGGATCGACCCTTCCGTAACGCCCAGATCCTCCGCACCCGGCTTATCCTTTACCTCCGGTTTGAGGTCGAGAAGGTCGAACATCTTCTCCATGTCGATCAGGGACTGTTTGATCTCGCGATAGGCGAAGC
>CAZAFU010000139.1:0-5221 GCA_964484475.1 uncultured Caulobacterales bacterium | reverse complement strand
TCAGGTCTTTCCGTGCGGGAATTGTTCCCGTCGCATCGTCCGGCGGTGCGTTTGCCTCTCTGCCCGTCATCGACACGGCCGCCATCAAGAAGCGCCTCGGGAATGATGGCTGGACACTGCTCGATGTGCGGGGGCTGGAGGAGTTCGCCGGGGGCCATATCGAAGGCGCACGGAATATCTATATCGGGCACCTGCCCTCCCGGCTGGACGAGCTTCCCCGCGGACAGGCTGTCACCGTCATGTGCGGGAGCGGTGCCCGCGCAACCATCGCCGCATCCATCCTCCTTCGAGAGGGCTTCGAGCGGGTCGATGTCTATCTGGGTTCCTGGAAAGCATGGGTAGCGGCTGGCAATCAGGGCAAAGTGTAGCGCCACTTTTCCTGCTTCCGGGGGTTCTTTTCGGTCAATTCGTCAGGAGCCGGGCCCTGATCCCGCTCGGGTAGCGGAAAAACGGGGCCGGGACCGTGGGATCTGGACAGTGCGGAGGGCGGGGTACCGCCCTCCGCCTGCGCATTCTCAGTCGTCCAGCATCAGGCGGTCGAACTCGACAGTTTCGCTCTGGGGGTCACGAGCGTCGAACCAGAAGCTCCGTACGGCTCCCATCCCTGTGTCGAGAATCGTGAAAACCGACACCCGGTTGCTGCAAACGTAAGGGACGGCATTCTCATCCTCACCCGAAGCCTGCTCCGGGTTGAGCAGGTTCGGGAAGACGGCTTCACGCCCATGGGGGTCGTCCCAACGGGGGTAGTTCTCGCCGTCGTAACGGGTGTCATCAGGATCGTCGATGGCGGACCAGAAAGACCCGGCCCACGACACTCGCCCATTGTTGTTCGGTGTCCCTTCCTCGTCGGTCCAGAACGCGCCGAAGCAATTGCCGACATTCGACGTCTCGATATAGTCGAGATCCCCCGAACGCGCCCGGTTCCAGACATGGCTGTGGCCGGTATGGACGAGATCGACATCGTACTGCTTCAGGAGCGGCTCAATATCGGTGAGCCAGAAGTCCTCCGTGAGGGGATATTCCCACCGAACCTCTTCGATCGAACCGAGAAGGGGAACGACCTCGTTGTCGAAAGTCTGGGCCTGACCCTCGTCGCTATCGGGCATGGGAATGATCTTGGTCTCGAGAACATCGGCGCTCGAACGGTAGACGATTTCCAGTTGGGGGTTGGTCTGAACGGGTACGGCATTATCGCCGACGCCGAACATCGTCTGGTGAGCCATGACCACCCGGTACCTGGCGTTCTGAACGTCTTCCCGTTGGAGCGCTTCTTCGAGCCAGGTGTGCTGGACGGAGCCTTCATGGAAAGGCGTGAAGATATGGTCGCCGAAGCCCCACTCCTCGGGGTTGTTGAAGTCCGCGGCGAACTCACGGAACTTGCCGCGGTCCTGATCGCGAATGTTCCAGGTCCGCCAGATGCGCGAAGCGTTCATGGAGATGAGCGCGACGTCACCGATCATCTTGACGTAGTAGCTCTCACCCTCCGGTCCGTCGTCCGGCAGGGTCCAGAGATCCCTGTACGTTTCGAAGTCGTTTGAATTGTCGCGGATCCACTGCTCGCGAAGTTCGGGATCGCCTGCCGGGTTCACCGTGTTCGCGACCTGATTGTAGCGCCATTCGGCGTACCAGCGGGGTTGAGGATCATTGTCCATATACCCGATGTCGGCCGTGCGCTCGCGCCCGCCAGCCATGAACGTCGCATTCGGACGAAACCGCCCACTGACTTCATGGTTTCCAATCGAGGGATAGAGCGGCGTCGATTGAAGGATCTGGCCACCCGGTGATGGCGTGGTGGGTACGAAACGGTCCCAGTAGCCCTGCATGGCCGGGAAGAAGGAAACATCACGCACGCTTGTCGGATCTTCGTCCCAGCTCGCCCGGTCAGCGTCAAACCATTCCGAAGCGCGGTAAGGGGTATTGACGATGTCGCCGGCGAAGAAGACCGCTTCGAGATCCGGGAACATCTCCGCCACGCGCTCGTAATTGGGCAGAACGTTCCAGCGCTCCTGCATGTCGGAGGTCAGGAGGATCTCGATCGGTTCGCCAGGCTGGGGTGCCGGCTCGAGCTCGAAGGGCCCGGCATAGTGGACACCCCCCTCCTCGTCGACGCTGACGACGCGGTAGCTGCGGACCGAGCCCGGCGTAAGATCCGTGATAACGGCTTCATGGCGATAAACCTGGCGCTGGCTGACCAGTTCCGGAGGGTTATCGAGAGCGCTATCGGAGTCATCCAGAAGCTTCTCGATCTTGATCGTGTCGGCGGAAAAACGTGTCGGTGCACGGCGATTTTCGCGGTCACGGCTCAGGATGACTGTATGACGGCGACCTTCGAAATTCGTCATCCAGACGACTGACACCTTTGTCTCTTCGGCATTCTGAAGATACGGATCGGTGAGAAGGGTCGGATCGCCCGCCGGCATGGCTGGGACGTCCTGTGCACTGGCCGAGGCCACAAGCGCCATGACGCTCGCGGCGAGAAGAATTTGTCCGGTCTTACGCAGCATGGTGAGCTGATCTCCTTGAGTTCACGAATGGGGCACGCGACGCACGCAACGGGACGCTGGAGCACCTTCCAGCAGTCCTCACAGTTGATGGATCAGGATCGGCCTCTAGGAGGCGTTCCGCCTACGAAGGAAAGCCGCTCCGGCAAGGCCGGTCAGGAAGAGAGGGAGCGAACCGAAGACAGGAACTTCGGACGTCGCGAAGCCTCCCGCGATCGCAAAGAGTTCAACATCAGCAAACTCGCCCGCGGCGATCTGAATGGTCACCAGATCGAAGTCAGTTACGGTTTCGCCCAGGCCGTCCCGGAGGTCGCCAAAAGCGGAGAACAGGAACCGGCTCTCTCCGTTCACAAGAAGCTCGGCATCGGCGAAGACGAAAGCGTCATCCAACGGATTGCTGTTGGTGGTACTGACGAAGGCATCGACGAAATAGGCGAAATCGAACGTCACGGTCACGTCACTGGCTGACTGATTATCAAGAGTGAGCAGCGCGATCTGGTCGGCCGTTGCTTCGGCCAGGCCTTCGGAACCGGGGGTCAGTCCGGCTTCACCGTTCACGAGCGCCTCGACCGAGACATCGAACCCGACACCCAGACCAAGCGGGTCTTCATTCAAGATGGTCGTTTGCGACGATGCGAAGGCCGTTCCGTCACCCAATGTGCTTTCCCCGGCAATACCGTCCGAGTCGATCGCCATAGTGAACCCAGTAAGCGGGCCATCTGACGTGATCGAAACCAGGGTGAGATCCAGGGCTGAGGTTCCCTCGAAGGTCACCGCGGCGGTAGCGACGCTGGCCGACCCTATAGTCAGTGTGGCGACAAGAGCTGGACAGAAACGAGAGACAAAACGACGAAGTTGCATGGCATTCTTCCGATGACGACACCGGACAATTTCGCAGAGCAATGTGACGTTTCGATCATGGTTCTGCGACGATTACATACGCCTCGCGAAGCCTCGGTGGTGGGCCGTCAAATGTTTCTTGGAGGCACCCAGATCGTTCCAGCGGTCAGGATCTGTGTAGTGAGCACCCGTGTAGGATTGGGTCCTTCTGAAGTGTTCGCAGATTTGTCACGAAAGCTTCGCCGTTCCTTCCGAATGAGCGGCCAACATGCGCATACGTCGAATTCTCAGCGAGAGCCAGCCCGTGACAACAACCTCATCCTTTGCCTTCAACCGCCGTGATATCCTCCGCTCCAGTGCCGGCCTGGCGGCTGGATCTGTCCTCGCAGCCCCTCTGAAAAGCTTTGCGGCGTCGCAGCAGGAAAACGGCACATTCGTTTCGCTCGGCAACAGCCCCTACGGTCCCCTGGCTCCTGTCGCCGACCAGAGCACAGGCCTTCCCCTGCTCCAGCTCCCGAAGGATTTTCAGTACACTTGCTTCGGGTGGAGTGGCGATCTGATGTCGAACGGCCAGCCCACGCCTCCGCGTCACGACGGCATGGCCGTGGTCAGGGGCGGTGGCCGCAACGGGCGCGGCGTCTTTCTTCTGACCCGCAACCACGAAAACGCAATCACCTTCGACCTCGAAGGCAGGCCCTACGGCAACATCCGGTCCTCCGAGATCTACGACGACGTTGTCATTCCCGATGGGGTGCCCGGAATCGAGGCTGGGCCGCTTTCAGGGGGAACCACGACCCTTCTGGTGGTCAATGGAGAGGTGCGCCAGGCGGTTCCGAGCCTTGGCGGAACGGTCGCGAACTGCGCCGGTGGGCCGACCCCCTGGGGCACCTGGCTGACCTGCGAGGAGACCCTCGCGGACGGTCGGCCTCTTGGCGGTCTCAAGCACGGCTACGTTTTCGAGGTCACGTATCCACGAATGGATGGCAACGCCCGGCCATTGGTCGGGATGGGCCGTTTCAGCCACGAGGCCGTGTGCGTCGATCCCGTCACCAGCACCGTCTATCTGACCGAAGACAGCCGCAACACCGCAGGCTTCTACCGCTACGTGCCCGAAGATCGCGTACGCAAGGCTGGCGGATACGCGGCAACTGGGGGCGCCCTTTACGCAGCGAAGGTCATCGGACAGCCGGGTGCCGATATCAATGCGCCCAGGATCGGAGACAGCTACCCCATCGAGTGGGTTCTGATCGAGGAGCCGGACGCCGATCCTCAACCGTTCTCGGATGATATTGTCGAAGGCGTCGCCAGCGGCGTGTTCGTTCAGGCGCGTCAAAAAGGCGGCCTACGAATGAGCCGTGGCGAAGGTTGCTGGTGGTCGGACCGCGAAGACAAGGTGTATTTCGTCGATACCGGCGCTGGACTGTCCAGTGACGGAAGGCCGGGTCGAGGCGAAGGCGCGGTCTGGGCGTATGACGTGCTGAGCTCGACCCTGACCTGTATCTACGCCTCGGGGTCCAGGCTCGCAGGAAACAATCCCGACAACATCACCGTCAACCGGCGCGGCGGTATTTTGCTGTGCGAAGATGGCGGCGGTGTCGAAGACGAGTTCGGCTTCGGCGAACGCCTTCTCGGCCTCGGGCATGACGGGGTGCCCTATGCATTCGCGAAGAACAATATCGTCCTTGAGCCCTCTGATATCGCGAGAGCCGGAAAATCGACCGCCTTCATCGAAGCCGAAGACCACCGTGGCCGCGAATGGTGCGGCGCGACCTTCGACAGAAGCGCCGGGACATTGTTCGTGAACGTCCAGACTCCGGGGATCACGTTTGCCATCTGGGGTCCATGGCGTCGCGGCACATTGTAGAGGGGACGCCTAGCCG
>CAZAFU010000138.1:0-5507 GCA_964484475.1 uncultured Caulobacterales bacterium | reverse complement strand
GTCGGCAAGGCGCACAAGGATCAGATGCGCATGGCCGAGGGCGAATATGAACGAATCCGCGAAGGGCTGGCCTCGGTGGAAGGCACGCTTTCGGGGATCGAAGACGAACTCAGCGAGATGGGTGCGCCCTGGACGCCGGGACGCACGCTCCCCACCCTGCCCTGAGCCACCGGTCCCCGCGCGCGACGACGGGTCCCTTGCGAGCGTGCCGGGGCCCGGTGCGAGAGGCCGGAGATCGGGCTCATGCCGCGCGGGGCGGGTCGTGCAGGAGCGGAGGCGGGACCGCTGGCCTCGAAGCTCACCACTCGAAGCTCTCCCAATGGGTGAGGGCGGCATCGATGGCAGGAAGGCGGCGGTCCTTCATCACCGTTGCTTCGGCAAGAGCGCGGATGGCAGGGATGCCGCCTGCTGCGTTTGTCACCACGACGAGGGCGCTGTCCGTCTCGGGAAGGACGAGCAGATAGGCCCGCGCGCCGTGCTCGCTGCCGCCATGGGACATGGTCAAGGCACCATCTCGATTGACCACGAAGCCGAGCCCGAAGGTATCGTAGCCTTGGGTATCCTCCGAAAGGATGGCTTCGCTGTTGGCGTCGAGAACCTCCGCCCAGAGATCGTCCGACCAGTTGGCGCCACCCAGAAGCCAGTGGAGGTAGCGCTCCAGCCCCTCAGGACCGATCATCAGCCCACCCTTGAGGTTGGCGTCCTCCCATGAAGGATCTTCGAAGGCGTAGTCGTAGTGGTACTTGCCAAGATAGGTCGTGCCGGGCTTCGGTCCTGCGAAGGAGGCCCGCTCCATTCCGAGCGGGGCGAAGAGATGCTCCTCGGCGAGCGCCTGGAAGGGCTTTCCGAAGTGTTCCTCCAGAGCCTTGCGCAGCCACGTGAAGCCTTCGCCGGAGTAGGACTGCACCGTGCCGGGATGGTGCAGGAAACCGAGCGGATCCTCGCCCCTGTGGTTGGGTAGCCCGGTTGTGTGGGAGAGGACCATGCGGGTGGTCACCTTGCCCGCCGCCTCCTGTCCTTCAAGACCGGGGTCGACCCAGTATTCCGCTAGCGGACGGTCGAGCGACCAGAGTCCCTTTTCGACAAGCGTCAGGACCACACTCGCCGCGACCGGCTTGGTGACCGAAGCGACCTTGAAGACGCTTTGCGCATCGGCTGCCGATCCATCGGGTTCAGTCCCGTAAGTTTCGCTGACCTTCGTCTCGCCCCCCTCGATGTGGACGACGCCCAGCGCCTTGATGTTGTGAAGAGCCATGAGTTCTTCGACCAGGGCGCTGAAGTCGTCAGACGACGGTGCATCGGCGATCAGCGGGCGCACCGACGTCGTGCGGCCCTCCCCGATCCTCACGCGCCGTTGCCTCGTCTGCGATGGCAGGGTTCGGGTGTCGAAGGCCCGGACCGCATAGCGGCCCGCTGGCACCGACGCCCGGAACGCCCCTGTCAGGGGATCGGTTTCCCGCCGCAGGACGAAGGAGCCATCATGGCCTGCAATCTCGACCCACCTCGGGGGGGAAGCTTCAAGCTGCCGCCAGGCCGTTTTCCCTTCGATCCAGCCGAACCCTGTTCCGGATGGGACGAGCATGACCCGCGGCAGCCTGCGGTCGAAAAGCCATCTGTTGTCCTTGGCTCCGAACCGCAGGGTCTCCCCTTCACCGGTGGTCACCTCCACATCGAAGCCGAGGACGACGGGCCTCGACAGGACTGCGGGCGCACCGAGCGCGTGAAGGTCGATCCGCCATTCAAGACCATGCCGCCCTTCCTGGGGCGCCGAGGCGACCTTGGCGGCTTCGCCATGCCCGGTCTGGGCCCCGCTCAGTTCGCCATCGAAGGTCAACTGCACCGGCCGGTCGAGAGCCACGTCATTACCGATGTCGATGAAGAGATCAGCCTGTGCAGGAGGCTCCGGGGTCTCAAGGAGGACGAGAAGCGCAGCCGATGACGGCTCATAGGCAAGACGCAGGGAAGAGGGCGTCGCCTTTCCCGATCCGGTAACGAGGGGAAGGTGGAGAGCATCCGCGGGCCAGTCCGCTCCCTCGCCATCAATGGAGATCGTATTCCCGGCCACCGGGCCGACATGCGGGGCCGAAGGCAGGGCCGCACCGGGCACCGGCGATAAAAGCAGGAAAAACGCCGCTGTCAGGGCATTGGGCATGGGGTCCTCCGGATCGCGACCGATTGACCACACACGTAGGCAGCAGAGCATGCATAGGCAATGAAGAATCGTTTCGCGACAGGCCGCTGTCACAGGCCATATCGTCCCGGGCGCGGGGAAGCCGCCGATCAGCGCGGCCACGCAGGGCCTCACCCCCAAGACTTTACTTGCATGTTTGCGCATATTTGCATATATAACGGGCGGCCAAGGAGTTGCCCCATGAAAAGACTGCATATCCACGTGAACGCAACCGAAGAGACCTTCTCTCGATCGGTCGATTTCTACTCGACCCTGTTCGGACAGGCACCGACAAAGGCAAGGCCGAGCTATGCCAAGTGGTTGCTGGACGACCCCCGCGTGAATTTCGTGGTCGAGGTCCTGGAGATCGAAGGCGATAAGCCCGGCATCCATCATGTCGGCATCCAGGTGGGCGAAAGCGAAGACCTCGAAAAGCTCCGCGTAGCCCTGAAGACGGCAGAGCTTCCCCTCCTCGAAGTGGGGGAAACCGTCTGCTGCTTCTCGAAGTCCGAAAAGCACTGGACGCAAGACCCCTCCGGCCTGCGCTGGGAAGCGTTCCGCTCGTTCGGTGACGTCGAGGAATACGGGCACAAGACGTCCGAGGAACTGACCAACTACACCGCAACTGTCAGTAGGCCGACATGACCACGCCCCCGGAACCTGTCCGGACCGGAACTTCCAGGGCATGGCCGACCGCCCGGGTTGGCCCCGCCACGGGCGGTCCGGCATCTTTATCGAGATCGAGCTGATACTGCTCGGAATTCTGCTGTTCGCGCCCAGGCTGACGCCATGATCAGCCGCCCGCTGACCATACAGGCATTAGGCAAAGCCGGTAGCGGCGACCCACACCCATCAAGCGACCGACTGTCGGATCCATCGCACGGGCAGGTTGCCGTGGGCAGAGGATCCAGCAAAGCCCCCGGCGAACTTCAACAGCTGCGAACCTTTCAAAGAAGCGCCTGCGGTCGGCCGCCCACGCGACATGGGCGTTGATCCGCGGATACTGGCGGCTGCCCTCGAAGCTGCCGCGGAGAAAGGCATCGAGAAGGCCACCGTCGGCCTTGCCCCTCGAAGGTCCGATGTCCTGTGTTCGATCTTCTACAACCGCCAGGGAAACGCCAGAAAAGTCCTCATGGCTCGCGAGGGGTCAGGAGCGGCCCGCGATGGGCTCCCTCCTCGCCCATCATCGGTTCGGGAATGACTTTCAGATCCGCCGTTTCCTCCGCCATCGCGTGGGCCCTTTCGAGGAGGCGTCGATACTGGCGGGGCTCACGTTCGGCGACGTCATAGCTCTCCGACTGATCCCTCGTCAGATCGAAGAGAAGGGGTTCGAACTGTGGAGGAAGGTTCTCATCCTCGAAATCGAGGGCGTAGCTCTTGTAGTAGTCGCGCAGGACCAGCCGATGGGTCCGGCTGCGGACCGCGGCGACATCGTTGCCGTCGAAGAAATAGAGATAGTCGTGGGGCGACTTCGCCTCTTCGGTCAGCATTCCCGCGAGGCTTTTGCCATCGATGATCCGGTCGCCCGGAACTTCGGCCCGCGCGAGATCGGCGAGGGTCGGAAGGATATCGATGCCCATGGCCATCTCGTTCGTTTCCGCCCCCGCCGGGATGTGGCCGGGCCAGCGCACCAGCATCGGCACCTTGTAGCCGCCCTGGTAGACCCCGCCCTTGCGGCCACGGACGGGGCCGGAGCTGCCTTCGAACCACGGGCCATTGTCGCTGGTGAAGAAGACGACGGTATTCTCCGCCAGGCCGAGACGGTCCAGCGCACCAAGGATACGCCCAACCGCGTCGTCCATGGTCTCCACCACGTCACCATATTCGCCCGCCTCCGAGCGCCCCCGGCTTTCCTCGGGGTGGTAGAGGGGAATGTGCGGGAAGTTCTCCGCGTAGTAGAGCAGGAACGGCTCATCGCGATGCTCTTCGAGGAACTCGACCACGGCATCGGCATATTTTCCGGTCAGGGTACGTTGGTCGATGTCTTTCTCCACCAGCTCCGTACCCTGATAAAGATCGAACGGCACCATGTCGTTGGAGTAGGCCACACCATAGAACTCGTCGAAGCCCTGTGAGGTGGGCCAGTATTCGAGCCGGTGGCCGAGATGCCACTTTCCAACCATGCCCGTGGCATAGCCGGCGGCGCCCAGCATCTCCGCGATTGTCACCTCATCGGGATCCATGCCCCGCTCGTTGGGGGGGTGGAAGACGAATTGCGCGCCCGAACGCACGGCGTAGCGCCCGGTCAGCAAGGCAGCGCGCGAGGGCGTGCAGACCGCTTCGCCTGCATAGTAGGACGTCATCTTCATGCCCTCCTCCGCAAGCCGGTCGATATGCGGCGTATCGATCAGGGTCGCGCCGTAGGAAGACAGATCGCCATACCCGAGGTCATCGGCCATGATGATCAGGAAGTTCGGTCGCTCTTCCAGAGGCTGCGCCTTCGCGCTGACTGCCATCATGCCGAGGCCAAGCAGCAGACAGGTGATCCTGACAGGTTTCATCCCACGTACTCCGTTCTTCACTGCCCTCATTCCGAAGGCGCAATGCTGACCGCTTCGCTTTCCTTGTAGCCGTAGCGCACGGCCTTGGCTTCGATCGTCCGGTCGCCCGCCTCGATCGGCCCTGTGTAGAGGCGCCAACCCGGCTCGCCCTCAAAGCGGTAACCGATCGAGCTCCCCTCCGTTCGGGGGAGGAGAATGACCTGACCGCCGGCCCGCCTGAACTCCGGCGCGGCCGTAACCGGCTGGACACCCCCGGGCCACATGGTTTCGATCATCTCGTCTTCAGAGACCCGGGACAGGTCTTCCGTGCGGTCCATGTAGCCATCGAAGGCGGCCCGCATACGGAGCAGGACGTCTTCATGGGCCGGATCACCGGCGAGATTGACCACCTCGTGCGGGTCGGCCTCCGTATCGTAGAGCTCTTCTACGGGCCGGGGCGCCTCGAAATATTGTCTTTGCACTTCGTTCAGCTCGCCCGCCTCGCGAAGCCGCCACAGCTCCGCCATGGCGGGCTGGACGTCCCGGAACCGCAAATGGCGGAAGAAGGGATGGTCTGTCTGGTAGTTCCTTATGTATTTGTACCGATCGTCCCGCACGGCGCGCATGCGGTCGGGGATGGCGTCGTGCCGGTCCATCGCCGCGAAGACATAGTCCGGGGCCGGCTCGCTTGCCTCCCCGATGAAGACGCGGCCGGGAAGTTCTTCCGGAACCGGCACGCCGGCAAGTGCGAGAAGGGTGGGCGCGAAGTCGATGAAGCTGATGAGTTCCTCGCTTCGGCTGCCGGCGCCCTCGCCTGAAGGCAAGCGCACCATGAGCGGCACCCGCAGGCCGCTGTC
>CAZAFU010000137.1:0-5581 GCA_964484475.1 uncultured Caulobacterales bacterium | reverse complement strand
GTCGGCACCCTGACGGCCGAACCGTCGAGCTTGCCGGAAAGCGCCGGGATCACGAGGCCGAGAGCCTTCGCGGCACCGGTCGAGGTCGGGATGATGTTCTGGGCCGCCGCGCGGGCGCGGTAGAGATCCTTGTGCATGGTATCGAGGGTCGGCTGGTCGCCGGTATAGCTGTGCACGGTGGTCATGTAACCGCGCTCGATCCCGCAGGTATCCATCAGGACCTTGGCGACGGGGGCAAGGCAGTTCGTGGTGCACGAGCCGTTCGAGACGATATCGTCATCCGCGGTCAGGGTGTCGTGGTTGACGCCGAAGACCACGGTCTTTTCCTTCTCCGCCTTCGAAAGGGGCGCGGAGACCAGCACCTTCCTGGCACCGGCCTGAAGGTGGGCCCGCGCCTTGTCGGGCGCCGTGAAGATGCCGGTGCATTCGAAGACGATGTCGACGCCCTTCTGGTCCCAGGCAAGTTGGCTGGGGTCACGCTCGGCGGAAACGGTAATCGTCTTGCCGCCGACCGTCATGCTGCCTTCCGAGGTCTCGACGTCCATCGGCAGCCGGCCGTGCAGGGTGTCATAGGCAAGAAGGTGGGCGTTGGTCTCCACCGGGCCGAGATCGTTGATCGCGACGACCTCGATGTCGTCCCGGCCATGCTCGAGGATCGAGCGGAGAGTCAGGCGGCCGATGCGGCCAAAACCGTTGATACCAACTTTCACTGTCATGACTACGCGTTCCCTTCGATCAGTTTGCGGACCTTGTCCGCCGCGTGCTTGGCCGTAATGCCAAAATGTTCGTAGAGGGCCTTGTAGGGCCCCGATGCGCCGAAGCTCGACATGCCGAGGAAGTCCCAGCGGGCACCGCCGAGCGCGAGAAGCTCGCCCCAGCCCATCTGGATCCCCGCCTCGATGCCGAGCCGCGGTGCGGTTCCGAGGACCTTTGCAATATAGGTGCCATCCTGCCTGAGGAAATCTTCAGCACACGGCATGGAGACCACCCGCACCGGCTTGCCCTCTGAGGCGAGTTGGTCGGCGGCGGCGAGGGCGATCTCGACCTCCGAGCCCGTGGCGATGATGGTGGCGGCATGGTCCTCGGCATCGCGAAGGACATAGGCGCCTTTCTCGACAGGACAGCCTTCGGGATCGGAAAGGACCGGCGCGAGCGCCTGCCGGGTCAGCGCGAGCACGCTCGGCCCGTTCGTGGACAGCGCCTCCGCCCATGCGAGGGCGGTCTCCGCCTCGTCGGCGGGGCGGTAGACCTTCAGGCCCGGGATCGCCCTGAGCGAGGCCAGGTGCTCCACCGGCTGGTGGGTCGGGCCGTCCTCGCCAAGACCGATCGAATCGTGGGTCAGGACATAGATCACCCGCTGGCCCATCAGGGCGGCAAGCCTGATCGAGGGTCGCATGTAGTCCGCGAAGACGAGGAAGGTGCCGCCATAGGGGACGACCCCGCCGTGAAGGGCCATGCCGTTCATGATGGCCGCCATGCCGTGCTCGCGGATGCCATAATGGATGTAGCGCCCGGCAGGGTTCTCGGCGTCGAGGATACCGAGCTCGGCGGTCTTGGTGTTGTTCGAACCCGTCAGGTCGGCCGAGCCGCCGACGGTCAGCGCCGTGGTCTCGTTGATGACGTCGAGACAGTTCTGGGAAGCCTTGCGGGTGGCCACGGCCTTCCCGGCTTCGGCGGCCTTCACCGCATGGGTCCTGAGCGCCGAGATCGCCCCGTCCACCTCACCGCGCATCGCTTCGCCGAACGCCTCGCGCATGTCCGAGCCTGCGAGGACCTTCTCCCACGCCTCCCGTGCGTCCGCACCGCGGCGGCCCGCGTCGCGCCATGCGGTCATGACGTCGTCGGGGATTTCGAAGGGCCCGTTCTCCCAGCCGAGGGCGGAGCGGGCGGCATCGATCGCTTCCTCGCCCAGGGGCGCGCCGTGCGAGCCTGCGGTCCCGGCCTTGGAACCGGCATTGCGTCCGATGATGGTCTTGCAGGCGATCATCACGGGACGGTCCGAACCCTTCGCTTCCTCAAGCGCGCGGTCCACAGCCTCCATGTCATGGCCATCGACACGCATGGTGCGCCAGCCGCAGGCCTCGAAACGGGCGATCTGGTCGGTGGAGTCGGCGAGGCTGATCCGGCCATCGATCGAGATGTTGTTGTCGTCCCAGAGCATCACGAGCTTGCCGAGCTTCTGGTGCCCGGCGAAGGAGATGACCTCCTGGCTGATCCCTTCCATCAGGCAGCCGTCGCCCGCGATCGTGTAGGTCATGTGATCGACCAGTTCCGATCCGAAGCGGGCGGAGAGATGCTTTTCGGCGAGCGCGAAACCCACCGCGTTGCCGAGCCCCTGCCCGAGCGGGCCCGTGGTGGTCTCGATACCCGGCGCGTGGCCGTATTCGGGGTGCCCGGCCGTGCGCGCGCCAAGCTGGCGGAAGTTCTTGAGCTCCTCGATCGTCATGTCCGGGTAACCGAGAAGATGCAGCAGCGAATATTGCAGCATCGAGCCGTGCCCTGCGGAGAGGACGAAGCGGTCGCGGTTGGCCCAGTCCGGAGCCCCGGCGTCGAAACGCATGTGCCGGGTGAACAGGACCGTCGCCGCGTCGGCCATCCCCAACGGCATGCCTGGATGGCCCGAATTCGCCCGCTCCACCGCATCCATCGAGAGGGCCGCAATGGCCGCGGACATTCGCTGGTGCATGGGGGTGAGGCTCATGGACATGTCTCCCGGGAGTTCGCGACGCGTCGATGCGCTTCAACGCCGAAGGGGTCAAGGCGCGATGGGCCTTTGAACCGCATTCAACTTATGTCAAATCTGAGCGATGACCCGCCTCCGTGAAGCCGAACAGAGACTGACGAACGCCGTCGCAGAGTGCGAGAAACGCCTCGCCGGCGCCCGCCAGCTGGAAGCCCGCGCCCTCAAGGCCCGGGCGGCAATGGAGGAGCTCGACGGCCAGGTCGACAGCGCGATCCGCCAGCTCAGGGATCTCATCCGCAAGAGAGAGCCCGGCTCGGGCAAAGGAGAGGCCGATGGCTGAACACCCTGTCAGCGTGGCCGGCCGACGCTACCTCGTCGCCTGCGATGATGGCCAGGAGGCGCGTCTCGACCGCCTCGCCGGTGAACTCGACGGCCGGGTGCGCAAGGTGGACGAAGGCGAGAACGGCCTCGGCGAAGCCCATGCGATCCTCATTGCCGCCCTCGCCCTTCTCGATGAGTACGACGAGGCGAAGGCGCGCTGGTCGTCGATGACTCCGCAGGACGAGGCCGCCGAATGGGCCGCGGCCCGGCTCGACGAGATGAGCGAAAGGCTCGAGCGGGCGCTCAGGGCCCCGGGCTGACCGGGTCCGGTTCGTCCGCTAAGAAGCTTTTCAGCATGGCGTTGACCAAGGCCTCCGCCGGTGACTGGGCATCCACCGCGAGGGCGACGATGGCGCCTGTGTGCTGGTCGTGGACCAGAACGCCCTTCGCCTGCGGGGCGCCGCCCAGATGCCCGATCCAGGTGGTCTCGGCGCCGGGATTGTCCACGTCGATGATCATCACGCCCATGCCGTAGCGCAGCGCCGTTCCGGGCATGGTGTCGGCATGGGCGAGGGCGTTTCCCACCCGCCATGGCGCGAACAGTTCGCCGGCCAGCCACGCTTCGAGGAACCTGGCCATGGCCGGGCTCGACGCGAGGATACCTCCCGCGCCGTGAACGGTGGCGAGGCTGTCGATCGAAGCGGCGACGCCCGGGATCATCCCGGGTGCCGGAGCGCCCGGCTCGGCCACGACGAAGCCGTCGAGACCCAGGGGTTCCGCAATGCGCGTCTCCACCAGTTCCGCGAACGTCAGGCCGGTCACCCGCTCGGCGATCCACGCGAGCATCACGTAGCCGGTGTTCGAATAGGACCAGTTCGTCCCCGGACAGAAGAGCAGCGGCCGGGACAGGGCGGTTTCGATCAGGAACTCCGGCGGAAGGTATCCCTCCGCGTCCCTGATCGCCTCGTCCTCGTTGAAACTGAAGACGCCGCTGCGGTGGCGCAGAAGCTGCTCCACGGTCACGAACCGTGCCTCGGGCCAGTCGGGGAACCATGCCTCCACCGACATCTCGAGCGAGAGTTGACCCTCATCGACAAGCTGGAAGATCAGGGCGGAGGTCGCGAGCTTGCCGACGCTGGCCCACCAGAAAAGCGCTTCAGTCCCGCCTTCGCCCACGCGGCCGCTCCAGCGCCCCTTTCCAGGATGCCAGACCGTCACGGCACCCGACTGCGCGGCCGTCCCGGCGACAAATTCCTCGAGGAGGCGCTGGAGTTCAGCCGCCTCCGCTTCGGACAGGATTCCATCAGGGGTCGGCGCGGTGGGAATGTCGCCTTCGAAACCTGAAGGCCCGGGGCCTTCGAACGGCGCCCCCGGCTCGCAGTGCTTTTCATCCTCCACCGCACTGCATCCGGCGGCGAGGAACAGGAGCAGCGCGCAACGGAACGACCGGGCGATCGGAAGAGCGGGCATGACATCGTCCTTTCTCTCCGATATTCTCCTCTCGCACGTAGAAATTCAAGTCCGACTTTAATTTTCAGGGGAATGACATGAAGAATACCGTCTCGGCATGGCCCCGCCTGATGGCCATGGCGGCCCTCGCGGGGGCTTTCGCCCTGCCGGTCATGACCGTCATCGTCTGGGCCGCGTGGGACGTCCTCGCCCCCCTCGCGGCGCGGGATCTCCGGTTCGCCTTCGATCTTGCGGCCCTCAGCCCGGCGGGCCGGGGTCTCGGCTTCGCCCTGTCGCTCCTGTCCGCGGGCATCTGGTCCTGGGGCCTTCTCGGCCTGCACCGGACCTTCCGCGAGGCCGCCGCCGGGCGCGCGCTTTCCATCCGAGCCGTGGACGGGTTCGGGCGCTTCGCGTGGGTGAGCCTCGTCATGGTGTTCGTCGGGATCGCGCAGCGGACCGGCCTGATCGTTATTTTCTCGGTCAGCGACCCCTCGGTCCCCGGCCAGCTTTCGATCACCGTCGGCACGCCCGAGATCGCCCGCTTCTTCCAGGCGCTGCTTCTCGTCTTCGTGGCTCAGGTGTTCCGCGAGGGCCAACGGTTGCGAGAGGAGAACGAAGGTTTTCTGTGATAGGCGGGCGCGGTGAAGATCATCGTCAATCTCGATGTGATGCTGGCGCGGCGCAAGATGCGCCTCAAGCATCTGGCGGCTGCCACCGGGCTCAGCGAGCAGGCCCTCTCGACGATCAAGACCGGCAAGGTGAAGGGCGTCCGCTTCGAAACCCTCGCCAGGATATGCGACGTGCTCGACTGCCAGCCCGGTGACATCCTGGAATTCGACCGCGAGGACGGGGACACCCGCGCCGCCGGTGCCGGAGCCCCGGCACCCGGAGAGCCCAGGACCCGGTAGGCGCCGAACCTGCCGCACCATCACCGCTTGAACTCCGCATCCGGAGACCCTAGCTCCCCCTCTGCTGCCCGGCCCGTTAGAACGTTTTTCCCCGGGGCCTTACAGACATCGTCGGGAGCTGCCTCTGGCTGGGACCGTGGTCCCTTTCATGCGGCGCCCACCTGAACCTTCGGGTCCAGGGCGAATCACAATGTTCGACGGCCGGCGCGGCGCTTCCTAT
>CAZAFU010000136.1:0-5596 GCA_964484475.1 uncultured Caulobacterales bacterium | reverse complement strand
TCATTGCCGGGTCCGCACGGGCCATGGGCCTCAAGGTGGAGGGCTAAGACATGGCCGTGAAAGAAGCCAAACGCATCACCGCCGCCCGTGAGGGCCTCGACCGCGAAAAGCTGCACACGATCGCCGACGCCGCGGCCGAGGTGAAGAAGCGCGCGACCGCCAAGTTCGACGAAACGATCGAGCTCGCCGTCAATCTCGGCGTCGATCCGCGTTACGCTGACCAGATGGTCCGCGGCGTGGCCTCCCTGCCCAATGGCACGGGCCGCTCGGTCCGCGTTGCCGTCTTTGCCCGTGACGCGAAGGCCGACGAAGCCCGCGAAGCCGGTGCGGAGATCGTGGGCGCGGAAGACCTGGTCGAGCAGATCCAGAACGGCGACATGAACTTCGACCGCGTGATCGCGACACCGGACATGATGCCCCTCGTCGGCCGTCTGGGTAAGCAGCTTGGCCCCCGCGGCCTGATGCCGAACCCGAAAGTCGGTACGGTGACCCCGAACGTCAAAAAGGCGGTCGAGGATGCCAAAGGCGGCGCCGTCCAGTTCCGGGTCGAAAAGAACGGCATCATCCACGCAGGTGTGGGCAAGGCCAGCTTCGACACCGACAAGATCGCCGAGAACGTCCTTGCGATGCTCACCGCGATCCAGAAGGCTCGTCCCTCCGGCGCGAAAGGCACCTTCATGAAGAGGATCGCCCTCAGCTCGACCATGGGCCCGGGCGTCAAGATCGACCCTGCGGACGTGACCGCATCCTGACCTGACGACCTGTCAGCGTAAAGATGAGAGAACCCGGGCAGCGATGCCCGGGTTTTTCTTTGCAACAAAAACGCCCGCTGTCACACGGGCGTTCGGGTTTTCCTGATGGGAATGTCAGTTCCGGCGACGGAAGAAGCCCGCTCGCCGTTCCTCCCGTTTGCCGCCGGCGCAGTTGTATTCGCTGAACCGGGTCCGTCCTGCGGTATCGGCGAGAAGGCGGACGGGAACGGCGGGGACCAGATGGTCGCCGATACCACCGGCCGAATGGCTGGCGTCGCGTACGGAGCAACCCGCTGCGTGAAGGTCGATGTCGTTGCCGACGAGGATCGCCGTGCCGCTGGCCACTTCGATACCGTCGCTGTCATTCTCCGCGATGGTGTTGCCTTCGACCGTGACCCAGTCGCCGCCCGACGCGACGAAGAGACCGTCATGCCCGTTCTCGGCAATGTTGTTGCCCACGAGGCGGGCATGGCCGGCACCGGCATAGATGATACCACCGAGCCCGTTACCGACCACGGTGTTGCCCATCAGGACCGCATCGGCGCTGCCGGTCATGACGATACCGCCGCGCTCGTTCCCGGCGACGACATTCTCGGTCATGGTGACATGCTCGAAACCGTTGCCGTTGGTGTCGGGCGAAATCATCACGCCCGTCTCACCACCGAGGAACTGGCTGCGCTCCAGGGTGGCCCGGCCGCCGGTCACCGAGACGAGCGCTCCCCCGCCGCCGGTTGCCGTGCTGAGCGAGAAGGGCCCCGAAGCGTACATGCGGATGCTGGCGTTCTCGAGATAGCCGGGTCCATAGCCCTTGCCGTGAATCTCGCTGTCGACGAGTTCGAGGCTGCCCGCGGAGACGTTGATGCAGCTCCTGTCGCTGGCCTCGAAGACCAGATCGGAGACCCGGGCCCGTACGTCGTCCTTGCTGACCGTAAGGCAGCTCCCCTTCGCGCGCATCACGGGGGCCTTGCCGTAGCCGTCGCGCACGCCCTCGATAATGACGTCCTTGCTCACCCGGACGCTGTCGGGTTCGTAGGTGCCGTAGTGAACGACGATCTTGCCGTTCTCCTCGACCAGCGGCAGTGCCTCGCTGATCGAGCGGGGACCGTCCCAGCTGCCGTCGATCCGGACATCCACGATCGGCCGCTTCTTGATCCTTTCCTTCTTCTTCTCGGGCTTCGAGATCTCGGTATCGAAGCCGCCGATCTTGCCGTCCTGCGCGGTGGCCGGGCTCACGAGGGCGAGGCCCGCTGCCGCAAGAAGGAGTGCGGGGAGCCTACTGATCATCCTGGTCATGCTTCCACTCCCGTCAATCGTAGTTGCAATGCAGTTTGAGAGCCTTCGCCGCCGGTTCGTAGTCCATGTTGGCGGCGCGGCTGAGATGGTAGCAAGCCTCGCTGACACTGGGCTGCAGGGGATCGGGGGCGGTGATCCCCTTCACGTAGAACATGCCGGCGGAGAAATGCGACAGAGCGTAACCCTGCTCGGCGGAGCGGGTCAGCATGGTGATTGCCTCGCGGCCATCCTTCATCACGCCGACGCCTTCGCCCAGCATGACGCCGTAGATGTGCATGGAGTCGGGGTGGCCCCGCTCGGCCGCGCGGCGGACCAGCTCGACGAGCTGCAGGTCGGTCAGCGTCCCGGTGGCGGTATCCTTGACGATCGCCTTCTCTTCGTCGGAAAGCTCCGTTCCGCGTGCTGAGGGTGCGCGACCATCCATGAAGAGCGAGGTCTGAAAACGCCTGATCGCTTCCTGCGAAGAGCGCGAAGTCAGCTTGCCGTCGATGTCGTCGTCCCAATAGAAGCCGAGCGCCCTGAGCGCCTTCTGCACGACCTTGCCGTTGCCTTCGAACTGCCGGTCGAGCTTTTCCAAGGCATCGCGCAGCTCCTGGTACTGGAGCTCGGTCAGGCGGACGCTGTCGCGTCGGGCGCCTTCGGTCAGCTGCTCGGGCAGGTAGGTCTGCGGCATGGGGGGCTGCCAGTTGTCCGCGCGCATCCGGGCCGCCTCCACGGCGGTGCGCGTCATCAGCGGCTCGAGCCTGCCGATGAGGCTGTCGGCACCCGCATTGGCGCCGCGGCCCCGCCCGCGGGCGACGTAGAGGTATTTGAGGGCCTCGATATTGTCCTTCTGCAGACCATCGCCCTGCATGTGCATCTTGCCGAGGCGCAGGAGATCGAAGGCGGAGCCCACGCCGAGAAGCTCGATGACGCGGGTCTCGCCGGCGCGGACGTCCTCGTCGGTCATCCCCGCGCGCAGCTCCGGCAGGCGGAGCTGGGCCAGGGTGCGCGCATTGACGGCCTCGGGGAGGGGGTCGCGCTGCTGGTAATCGGTAAAGTTGTGAGTGGCCGCGATCGTGTACCAGGCGAGGGCTTCGACAGGGTCGATCCGCACCGCCCCGGTCTCGCTGGGCAGGAGGTCGTCACCCCCCGGAAGGAGGTCCTGGTCGCTGTAGATGTCACCGAGTATCTTCGCGGACCGGACGTCGCCGGCGAGTGCGGACCGGCGCCACAGGTCGAGGGCGCCGGTGACGGCACTGCCGACCGCATCGCTGGTCGAAGCGTCAAGATAGGCGTTCAGGGCATTCTCGTAGTCCGCCCGGGCCGTTCCGGCCCCGAGCAGCATCGTGGATGTGAGGGCACCCAAGCCCCACGCCTTGACCGTGCGCCACGAAGTCATTGTACGTTGCTCCCCAACCTTGCCCAGGTTTCGCGTCGCCGCGAGCCCAACTTCAATTAACGTATTAACAGTTCTTCAGTCATTCGCCCATCCCCCCGTCCGTATCTTTTCACTGGCCTGGCGCAGTGATGCGGAACGCAAAGGAGGTCGAATCAGGACAGGCGATTGCTTCGCATGTCATTCCGGCACTGCGCGCCGCATGGGGCAGGTCGATCCGGGCAAGGGGGTCGTCGGCCGTTACGGCCAGGGTTCCTCCGGGTTTCATGCGGCGCATCGCGGCTTCGAGCCTGATGACCGGAATGGGGCATCTGAGGCCCCGAAGATCGAGCGACGTTTCGGGAAAAGCAGGAAAACGAGTCATTTTTGTCACAATGGCTGTCTTTGGGACCCGGTTCGGCGTCTACCCGTTCACGGTTGCGGAACCGACCCCTTGCGGAGGCGTCTTCGCACCTAGAACGTGCACCAGCGGCACGGTCCTCGCATGAAGAGAGCGTCTTCGCCTTTTGGTGGAGAGCAAAAAAGGCTACGCTGACGGAGAGTTATCATGGGCCAAGCCGACATGCAGTCCGGTGCAGACGTTGTCGCCCTCGCGGAGGAGCGGCAACGCAGAAGCGAGCAGACCGAAGCCTCCCTCAGCACCGCTGGCGGAATGCTTCGTGCCGCGCGCGAGGCGATGAAACTCGACCTGCCGACACTGGCCGAGAAAACCAACATCCGTGAAGCCCATCTCGAGGCGATCGAGGCCATGGCCATCGATCGTTTGCCGAGCCAGCCCTATACCATGGGTTTCGTCAGGGCCTTCGCCCGCGAAGTGAACCTGCCCGAGGACGCGCTGATGGACAGGTTCCGCCAGCAGGCGGGCTATACCGTGCGCGACCGGGCCCCGGGCATTTCTGCGGCCAGGACCTCGCCGGCCTCCGATGGCGGCAAGGGCCTTTCGGTTCTCGCACTCCTCCTGGTGCTCGGCTTCGTCCTGTGGTGCGCCTGGCAGATTCTCGTGACGGCCGCGCCCGACGAGGTCGACGAGGCCACGCGCTTCTCGTTCTCCGCCGAAGACACCGCCGATGCGCGACCGATGAACCCCGAGGACACGGCCTCGGTGCCCGGCTTCGTCCCGCCGGTGACTGAACCCCGGACCGGCGAAGCGGAAGAAGCGGTGAGGGGAGCCGAAACCCCTGCGCCAGCAGGCGAAGCGACCCAGCCGTCCGCGGCACCCGATACGGACGTCGCCGCTCCGGCAGCCGAGACCGACACTCCCGCACCGTCAGAGACCGTGACGGCACCCGCCGAGGAGATCGTCGAAGACGTTGTCGCGGACGTCGCGCTGAGGCGCCTCACCGCGGTGGAGCCTGTCTATCCGCCGCTGTGCGAAGCCCAGGCGCAGCCCATCGAGACCGTCACGGTGAGCTATAGTGTCTCGGCTCGCGGCAGGGTGGCCAATCCGCGAGTCGCGGCCTCGACCAACACCTGCTTCAATGGCGCGGCGCTCGCGGCGCTCACCCGCTGGCGCTATGACCCCGCAACCGTCACCACGGCCAACGCCCGGCAGACCAACCGTTTCATTTTCGAGCGGCCGTACTGATACAGGCCGTGCCTTCAGGGGACGGTGCACCGAACTCAAACGTTGAGCCGGCGGGCGAGGCAGCCTAACTGAACCTCAACGCAGAAGGCAGGATCCCAAGCGATGAGCGTTCGTCCCTGGAGAGATATCGAGCGGCGCAAGAGCCGGCAGATCATGGTGGGCAACGTGCCGATCGGCGGTGATGCGCCGATCGCGGTCCAGTCCATGACCAATACCGACACGGGGGACGCGAGAGCCACCCTCGAACAGATCGAGCGGATTGCCGAGGCCGGCGCCGACGTGGTCAGGGTATCGTGCCCGACCGAGGCATCGACCGCTGCGATGAAGGAAATCACGGCCCATTCCCCCGTGCCGATCGTTGCGGACATCCATTTCCACTACAAACGCGGTATCGAGGCTGCGCAGAACGGTGCCGCCTGCCTGAGGATCAATCCCGGCAATATCGGCTCCAAGGAGCGGGTCCGCGACGTGGTCCAAGCGGCGAAGGACCATGGATGCTCGATGCGGATCGGCGTGAACGGCGGATCCCTCGAAAAGCACCTTCTCGAAAAATACGGCGAGCCGTGCCCCGAAGCGATGGTCGAGTCG
>CAZAFU010000135.1:1306-5653 GCA_964484475.1 uncultured Caulobacterales bacterium | reverse complement strand
CATCAACAACTCCGATCTCGATGTGATCAGTGCGGACGATCTCGATGACGCCGCGCGGAAGATCGTCAAGGCCGTGAAGGGCTGAACCCGGCGAGCAACGCCGCGGTCGTCGGTCAGGCGGCCGGGCCAAGGGCAGAGCCCGTCCTGGCCATGCTCAGAAGCTGGTCGGCCACCATCCGGGCGTGCACCGAGGGTGTATCCGAAGCCGTTTTCGAGCGGTTGGAAAACGAAGCGAAGGCCCGGTTTGATGGCCGGACCTTCGACGTTCGTTTTCCTCTCTCATGCGTTGCCGCACGAAAGGCGGGTTGAGGAGGCCTAGGCTTTCTTGCGGCGCATCGCACCGAAGCCTGCGAGGGCCGAGCCGAAGAGCAGGACCGCACCGGGGACAGGCACTTCGCCCTGGATATCGATCGCCCCCGCGAGCGCCGGCAGCAGCGGATCGAAACCGCCATCCGTATCGACGCCGTGGATGACGATCACCCTGAACAGGAGCGGCAGGAGGTCTTCGACTTCGTAGCTGTCGCCTGTGTCGCCAATCTCGGCGAAGAGGGCTTCGGTGTCGTCGACGCTGAAATCGAAAGTCCGGTCGTAGTCGACACTGGTGCCGCTCTGGAAGCCGCCGCCCTCTTCTTCGAGCGGAAGAATGATCGGGCCGTAGGCGTCTGCGCCTTCGGCAACGGTCAGGATGCCGTTGTCATCGTCGTCAAAATCCGACTGCGGGAAAGGGGCGGTCGAATCGACAGGATCGCCATCGGCACCTTCATCGAAAAGGCCATGGATGTGCATGGCATGGCCCCCGTCATCGAGGCCGCTTGCGGAGACCTGAACACGGAGCTCTTCGGTCTCGTCATCATAGGTCAGCGTCGCGAAGCCCGTCGCGCCGGTATCGTTCAGAGGCTGCAGGTCAGCCGTATAGGTTACCGGAGCCGCAAACGCGGCCGAAGCCAGGAGCGCGATCGAGCTTGCGCCCGCGGTGATGATGGTGGTCGTGCGGGACATGTTCCCTCCTCATTCTCTTAACGAAGTCACGCCAAGGCAACGGGTATGGGACTTCATCGTTCAGAATGAATACGGAAGTTCCGTGTTCCCCGCCGGGGCCGGAATGGGTGTGCGCGCCTGTGGGCCGTGTATCATGCGGGTTCTGAGGAGGCCGGCGCTATCCTCACATTCGTGCCATGAAAAAGGGGCGGCACGGATGCCGCCCCGTCGGGACCGAATGGTCCCTGTGTCACTTCTTGGAGGAAAAGGCGTTCTTCACGTTGCCCCAGGCTTTCTTGAGGGAGCCTTCGCGCTGCTGGTTCTCACCCTGGCGCTCGAGACGCTTGTCGCCCGTGGCCTGTCCGATGCCTTCCTTGACGTTGCCAGCGATCTTGTCGCCGGTGCCTTCGGCCTTGTCTTCTTCTGGAGTTTGGGTAGCCATAGCTGGTTCTCCTTTCGTGAGGTTATCGAGCAAAGGCGGAAACGGTGTCCCGCGCTTCGTCTTCAGGGTCCGGAATGATCCGGTAGCGGGCCTGCAGGAAGCTGTAGAGCGCGAAGCCCAGGAGCCCGATGCCGATCAGGCCGAGGATGATGCTGCCGTAGCTCTGCTGCTGGAGCCAGGAGAGCGCACCGCTGAAGCCCTTGGCGTTCTCCGGGCTGACGGTGATGCCGGCATAGACCAGGAACACACCGACGATGGCGAAGACGACCGCCCGCGAGATGATCCCGAACTTGATCAGCTTGTTCGAGACGCCGTGTGCGTCGGGAAGAGCGATGTGCTTGCGATACTTCTCCTTGATGGCCTTCGACAGCTGCGCTGCGGCCACGATGAAGGCGATGATGCCTGCAAAGATCACGAGATAGGGGCCGAAGGGCTGCTGCATGAGCTTGGCGGTCATGGACTGGGCGCCGCCGCCCGAGCCGCCGCCGCCATTACCGAGCAGGAGCGCTGCGGCGTAGATCGAGAGGGCGAAGTGGGCGAGCCCGGAGACCACGTAGGCGACGCGCTTGGCCGCGGCCTTCTTGCCGCTGCCTTCGTTCTCGAGATCGATGGCACCGGAAAGCAGCCGCCACAGACCGTAGCCGAAGAGGCCGATCGCGAGGAAACCGAGGACCACTTGTCCCCAGGTGCTGCCGGTGAGGCTTTCGATGGCGCCCTTGCTGCCCTCCGTCTGTCCGCTTCCGAAGGCAGCGGAGATCGCGAAGATGCCGATGATCGTGTAGACCACGCCCCTTGCGGCAAAACCTGCCCTAGCCAACTTCTCGAAGACTTCCTTGCGTTCCGACATTGTTCAACCTTCCGCGATGTTCTGACGGGAGAACAACCGGGAGGCCTTTGTCGTTCGCGTATCAGCGCAGTCCGCGGCTCACGCCTTGGAGAGGCGCGGTGCCCGGCTGTCCTTGTCCCTTCCACGCTGCGAGTGCTGCGATGAAGATCAGGGAACAGGTGAGAAGCTCCCCGAGCTCCTCGACGGCGGTGAAACCGATGTCGAAGATCCGGCCCTGGTCGAGCAGCAGGCTGTGGACGAGGTCGAGGGCCACGCCGAACCCGGCGAGAACCCCGAACAGGCCGGCGAAGACGAGGCTGATGGCACGTTCCCTCGGTCCCGCTTTCAGGAGAGCCGCGCCGAGCACCACGACGACGATACCGCCCACCATCATCAGGTACAGGAACTCGCCATAGGCGAACCCGCCCATCCGCAGGCCATAGGCCTCGTGGATGCGCAACAGGTTGTCGGCGATCAGGTAGAGGAGCACCGCCGCGACCAGGGCAGGGGACAGCATCCGTTCCCTGAAGGCGAAAGCGGCCAGCAGGACGGCAGCCCCGCCAAGCTGGGCAGCCTCCCACATCTCCCACACCCCGCCATCGGTGCGCGGGTCGATGAGCACGAAAGGCCCGGGAAGAAAACCGATCACGGCGATCATGACCAGGATGAGGTTGACAGCAAGCAGGACCCCGGCAACCGAGGCCGTGCGCTTCCTGACCGATGTTCCGAAGGATGCCGCCGCATCGAAGGTCGGGCGGGCCTGACGGGGAATCAGTGAGTTGGCGGCTTGCAAGGGCATGTTCGGGCGCTCCTTCGCGCGTGAGATTGCCAGATTGTGAAGAATTTGTGAAACGCTCCTGTGACAACGAAGTTCCAGAAAACGCCGGAAGACGGTTTGTCTCACCGCGCGACTGGGGTCAGGGTGGCTGGCCATGATCGTGAACCACGCCCACAAGTTCATCTTCCTGCGGACCGAGAAGACGGCCGGCAGCTCGCTCAGTCAGGCGCTCAAGGACATGGGCGGCGAGGACGATTTCGCGGCGGACATGAGCCGGCCGGCCTGGGCCCGGTTTTCACCCGTCCACCACGGCGGCCTGAAGAGGAAGATCCCCGATGTCTTCGGCCTGCACGTCCATGCCACCGCCAGCCAGGCGAGGCGGGTGCTCGGGCCGCGCATCTTCGACAGCTATTTCAAGTTCGCGGTGGAGCGGAACCCGTGGGACAGGCAGGTCAGTCTCTACATGCACCGCTGCTGGAAAACCGGCAGGCAACCCGACTTCGACCGGGATATCCTGTCGTGGCGCTACCGCGCGACCGAGCATGTCAGGCTGCGCAACTGGCCGATCTACGCCATCGGCAACGAGGTCGTGGTCGACATGGTGCTGCGTTACGAACGCTTCGGGCAGGACCTCGAGACGCTGTGGGAGCGAATCGGCATGGATCCGCCAGCCCTTCCCCGCAAGCGGTCGGAGTACCGACGCCACCGTCCCCATTACGCGACGTACTATTCCAGCGCGAGCCGGGACCTCGTGGCGTCCTGGTACCGGCGGGAAATCGAGGCGCTCGGCTACCGCTTCGAGGCCACAGGCTCGCCTTTGGAGGCGCGCGAGCCCGCTAAAGCCTGAAAGACGCGCTCTTCCTGTTGCGGTGCGGCGCGGCGTTCCTTATCGAGCCTCCAATACCTGAGGAGCGAAAAGAGCGATGGCCATTCTCGTCGACAAGAACACCAAGGTTCTCTGCCAGGGTCTCACTGGCAAGACCGGGACCTTCCACACCGAACAGGCCATTGCCTACGGCACCAAGATGGTCGGCGGCGTGGTGCCGGGCAAGGGCGGGCAGACCTGGACCGCCGGTGCCCCGGCCGAGGGCACGGACCTGCCGGTCTATGACAAGGTCGCCGAGGCGATGAAGGAGACGGGCGCGAACGCTTCGGTGGTTTACGTCCCGCCGAAATTCGCCGCCGCCTCGATGATCGAGGCGATCGAGGCCGAGATGCCGCTGGTCATCACCATCACCGAAGGCATTCCGGTGCTCGACATGGTGCGGGTGAAGGATGCCCTCCAGGGCTCGAAGACCCGCCTGATCGGCCCGAACTGCCCGG
>CAZAFU010000135.1:0-1296 GCA_964484475.1 uncultured Caulobacterales bacterium | reverse complement strand
GGCGTCATCACCCCGGACGAATGCAAGATCGGCATCATGCCCGGCCACATCCACCGGCGCGGTTCGGTGGGCATCGTCTCCCGCTCGGGCACGCTGACCTATGAAGCAGTGCACCAGACCACGAATGCCGGGCTGGGCCAGTCCACCTGCGTCGGTATCGGCGGCGACCCGGTCAAGGGGACGGACTTCATCGACGTCCTCGAGATGTTCCTGGAGGACGACGAGACCCAGTCGATCATCATGATCGGCGAGATCGGCGGCTCTGCAGAGGCGGAAGCCGCGAAATTCCTCGCCGAACACAAGACCAAGAAGCCGACCGTGGGTTTCATCGCCGGTGTCACCGCGCCTCCGGGCCGCCGCATGGGCCATGCCGGCGCCATCGTCTCGGGCGGGGACGACACCGCCGAAGCCAAGATCAAGGCCATGAACGAGGCCGGAATCCGGGTTGCACCCACGCCATCTTCCCTCGGCACGACCTTGGTCGAACTTCTTAAAGAAGAAGGCCGTATGTAGGTGGCCCTGCGCGGGGTCCGCGGCGCCTTTCCAGTTATGGTTGCGCCGCGGCTTTGCGCAGTTATGTAGAACAGGCCGGAGGCGATCCTCGTCTCCGGGACCCACAACCTCTCCGGTGCGCGCAGGGGCGGGAGAGGATGACAAAAGGACCAGGCGTCAATGGCGCATGACGGAAGCTCAGGCTCCGACTTCGAGGAGAAACGGCCGCTCGACGACACGTCGTTTCTCTCAGGCAGCAACGCGATCTACCTCGAACAGGAGTTCGCCAAGTTCGCGGAGGACCCGCGAAGCGTTGCACCCGACCTCCGCGCGTATTTCGAGGGTATGGAAGACGCTCAGGACACGGCGCGGAAGAACGCTGCCGGCCCGAGCTGGCGCCGCGATGACTGGCCCCGGCGCCCCGGCGACGAGCTGACGGCCGCGCTTGGCGGCGACTGGACCGCGATCGGCGGCGTCTTCGAGAAGAAGATCGAAAAGCGTCACGAGGGCAAGGTTTCCCCGACCGACCTGCAGGCCGCTGTCCGCGATTCGGTCCGCGCGCTGATGCTGATCCGCGCCTACCGCGTACGCGGGCACATGATCGCCAATCTCGACCCCCTTGGCCTGCGCGAGATCGAGGTCCATCCCGAACTGGACCCGGCGAGTTACGGCTTCACCGAAGAGGACTACGATCGCGAGATCTTCCTCGACCAGGTTCTCGGGCTCGAGACCGGCAGCTTGCGGACGATCCTCGAGATCCTGCGCCGGACCTATTGCGGCACCTTCGCCATCGAGTTCATGCAC
>CAZAFU010000134.1:0-5663 GCA_964484475.1 uncultured Caulobacterales bacterium | reverse complement strand
GCACCGAGGCCCGCCGAGCCGATGGCGTAGCCTTTGGTGACGGCCTTGGTGGTGTTGCCGACCGCGTCCAGGGCGTCGGTGGTGTCGCGCACCGCGCCCTCGAGTTCGGCCATCTCCGCGATGCCGCCTGCGTTGTCCGTCACGGGACCGAAGGCATCGAGGGCGACCACCATGCCGGCGAGCGCAAGCATCGTCGTCACGGCGATACCGATGCCATAGAGGCCGGCCAGGTTATAGGAGCCGATGATGCCCACCATGATGATGATCGCGGGGATCGCCGTGGCTTCCATGGAGATCGCGAGCCCCTGGATCACGTTGGTGCCGTGCCCGGACTCCGAGGCCTTGGCCACCGATCTCACCGGGCGGTAGGCCGTGCCGGTGTAGTACTCGGTGATCCAGACGATGGCGCCTGTCACCAGGAGACCAAGAACGCCGCAGAAGAACAGATCGGTGCCCGTGAAGGTCCGGAAGCCGATGCCCCCAGCGCCGGGTACGGTGTATTCGGTGGCGAAATCGGTCACGATGGCGGTCACGATCGCCAAAGCCAGGACCGAGGAGAGGCCGGTGGCGATCAGGCCCTTGTAGAGGGCGCCCATCACATTGGTCGAACCCTTGCCGAGCTTGACGAAGAAGGTGCCGAGGATCGAGGTCAGGATGCACGAGCCGCCGATCGCCAGCGGGTAGAGCATGAACTGCTGCACCGCCGAGAGGGTCGCCGCCTCCGGCATCACCGAGTCGGCGAAGAGGATCGACGCGAGCACCATGGTGGCCGCGATGGTGACCACATAGGTCTCGAAAAGGTCCGCCGCCATGCCCGCGCAGTCGCCGACATTGTCGCCCACATTGTCGGCGATGGTCGCGGCGTTGCGCGGATCGTCCTCGGGAATCCCGGCTTCGACCTTGCCCACGAGGTCGCCGCCCACATCAGCGCCTTTCGTGAAGATGCCGCCGCCGAGGCGCGCGAAGACCGAAATCAGGGAAGCGCCCAGAGAGAGGGAGATGAGGCCGTTGATGACTTCGCGGCTCCCCTCCTCGAGCCCTGCGGGGCCCGTGAGCAGGAAGAAATAGACCGCGAGCCCGAGCAACGCGAGACCGGCCACCAGCATCCCGGTGACGGCGCCCGCCTTGAAGGCGATGTCGAGGCCCTGCTGCAAGCCATGCCGGGAGGCTTCCGTGGTGCGCACATTGGCCCTGACCGAGATCAGCATCCCGATGAAGCCTGCAGCACCCGACAGGACCGCCCCGATGACGAAGCCGAATGCACCGATCCAGCCGAAGGCGAAGAAGAGCAGGATCGCGACGACCACGCCGACGATGGTGATGGTCGTGTATTGCCGCGTCAGGTAGGCGGACGCCCCTTCCTGGATCGCACCGGCGATCTCGCGCATCCGCTCGTTTCCGGCGGGGGCGGCGAGCACCGACCTCGTTGTGACGACACCGTACGCAACGGCTGCGAGACCCGCCAGGATGACGAGTATCAGCGAAAAGCCCATGGGAACTCCCCTCACTATGGTTTGTCGGCCCGAAAGAATCGGCCCGCTTTTATGCCAAAGCTCTACAGAGGTCGCGTCCGAAATCAACGCAGGCGGGCAACAGGGTTGAGAGACCTGACATGCCTCTAAGAGCTGTCATGCGCGAAGGTCTCGCCAAGACTTGAGAAGTCCTGTATGGGGCCGGCTTCGGATTGACCGCCGCCCCTTTCGCGCGGCACCGGCCCCGGCCCTTGCGAGGCGCTTCGGGGCTCTCGCTTTTGGAACACCCTTGATGACCACCACCGCCTCCGCCCCGGGCCTGCCGCCCGTTCTTTCCCATGCGCTTGCGGCGAAGAATTACGACACACTGACCGAGGTGCAGGACGCGATGCTCGCGCCGGAGCTGGAAGGCCGCGATCTGCTCGTCTCCGCCAGGACCGGTTCGGGCAAGACGGTGGCTTTCGGCCTCGCCATCGGGCCCGAGCTCCTGGGCGGCGAGGATTGCCTGCCCCGGGCCGAAGCGCCCCTCGCCCTCATCGTCGCCCCCACGCGGGAACTCGCCATGCAGGTCGCGCGGGAGCTTTCATGGCTCTACCGCGAGGCCGGAGCCTCGATCGCCACCTGCGTGGGCGGCATGGACATGCGTCAGGAGCGCGGTGCCCTCGCCCGCGGCGCCCATATCGTCGTCGGCACGCCGGGGCGCCTGGTCGATCACATCGGCCGGGGCTCCCTCGACCTGACCGACCTTCGCGCCGTCGTCCTCGACGAAGCGGACGAGATGCTGAACCTCGGCTTCCGCGAGGAACTCGAAACCATTCTCGATGCGTGCCCGGACGGACGCCGCACGCTGATGTTCTCCGCCACCGTGGCGGGCGGCATCTCCAAGCTCGCGGCCCGCTACCAGAAGGACGCCCTGAGGATCACCGCCGGCGGCCCGACGCGCCAGCATGACGACATCGCCTATCGCGCGCTTGTCACCGCGCAGCACGATGCCGAGAAGGCGATCATCAACACCCTGCTCCTCTACGAGGCGGAGAATGCCATCGTCTTCTGCTCCACCCGCGCGGCGGTTTCACGCCTGACGAGCCGGCTTGCCAATCGCGGTTTCGCGGTGGTGGCGATCTCGGGGGAGCTGAGCCAGGCTGAGCGGACCAACGCCCTGCAGGCCATGCGCGACGGCCGCGCCAGGGTCTGCGTCGCCACCGACGTGGCTGCCCGCGGCATCGACCTGCCCGGCCTCGAACTGGTCATTCATGCCGACCTGCCGAAGAACCGCGAAGGCCTGCTCCACCGCTCCGGGCGCACCGGGCGCGCGGGCCGCAAGGGAACAAGTGTCCTGATCGTCCCGCCCCGGGCCACACGCAGGATCGAGGGCCTTCTCGAAAGCGCAAAGGTGAAGGCGGAATGGACGAGCCCCCCGAGCGCGGAAGATGTCGACGCCAGGAACGACGAGCGGCTCCTCTCCGATCCGGTCCTTACCGAAGGCGGGGAGATCGGTGAACTGGCGAGGACCCTGGCCGCAAGGCACAGTCACGAAGCCATCGCCGAAGCGCTTGTGCGGCTCTACCGCCGTGGCCGCTCCGCCCCCGAAGAGATCGCGGAGGTCGGCAATATCGATACCCCGCGCCAGAGGCCCCGTCGCGACGAGATCGAGGATGCGGTCTGGGTCACCCTTTCGGTGGGCAAGGCGAACCGCGCCGAGCCCCGCTGGCTTCTGCCCATGCTGTGCAAGCAGGGGGGCCTCAAGAAGGAAGCGATCGGCGCGATCCGGGTGCGCGACGAGGTGACTTATGTTCAGCTCGACGCCGAAGGCGCTTCGGAGTTCCTCACGCGGATGGAAAACGGCGATACGCTCGAAGACGGGATCTCGCTCCAGCGGGCCGATGGCCCGCCACCGGCAGAGCCGCGCCGCAACGGCTTCAAGGATGGCCCGCGCAAACCTTTCGGAAAGAAGGACGGGGCCGGACAGAAGCCGCGCGATGCAAGACCCCGTACCGAGAAGGATACCGGACCCGGCGATGAAGGTCGCCCCCCCGCCAAGTTCAAGCGCAAGCCCCGCTCAGGGGAAGCCCCTCGCGGGCCCAAGCGCAAGTTCGACGGGCCGAAGGGCGCAAAGCCCGGAAAGAAGCCGTTCAAGGCCCGCAAGACCGGCAAGCCGGACTGAGAAAAGAGGGAAGCCTCTGCCGGGCGGTGCTCGCCGTCCGGCCCCTTCTCCTCAGGCCAGTGCCACGATGTCGAAGGAGTGGATCCTGTCGATCGCGTCACTTCCTTTTTCGGGGCCGCCAGTCCGTATCTGCACGGACGCATCATCGTGAACCGCAAGGAACGCCTGCCTGCTACCTCTTAGCGTCCTCCGCCGCCTCATGGGCGACGGAGTGGCTTGATGATGGACTACTCGCCTGCGCTAGCCGCGGGGCCGGTTTCGTCCGCTCCCGGCTCTTCGTCATAGCGGTCGAACCAGGCCATGATGGCTTCGGTCTTGGCGATCATGTGGCTCGGCCGCGCCGCGATGAAGTGCGAGGCTCCCGGTACACGGATCATCATGGTATCGACGCCCTGCAGCTTGAGCGCAGTGAAGAACTGCTCCGCCTCCCATGCCGGGGTCCGGAAGTCTTCCTCACCCGCCATCATCAGGGTCGGGGTGGTCACGTTGCCGACCTTGGAAAGGGGTGAGAGCGCCCAGTAGAGATCGGGGTTCTCCCACGGAAACTCGCGCAGCCATTCGAAATTGGCGTAGGACGCCAGGTCAGCCGACAGGGCTTCGGAGGTCCAGTTGATGACCGGCTTGATCGAGGCCGCGGCCTCGAAGCGGTCCGTATTCCCCACGATCCAGGCAGTGAGGACGCCGCCGCCCGAACCGCCCGTCACGAAGAGCCGGTCGGTGGAGACATAGCCTTCGTCGATCATGTAGTCGACGACACTCATGAGGTCGTCGTAGTCCTCGCCCGGATAGGCAAGATCGATCTCCTGCGCGAAATCGACCCCGTAGCCTGTCGAGCCCCTCGGGTTGGTGAAGACCGTTACATAACCTTCAGCCGCATAACGCTGCACCTCGCCGGAGAAATGCGGTCCGTACATCGCGTAGGGACCGCCATGGATCTCGAGGAGAAGCGGCGCGTCGCCGTCCTTTTCATAACCGGGCGGGAAGGCCACCCAGGCGTCGATGTCGTAGTCGCCGAGGCTCGAGGGAATCTCGAACTTCTCGACCTCGGCGAGGGTCACCTCACTGAGGAAATCCTCGTTGAGGGACGTGAGGACTTCCTTTTTCCGCCCGCGCAGATAGGCGACGTCGGAAGGCTTGCCGTCCGTCGCGATCGTGTAGGCGATGTCGCCGCGGCCGGAGGCGGAGAAACTCCCCGACGCGTAAGGTCGCGCCACCCCTTGCGAGCCGACATCGTCCGCAAGGGTCCGTGGCTCGCCGCTCATCGGGAACTCGACGAGCCTGAGAAGACCCCGGTCACCGACAAGGCCGAGAACGCTCTGGCCCGATCCGTGCCAGGCGATCATCTGGGGAGAGCGGTCGTATTCGCCAGTGAGACTGCGCGTATTGTCCCCGTCCGCGTCCATGACCATAAGCTCGGTCTGCTGATAGGTCTTCTCACCGTCGGGGGTGAAGAGATAGGCGATCCTCTGCCCCTTGCGGTCCACCGTCGGCGAGGAAGCCGAGCCGTCGCGGCCGGTCATCGCTTCGGGTTCGCCGCCATCGAGGGAGACCCGGAAGATCTGCGAGATCGAGGACTGGAGGTCGCGTTCCTCGTCCGGGTTGCCGACGCCAAGCAGGGTTTCGTCGTCGAGCCACGCCACATCCGTCAGGCCCCCCGGCATGTCGCTTGCCTGCGAGGGCGTGCCGCCATCGACGGGCAGGACGAAAAGCTGCCGGTCCCCGGGTGTAAGATACCCGCGCCCATCGGCCCTGTAGGTCAGGTCGGTGAAGACCCGGATCTGCGGGGCCCATTCGGCGCCTTCCGGTTTCTGCGGAAGGGAGATGAAATTCTGGTCCTGGCGCGGCACCAGCATGGAAAAGGCGATCCGCTCGCCGTCCGGCGACCAGACCGGGGCGCTCGTCCCTTCCTGGAGCTGGGCGAGGGAATAGGTGCGATCGCTTTCGACGATGTGCACCTTGAGGTCCGGCTTGCCTCCCTCGCGGGAGGAGAGGAATGCGATCCGCTCGCCGTCCGGGGACCAGCGCGG
>CAZAFU010000133.1:0-5925 GCA_964484475.1 uncultured Caulobacterales bacterium | reverse complement strand
CGGTGAAAGCAAACTGGATCCGCGCCAGCATCACCGCATCAAGACTCGAGAACATACACTTGGTCTCCGGATGTTTCGGCGCCTCGATGACGAGCCGCCCGCGACACATGCCTCTCTACAGTTGCCGGATCGAGCTTACTCAAGGCATCGAACTGACTATAGAACACTTCACCTGTCAGCTCATTCAGGAAATACGACCGTTTCAGGCGATCCATGACGGGGCCTTTCACTTCAGAGAGATGGAAAACGACACCGGAGTCGCGTAGCCGCGCGTTCATCGCCTCAAGGCTTTCAAGAGCGCTGGCATCGATCGTATTCACTGCCGGGCACATGAGAACGAAATGTTCGACCTCGGGGTTCTGCACGACGAGATCGTATACCGTGTCTTCGAGACCCCGCGCATTGGCAAAATAGAGGCTTTCATCGACGCGGAGGGTGATGACCCGGTCACCGGTCGCAACCTCGTGGCGCTCCACGTTGCGGAAGTGCTCCGTACCCGGGACGAGGCCGACGATCGCCATATGCGGGCGGGCGGTCTTGAGGAGGAAGAGAAGAAGCGACAAGGCAACGCCCGTTACGATACCGGCTTCGACACCAAACCCCAGGGTCACCAGAATTGTCGCGATCATCGCTGCGCCGTCCGATTTTGAGTAACGCACCGTCTCTCGAACAGCCCGTAGGTCCATGAGCGACAAAACAGCGACGATGATGGTCGCCGCGAGTGTCGCCTTGGGCAGGAAGGTAAGAAGAGGTGTCAGGAACAACGCTGCGAGGGCGATGCCAATGGCCGTAAAGGCGCCGGCGGCAGGCGTCTCGGCGCCAGCATCGAAGTTGACTGCGGAACGGGCAAATCCGCCCGTCACAGGGTAGCCGGTCGAAAAGCCGCTTGCGAGGTTTGAAGCGCCAAGAGCAATCAGCTCCTGGTCGGGGTCGATCCTCTGACGGCGCTTGGCTGCGAGGGTCTGGGCAACGGAAATGGACTCCACGAAGCCGATGATCGAGATGAGGACCGCCGGACCGATCAAAGCCTGCACGAGCCCAAGGTCTAAGCTTGGTACACTGAGCGGAGGAAGGCTGCCTTCCACCTCTCCGACGATGGCGACCCCCTGGGCATCGAGGCGGAACAGTGCCGTGATGGCGATGGTGGCTGCAACGGCCAGAACAGGGCCAGCCTTCGCCACCATGCCCGCCGTCTTTTGTCCCATGCCGAATGAAGAGAGGACAGGGGCAAGACCTTTGCGGACCCAGAAGAGAAATGCGGTCGTCCCGACACCGATCAACACCGTCGGCAGGTTGGAGTCGCTCACATGGCGCATCAAGGAAGTGAGAAGCAGAAAGAGGTTCTCGCCCTCAGCCTCCACACCCAGAATGTGCTTGAACTGGCTCGCTGCGATGATGAGACCCGAAGCCGTGATGAAACCGGAAATGACCGGGTGGCTGAGGAAGTTCGCGATGAAACCGAGCCGGAAGAGCCCCATCAGCACGAGAAAACCACCAGACAGGAGCGCCAGCATCACCGCGGCCGCGAGATAACTAGCCGTCCCCTGCTCCGCAACCTGCCCGAGTGCGGCAGCGGTCAAGAGCGAGACCACCGCCACCGGCCCCACGGCCAGAGTGCGTGATGTCCCGAAGATCGCGTAGGCCACGAGAGGAAGAATCGAAGCGTAGAGCCCGACCTGGGGCGGAAGGCCTGCCAGAAGGGCGTAGGCCAACGACTGCGGGATCAGCATGATCGTGACGATCACAGCCGCCATCGCGTCGTTGGCGAGGGTTTCGCCGCGATAGGCTTTCGCCCAGGAGAGGATGGGCAGCCACTCCCGCCGCCGCGACTGCCGAGGGGTCATGTTCAATACCTGCTAGAATGCGTTCAGCGGGATCTTGAGGTATTGCTGGCCGTTGTCTTCCGGGTCCGGAAGCTTGCCGGCATTCATATTGACCTGGACCGAAGGCAGGATCAGCGTCGGCATGGCCAGCGTAGCGTCACGCTCGGTGCGCATCTTGACGAATTCGTCCTCAGTAACACCTTCATGGACGTGGATGTTCTCTTTCTTCTGCGTGCCAACCGTCGTCTCCCACGCATAATGATCGCGGGTCCCCGACTTGTAGTCGTGGCAGAGGAACATGCGGGTCCTCTCGGGAAGCTGGAACAGCCGCTTGATCGAGCGGAAGAGCGTTGCCGCGTCGCCGCCTGGGAAGTCGCAGCGGGCGGTGCCGAAGTCGGGCATGAAGATCGTATCGCCGACGAACAGTGCATCGCCGATCAGAAAACTCATGCAGGCCGGCGTATGGCCGGGCGTGTGAATGGCCACCCCCTGGAAACGACCGATCTCGAACGTGTCACCGTCCTCGAAAAGGATATCGAACTGCGAGCCGTCCCGCTGGAAAGCCGTGCCGGCGTTGAAGACCTTGCCGAAGACGTACTGCACCGTTTTGATCTCGGCTCCGATGGCAATCCGACCGCCGAGCTTGTCCTTGAGATAAGGGGCGGCGGAGAGGTGATCGGCGTGGACATGGGTTTCCAGGATGAGATCAATACTCAACCCCTTCTCATGCACGAAAGCCAGAACCTCGTCCGCGCTCCGCGTTGTCGTGCGGCCTGACCTGCTGTCGAAATCGAGGAGACTGTCTATGATCGCGCCGGCCTTGGCCTCGTCGTCGTAGACGACGTAGGAGATCGTGTTGGTCGCCTCGTCGAAGAAGGCCTTGACCTCAGGTGCCTCGAAGGGATGCTCCTGCACGGCGGCAGGCAGGGCGGGAATGGTGCTCGCAGTCATGATAACCTCTCATCGTTCCGTTTGAGGAAGAACGCGTGCGAACACGCTTCCTCCTTCGCGTCTGGGCTTCGGCCTGAAGGCTGGCGTGGAGATAGGCTCCTGACCGCAAAGAATGGCGATGATGCTCGCGGCTCTGGGCTCGACCAGCCTGTAGAAGACCGCCTTGGACTCACGGCGGCCTTCGATCAGGCCGGCCTCCCTCAGTTTGCCAAGCTCCTTGGACAGCGAAGGCTGGCGAATACCAGTCCGTTCCTCGAGCTCTCCGACCCCGCACTCCCCGCTCATCAGTTCACAGACGAGGCGCAGCCTCTGAGGATTGGCGAGCGCGCGCAGAAAGTCCGCCGCGCCTTCCGCCTTCTTCTCCATCTCATCGGGACGGACGAGGACATCGACACTCATTTCATGCCTCCCGCGTACCAGTTCGGACCTGCATCGGTCGCCTCCTTCTCGGTGGCAGGCGCGCCGCCAAGAAGCGCACCACCTTGCTTCCACCCTTCAGGCGTCACCCGCTCGGTCCCGGCGGTCGCCTGTAGCGCCTCGACGAGGCGCAGGAGTTCGTCTACGGATCGACCGACTTCCATGGGATAGTGCAGGACAGCCTTCAGGACTAGGTGCGGATCGATGACAAACACCGAACGGACTGTCGCCGTCGAACTCGCCCCGGGATGGATCATCCCGTAGCTTTCAGCGATGGCGAAGGAAGGATCTTCCAGAAGCGGAAAGTGCGGTCGGACGCCGAAATCGGTCTCGATACGGTCAAACCACGCAAGATGCGCATAGACGCTATCCACGGAGAGGCCGATCAGCGCGCAGTCGAGGGCTTCGAAACGCTCCGCGGCCCCGGTCAACGCCACGAACTCCGAGGTGCAGACCGGCGTGAAATCGGCTGGGTGCGCGAAAAGCAGGACCCAGCGACCGGCATAGTCCGCAAGCCTCACGAGGCCCTGTGTCGAACGCGCCTCGAACAGCGGCGCGGGCTCATCGAGCCTCGCTACCGGAGGCTGCCCGTGGCTTTCACGGGGGTCGGCATCGAACATGGAATCGTGTCTCCGAAATCGTTGCGTTTCCATATTATCTGTTATACGCAACCGTCAAGTGGAAACTTCTCTTCTTCGCCTCTATCGGCGGAATGTTCAGGAGCTGCATCGATGGTCCCAGAAACCGCCTTCACCCCAGTCCCCGCCCTCATTGGCGGGGCCATGATCGGTCTGGCCGCCACTCTCCTGATGCTCTCCCTCGGCAGGATCGCCGGGATCAGCGGCATACTTGCCGGGGCCCTGACACCGGACCGCGCAGAGCGGTCGTGGAGACTGGCGTTCCTCGCAGGTCTACTCGCCCCGGGCCTGGTGCTCGTTGCAGTGGGGCAGGTCCCGGAGTTCACCTTCGTGGCAGGCGGCCCGCTTCTCGTCCTTGCCGGTCTTCTGGTCGGCTTCGGGACGCGCCTCGGCTCGGGCTGCACGAGCGGACACGGGGTCTGCGGTCTCGCCCGTCTCTCTTCACGGTCCCTTGTGGCCGTCCTGGCCTTCATGACCGCGGGCTTCGTGACGGTAGGCGTGCTCCGCCACGCGATCGGTGTTCTGTGATGCGCTCATCGATCCCTGCTTTCCTGATCGGCAGCCTGTTCGGGGGCGGTCTCATCGTCTCGGGCATGACCAATCCTGCCAAAGTCCAGAACTTCCTCGACCTTTTCGGCCGTTGGGACCCGAGCCTGGCCCTCGTCATGGGTGGAGCGCTCGCGGTGACGTTTGTCGGTTTTCGACTTGCCTGGCAGCGGTCGACACCGATCGACCACGACCGTTTCGAGATTCCACAATCAACTGAACTCACGAAGAGCCTCGCCATCGGTTCGGTCCTCTTCGGCATAGGTTGGGGACTCGCCGGTCTTTGTCCCGGCCCTGCCCTCGCGGTCATTCCGATGGCACCGGCACCCGCGATGACCTTCTTCGTCGGGCTTTATGGCGGGGTCCTCCTCTATCAGCTCTGGGAAAAGCGACCGGAGAGCAACGAGAAGTCAAAGCCTGCTTCCGCGGCAACGGTCTCGGCACTGTCTTCCGCTGAGCCGGCGTTGTCGTCCGCAACGAAGGCCCACGGACAAAAGGAGACGAACCCGAATGAAACTTGAAAAGATCAAGACCGATGGTCTCGCCCATCTCTCCTACCTGCTGACATCGGACGGCGAAGCAGCGGTCATCGACCCCCGGCGGGATATCGAGGTCTATCTCGACAAAGCCCGCACGCAGGGCTGCCGCATCACCCATATCTTCGAGACCCATCGAAACGAGGACCTGGTCTCCGGGGCAGGTATCCTCGCCGATGTCACGGGCGCAGAGGTCTGGCATGGCCCCAACCCCGCCGAGCCCATCCGGTACGCCCGGACGACGCGCGAGGGAGACAGTTATAGGGTCGGCGGTGCACGGATCGAGGTTCTCGAAACCCCGGGCCATACCTACGATTCCCTTTCCTTCGTCCTATACGACGAGAGCTCGGTGGACGGCGCCGTAGGGGTCTTCACCGGTGATGCCTTGTTCGTTGGAGACGTTGGGCGCACCGATTTCTATCCGGACAAGGCACGCGAAGTTTCAGGCCTCCTCTATGATAGCCTTCAGAAGCTGCTCGGCCTTGGCGACCATGTTCTGCTCTATCCCGCCCATGGCGCCGGGTCCGTCTGCGGGTCAGGCATGGCGGACCGGGAGTTTTCCTCGATTGGCCACGAACGGCGGAACAATGGACGCCTCGGCCTTGACCGGGAAGCGTTCATCGACGCCAAGGTGGCTGAGCACCATGAGCAACCTCCCTATTTCCGCCTGATGGAGCGTCTCAATGCCGAAGGGGCTTCGCCGGCCCGGCGCCATACGCTGCCACCACCGAAATCGATCATGAAAGAGGCCGACGACGGGGGCCAACTCGTGGACGTCCGCGGCATCGCCGACTTCGCAGGCGCTCATATTCCCGGCTCGTTCGCCATCCCAGACGACATGCTCGCGGCCTTCGCGGGCTGGTTTCTCGATCCCGAACGACCCATCGACCTTGTCTGCCGTAATGCTGAGCAAGCCGAGCGTTCCACGAGAACGCTTGAGCGAATCGGCTACGATCGGGTCAGGTCTTTCCGTGCGGGAATTGTTCCCGTCGCATCGTCCGGCGGTGCGTTTGC
>CAZAFU010000132.1:0-6086 GCA_964484475.1 uncultured Caulobacterales bacterium | reverse complement strand
CGCCGTTGACGATGCGCTGGGCCAGCCCCTCGGCGATGGCGGTCTTGCCGACGCCGGGCTCGCCGATCAGCACGGGGTTGTTCTTGGTCCGCCGGGAGAGGATCTGCATCGAGCGGCGAATCTCCTCGTCGCGTCCGATGATCGGATCGAGCTTGCCCTGCCTTGCCGCTTCGGTGAGGTCCCGGGCGTAGCGCTTCAGGGCGTCATAGCCCTGCTCCGCGCTCGCGGTGTCGGCGGTCCGGCCCTTGCGGACCTCGTTGATGGCGGCGTTCAGGTTCTGGGGTGTGGCCTTGGCCTTGGCGAGGGCATCCTTCGCCTCCCCATCCATGGCGAGCGCCACCAGCAGCCGTTCGGCGGTGACGAAATTGTCCCCTGCCTTCTTCGCGATCTCCTCGGCGCGGGCCAGCACCTTCGCGGTCGACTGGGCCAGATAGGTCTGCGCGCCCGAGCCTTCGACCTGGGGCATCTTGGCGAGCGCCTGGTCGGAGAGCTGGAGCGCGATGGCAGGATCGCCATTGGCCCGGCGGATGAGGTTCGAGGCCAGCCCCTCGCTATCGTCGAGGAGCGCCTTCAGGAGGTGATGGGGTGTGATCTGTTGATGGCTTTCCCTGACGGCAATCGTCTGGGCAGCCTGAATGAGACCGCGGGCGCGGTCTGTGAAGTTCTCGAATTGCATACCGACCTCGCTTGAGCATCGTCATTGAAACGCGGGCGTCCCTGTCGGCAACGCCATATGACAGATGGTTGTTCAACGCGCGAGTTCAACGCTCAGCGAGCCTTGAACAGGCCCTCCCTGCAAAGCCACTTGTCAGGACAGACGAGTTTTCGTCTACCGCTGCGCAAAGGTAACAAGGAGCATGCGCGTGACAGGTCTATCCTCGAAGAACAGCGTCTTTCTGGGCGTGAGCCTGCTGGTGCTTGCAGCCTGCGGCGGAGAGCCCGCGACGCCCGCCCCGACACGAGCCGAAACCGTAGCCGAAGAGATCAGCATCACCGACGAGAACGCGCGTTTCGATGCGCTCCTCAAGGATACACTGAAAGAGCAGCTCGCGGCCGATCCGCGCTTCGCGAGTTCCCTGAACGTCAGCCAGGAGGAAGCCGGCGGACGCTACAAGGACCGTCTCGGCGTGCCGGGACTTGCGGGATACCGGCAGGGCCTCGAGCGGGAGGAACGGTTCGAGAAGGCCCTTTCCAGCTTCGATCCGGCCGACCTGACCGAGGAGCGGCGCGAATACCTCGCTGTCCTTCAGGCCGGGCAGGAAGCGGAAGACCGGCTCTACGCCATCGCCGAGGAAGCCGGCTACGCCCTCGCGGGCGGGTTCCGCAGCCCCTACAACATCACCCAGATCGGCGGCCTCCATGTGGACCTGCCTCAGTTCATGACCCAGTCCCACGAGCTGATCACCGAGGACGATACCGAGGCCTACATCACCCGCCTCAACCTCTTCGACGAGCAGTTCGCAGGCGCCGTCGAGATCTTCGAGTACAACGCCGAGGCGGGCGTCCTGGCTCCCGATTTCGCCATCGAAGGCGCCATCGAGAACGCCAGGACCTTCATCGCCGACCCGGTCGAGGAGAACCCGCTCTACACCCATGTCGCCGATTATCTGGACGAGGTGGAATTCGAGGACGAAGCGGATATTCTGGCCCGCACCGCCGCGGCGATCGAAACCTCGGTCTACCCCGCCTACCGCGAGCTCATCGCCGCTCTCGAAGAGCGGCTGGACGACGCCACCCACGACGCAGGGATCTGGGACATCCCGCAAGGTCCCGCCCTCTACGAAGCGCTGATCCGCGTGAACGCCGAGAACCTCCGTTCAGGCGAGGAGGTCCACGAGCTCGGCCTTTCCGAAGTCGCGCGTATCCAGGCCGAGATGGAAAGCCTGTTCGAGGAGATCGGCATGACCGAAGGGACGATCGGGGATCGTCTCTCCGCCCTCACCTCCGATCCCGAGCAGGTCTTTCCGAACACGGAAGAGGGCAAGGAGGAGCTCCTGGCCTATGTGCGGCAACTCGCTTCCCAGGCCGAAAATGTCATGGATGACTACTTCCTCCAGACCCCTTCGATCCCGTTCGAGGTGCGGCCCGTTCCGGCCTATGCAGAAAAAGGCGCACCCGGAGGTTACTACAACTCCCCGCCCGAAGACGGCTCTCGGCCCGGCCTCTACTTCATCAATCTGCGGGATACGGCGGCGCAGCCAAAGTTCTCACTGCCCACGCTGACATACCACGAGGGCGTTCCCGGCCACCATTTCCAGCTCGCCCTTGCCGTAGACGACAAGGACACGCCCCTTCTCGTTCGCGAAGCGGGCTCGACCGGCGGCCTCGCCGAGGGCTGGGCGCTCTATTCGGAGAAGTTCGCAGAGGAAATCGGTCTTTACAAGGATGATCCCTACGGCGACATCGGGCGCCTTCGTGACGAACTCTTCCGCGCTGTCCGCCTCGTGGTCGATACCGGGATGCACGCCAAGCGATGGAGCCGCGAAGAAGCCATCGACTATATGGTCAGGAATGCAGGCATGAACCCCGGCGGGGTCGAGACGGAGATCGAGCGGTATTCGGTCTGGCCGGCACAGGCGCTTTCCTACAAGACCGGAATGATCCGTATACAGGAACTCCGTGAGCGGGCGGAGGCGGCGCTGGGTGAGGATTTCGACGTCGCGGCCTTCCACTACCAGATCCTGCGCGGCGGGGGCGCTCCCCTCGCAGTGCTGGAGCAGCGGATCGATCGCTGGATCGAGGCGGGCGGGCCTCGTCCGGACCTCGACTGAGAACGGTTGCGTCCGGCGGGGTTCGGCCCCGCCGGGACTGCGGTGTCAGTCCTTTCGGACGGTCTGCTCGATGGTGCCGAAGATCGAGTTGCCGCTCGCGTCCTCCATCCAGATCTTCACCCTGTCGCCGTTGCGCAGGAACGGGGTCTTGGGCTCGCCGTCCTGGATGGTCTCGATCATCCGCTGCTCGGCAATACAGGAATAGCCCGCCCCACCTTCCGAGACGGGCTTGCCCGGACCGTCATCGAGCTTGTTCGAAACCGTCCCTGAACCGATGATCGATCCGGCCGTGAGGGGCCGGGTCTTCGCGGCGTGGGCCACCAGCCTGTCGAAGCCGAAGGTCATCTCCTGGCCCGCATCGGCGCGACCGAAAGGCTCGCCGTTGAGGTCGATCTTGAGGGCACCCTTCAGCTTGGTGCCGTCCCACATGTCTCCGAGCTCGTCGGGCGTGACAGCGACCGGCGAAAAGGCCGTCGGCGGCTTGGACTGGAAGAAGCCGAAGCCCTTCGCAAGCTCGCCGGGGATCAGGCCGCGCGCGCTCACATCGTTGACCAGCATGATGAGCCTGATGCCCTTGGCTGCTTCCTCGGCGCTCGCGCCGCGGGGGACATCGTCGGTGATGACCGCGATCTCGCCTTCGAGATCGAGGCCCCAGCCATCGTCGCCAAGCGGGATGTCCTCCGTTGGGGCGAGGAAATCGTCACTGCCGCCCTGGTACATCAGCGGATCGGAATAGAAGCTTTCCGGCACCTCGGCGCCCCGTGCCTTGCGCACGAGCTCCACGTGGTTGATATAGGCCGAACCGTCTGCCCACTGAAAAGCGCGCGGCAGGGGTGACTCGAACTTCGCCACATCGAACGCCTCGCTCTCGACCTCGCCGCGTTCGAGGCGATCTGCGAGATCCTGAAGGGCCGGCGCCTTCTCGGACCAGTTGTCCATCAACTCCTGCATGGTCTTCGCGATGGCCCCTGCCCTGGTGAATTGCGTGAGGTCGCGGCTTACCACCACCAGTTCGCCGTCGCGTCCGGCTTTCAACGATCCCAACTTCATGACGTCCTCGCTCTTTGACTTGTGCGTGTGCATATCGGGGAACATGCCCGAAGCCAAATACGCTCCTGCACAAGGAAGCGAGAGAGGACAGCGATGAAACTCTATAGCTACTGGCGATCCGGAACATCCTATCGGGTCAGGCTCGCCCTCGCGATCAAGGGGGCGGAGGCCGAGATCGTTCCGGTGAACCTTCTCGAAGGCGAGCACAGGGAAGAAGCCTTCCTGTCGAAGAACGCCCAGGGCCTCGTTCCCGCCCTCGAGCTCGACGACGGGACGCTTCTCTCCCAGAGCCCTGCCATCATCGAATATCTGGAAGATCGGATCGACGGTCCAAGGCTCCTTCCGGAGGACCCTGTCCGTCGCGCGAAGGCGAGGCAGCTTGCGGCGATCATCGGCTGCGACATCCACCCGATCCAGAACCTGCGCATCCTGAAATACCTGCAGGACCCGCTTGGCCATAGCCGGGAGGAAGCCTTTGCCTGGGCAGCGCACTGGATCGACACAGGCTTCGCCGCCTTTCTCGAGGAACGCCGCCGCGCCGGGGCGGAGGGGCGTTTTGCTTTCGGGGACGAGCCGTCGGTTGTGGACTGCTACCTTCTCCCGCAAATCTATGCGGGGCGCCGCTTTGGGGCGGATCTTGCGAAGTTCGGTGAACTGACCGCCATAGAGGACCAGGTTCTGGCGAGGCCTGAGCTGGCCGCTGCCCATCCTGATGGGCAGCCCGACGCCCAGGCGTGAACGGGACTGATGACTCCCGCGCCATTCCCGCCCGGATGATCCTACCTCCGCGAGGGTGAATGCCGCTGGCGGGCACAATAAAAAGGCCGCGCCATGGGGGGCGCGGCCTTTTTGCGGATCATTGCCTTGGCTGGGGAGAAGGTCAGCCTTCTTCGCCGTCTTCCGCCTCTGCGGCCGCTTGGCGTTCACGCACGAGATCCTCGGCGCTCAGACCTTCCGTCTCCACCCGGCGAACAAGGTCGCGGCAGGACTGAATTTCATCCGCCGGAACGTCTGTCCGTCCGCCGAGCTCGATCACATCGAGCAGCGACTCGCACCGGTCGATCTGGCGGCTCTGGCGTTCGACAGCCTGGCTGAATTCGACTTCGGCCTGGCGTTCCAGGGTCTCCTCGATGGTATCGATGTATTCGACCCATGATGCGGAGGTCGAACGGGCGCCTTCGTAATTGGACGCCCGGACGAACTCGCTCCGTGCCGCCTGTCTCGACTCTTCGCTATCGCTGTCCCGCTGGAACAGCGCCGTGCCGATCAGCACGTAGGCATTGCCGATTTCACGGCGATCGAGACCACCACGGCGGATGGCTTCGCGCAGGTTGCGGATCGCGAGCTGGTACTTTTCATCGGCCATGTAGCTCTGGCCGAGTTGGTAATAGAGGCGCCCATCGTCGCGCTTGGGAGCGGCCTCGGTGAGGATCTCGATTGCGTTGTCCTGCTCCCGGGATGCCGCCCAGAGCTGGGCGAGAAGCTCGAGATTCGAAAGGTCCCGCTCGACATTGCCGGCATTCATTTCCGACTCGAGCAGCTGGGCCCCGCGATAGGGGTTGTTCTGGTCGTAGTAGAACTGCGCGAGCGTGACGATCTTGTCTTCACCCTCGATCAGGCCGGCCTTGTAGGCGACCTCCAGCGCGGCAAGGGCATCGGCCCGGCGGTCGGCCGCCGAGTAGGCCGAGGCGAGCTGCACCCAGTAGCTCTCCTCACTGGGGAAATACTCCACCATGGTCTCGAGAAGCTGGCCACGCTCGGTCTCGAGCCCGAGTTCGTTATAGATGAGGTTCAGGAGGTCGTAGAACTGCTTGTTCCTTTCACCGGCCTGCTGGTCGAGCCTGATGGCGGTCTCGGCCGGGCTGCGGGCGCTCCGGAAATCGTTCTTCTGGACGTGCGAAGCCGAAAGGATGAAGTAGTCGTTGGCCTCGGCTTCAGCGCCCACCTGGCGGATATAGTCCTGCATGAACCGGATCGCCTGGTCGTACTGCTCGGTGACGTAGTAGAGCTGCGCGACGTTGCGGCGGATCTGGCGCTGCCGGGTCGAGGGCAGGACGTCGAGCCGCAGGATCTCCGTATAGTCCTGGAGCGCCCCGGGCATGTTGTCGAGGCTGGCCCGAAGACCGCCGCGCACCTCGAGTGCCGTCGCACGGTCATAGGGTGGAAGCTCGCGGGAGAGCAGCCGGTCGACGACCTGGAGCGCCTCCTGGGTCCGGGGCGGTTCCTCATTGGCGAAGTTCAGGGCCTCGTTCAGGGCCTGTCCTG
>CAZAFU010000131.1:3892-6174 GCA_964484475.1 uncultured Caulobacterales bacterium | reverse complement strand
TACCGTCCATCAGGGGGCGGAACTCTACCTCTCCTATCGCGCCTTCGAAACCGAAGGCGGCGTGAGCGTGACCCCGCGGCTGTCATGGTCGTACAATGATTTCACCTTCGATGGTGACCCGATCTATGGGAATAATCGCCTTGCCGGGATGCCGGAGCATTTTGGCCGAGCCGAGATCGTCTTCGCCGGAAATCACTTCCGAATTGCGCCGACTGTCACAGTGCAGGCGGGGGACAATTTCTTCGACTACGCCAACACCTTCAAGGTCCCGAGCTACGAAATTTACGGTATCGAAGGATCGTACGACATCAGCGAGGAAGTCACCCTGTTTATCGAAGGGCGAAACCTGACGGATGAAGGCTTCGTCCAGAACTACGCGACGATCGCCGACGCTTCGCTCGAAGGGGTCAATACGAACTTGTTCGTCCCCGGCGAGGGGCGGGCCGTCTATGGCGGCATCCGCATCGGGTTCGGGCGATGACGAGCGCGGAAAGAAAAAGACGGCAGCACTATGCTGCCGTCTGGCGCTGGCATTTCCTGTCGGGTCTCGTGGTGGTCCCGTTCTTCCTCATGGCCGCCATCACCGGTACGGTCATGGTGCTGAAGACGCCGGTTGCGGAACTCATGCATCGCGACCGGTTGGTCGTCGAAGCAGGAGGGGAGAGGCTTCCTCCTTCCGCCCTGGTCGAGGCGGCAACGACCGTCGTCCATGGGGAGGTCCGGGCCTATCTTGCGCCTGATGCGCCCGATCGCTCTGCCATCATATATGTGATGCCAGCGCATGGCGGTCCGTCTCATGCTGGGCACGGACCCGGAGGAATGGTCGCAGTTTACGTCGATCCATACACGGGGGCCGTGCTGGACGAAGCGCCGCTTGGCCAGTCCCTCGCCGACCTTGCGGAGCGGATGCACGGCACGTTGCTTCTTGGCACCGTTGGGGATGTCGTGATCGAGGTTCTGGCTGGGTTCGGGATCTTGATGATCGGAACGGGGATCTACCTCTACTGGCCGACAGCTCGTCAGCCCACGGCCTCCTCCGGCCGCGCCCGTTGGCGCTGCGTGCACGGCGTCACCGGATGGTCGATATCCGCGGCGCTGCTTTTCTTTCTCGTCTCCGGCCTCGCGTGGACGCCGATCTGGGGCGGGAAAGTGGTGCAGGCCTGGGGCGCCTTTCCGTCAGAGCGCTTCGCCGCACCGACGGGCGAAGCACGTCACGAAGCGCTGAATGCTCCCAGTGCTCGGATCGTCCCTTGGGTGCTGGAGAAGACGCCCATGCCCCAATCATCTTTGGGCACAGAACAAACCGCCCTCATCAGTCTCGATGACGTCGTCGGGTTTGCCGAACGGGACGGGTTTACTGGCTACCGCGTGCTTCTGCCGCGCGGGGAGGGAGAGACCTTCACGATCAGCGCTACGACGATGGCCGGCGATGTGACCGATCCCCGTAAGGACAGAACGGTGCATATCGACCCCGTCACGGGCATTGTCCTCGCCGATATGCCCTTCAAGGACTATTCCTTGGGAGGCAAAGTGATGGCTGAGAGCATCCCATTTCACTCAGGCCAAGCTGGCGCTTGGAACGTGGCGCTGAACCTTGTCGCTTGTCTGGCTGTCGTGTTGCTGGCGGCATCGGGAATCGTGATGGGATGGCGACGTCGCCCCGCCGGGCGGATGGTCACCGCGCCTGCTGCCGGCAGAGCCGAGTGGCGGCGTGTCACTCTTCTCTTGCTCGGTGTCTCCGTTCTTTTCCCAGCAACGGCGGTGGTCCTTGCCACTATCATGGTGATCGACGCTTTCGTCAGGACGCAGAGACAAACCGGAAGAGGCAGCGCGTCCCCCGAGAGGTCGGAGTTCAAGTGGAGGTAGCCGTCTGGTTCGAAGAAAGATCGAGGCTCGGTCCGACTGGCGGACTGAGGTGCAGTCCGTATCGGGTGCGAAGCGGTAGCCGATCCCGGGCTCGTTCTGAATCAGAACCGGGGTCGATGGACTTTCCTCGAGCTTTTTCCGTAGGGCCCTGACGGTGACGCGGAGATATTCGACATGATCCGTATGCGCAGTGCCCCACACCTCGCGCAGGAGATGGGTATGGGTCAGGACCTTACCGCGATGGCCCGCTAGAATGGAAAGCAGCGAAAACTCCTTAGGCGTTAGTTTTACTTCCTGGCCATGATTGGTCACGGTATGGGCATCGAGATCGATGGTAAGATCGCCCGCCACGATCTGGCGGACGAGCCCAAGGCTCTGGTCCGCGCGCCTGAGGCAGGAGCGGATACGGGCCATCA
>CAZAFU010000131.1:3432-3882 GCA_964484475.1 uncultured Caulobacterales bacterium | reverse complement strand
TTCGGTGTCGAAGGGCTTGGTGACATAATCGTCCGCTCCCAGATCGAGCGCAGCAACCTTCTCGCTCGAGGCTTCCCGTGCGGTCAGGACGATGATGGGGACGCCGCGCTCACGGAAGGCGGTGATCAGTTCGAGCCCATCGCGATCCGGTAGGCCAAGGTCGAGGAGCACGAGGCGGGGCGGTGTCCTCGCGAGAAATGAGAGCGCTGGTTTCGCCGCCTCCGCTTCCTCGGTCCGGTAGCCGCTGCGTTCGAGGGTCGCCCGGAGCAGGCGCCGAATGGGCATCTCGTCGTCGACGATGAGAATGACATCCGTCATGGTATATCCTCCGGGGACAGCTGAACGATCCTGTCGGCGGGGATGCGGATCGTGAAGCGAGAGCCGCCGCCCGAGCGGCGGGCGGCTTCTACGCCGTAATGCATAGCCTCCGCAAATCCCTTGACGATGGCA
>CAZAFU010000131.1:2711-3422 GCA_964484475.1 uncultured Caulobacterales bacterium | reverse complement strand
CGATCCCCCCGTGCGGTCCGAGGTCTCGCCTCGCGCGAACCGGTCGAAGATCCGCATCTCGCTGCCTTGAGGTAGCCCCGGTCCACGATCGAGGACATCGACGGCCGGTCCCCGCCGCCCCATGCGGGCAAGCACCTCGATTGGTTCATCGGCGGGCGAGTATTTCGCGGCGTTGTCGAGCAGGTTCAGAATGGCGTGGTGAAGAAGAACCCCGTCGGCGCGCACCAAGGGCAGGCCAGGCTCGAGTGACGAGATGACCTGACGGTCAGGGTGAGACTTGCCGAGGTCGGAGACCGCCGCCGCCAGGACATCGGTAAGGTCCGTCGCCACCAAGTCAGGCGTGACCGCGCCTTCTTCGATCCGGGTCAGATCGAGAAGGTCCGACAGGAAGCGGTTCAGCCGCCGGGCTTCCGCCCGCACGGTTTCGACGAGATCGGCCTGGTCGCCCGACACGCTCAAGGCCTCCGCCGCGGCGGTCACCGCTGTCAGCGGCGTTCTGAGATCGTGACTGAGGGAGGCGAGAAGAGCCGCCCGCAGAGCATCGCGCTGACGCACGGCCTCCATGTCGCGCATGTCGGTCTCAAGCTTCAACCGTTCATGGGCGAGAGCAGCCTGATCGATCAGGCTTTCGGCGAGGGCCGCACGCTCCGTCGGCACCGGGGTCCGACCGGCAGGGGCGCGGAAGCCCACCACCGCGAAGGTGCCAAGCGA
>CAZAFU010000131.1:0-2701 GCA_964484475.1 uncultured Caulobacterales bacterium | reverse complement strand
TTCAGCGGACGGAACTGCCACTGACTGGCGGTCAGCGTGTCGGATCCCGCACCGGCCGTGGACCCATGCTCCATCGCCCATTCGGCGGCTGCGCGATCGATCGCGGTCAGGGAAGGCCGTGACTGTCCGCAAGCGGTGATTTCGACCCCGCCCTCAGCGGGATGCAGGAGGATGGTCTGGACCGCGAGGGCCGAACGAAGCTCGTCACGGATCAATTGCGCGGTCTCCTCGAGGGTTTTGGCGGCGCCAAGCCGGGTGGCAAAGCGAGCAAGAGCCGCATTCTGCCCGGTGACGAGCGCGACGATCACGAGCAGCACGGCGGTGATGATGTTGGCCGGCCCCGAGATATTGAAGGTGTAGTAGGGCGGCAGGAAGAAGAAGTTGAACGCGATGCCCGCCGCGATCGCCGCCACCAGGCCCGCTCGAAACCCGTAGGCCGTCGCGCTGGCGATGACAGGTAGCAAATAGAGAAGGTCGATCGGCCCGCGACTGATCCATTCTTGCGCGAAGTAGGCCCCAAAGGTCAGTATGCAGACAAGACCAAGCGCTGTGAGATCGCCTTTCCACCGCCCCGTCGGCACCAGGCGGAATGGCCTTCTGCGGGTCTTGTCCTCCTCGAAGGGAACCACATGGAGTGCCACCCCTGTGGTGCGTTCGAGAAGCGTACTGACGATCGCTTCACGCCTGAAGAGGAGGCGGGCGGACCTGCGCGGTTTGCCGATGACGAGATGGGTGGCGCGAGATTCACGGCATTGCGCCTGGATCGCTTCGGCGATTTGATTGCCGGGGACGGATTGAAGGGTCGCGCCAAGAGCACTCGCCAGGCTGAGATTGCGGGCCAATTGTGCCCTTTCCCGATCCCGCAGCCGCGCCGTCTGCGGCGTTTCTACATGCAGCGCAATGAGAGGAGCCTTCAGGGCATCGGCCAGGCGCTTCGCGGCCCGCACCACCTGTTCGCCGCCGCTGGCCTCGGACACGGCGACGAGGATACGCTGGCCAGCCGCATATCCCGCTTCCCGGCCCGTGATGCCTTCGTGCTGTTTGATGCGAGCGTCGACATATTGCGCCGCGTGACGGAGGGCGAGTTCGCGAAGGGCGAGAAGATTGCCTTGCGAGAAGAAGTGATCGAGGGCGTGCTTGGCCTGCTCGGGAACGTAGACCTTACCGGCATTCAGTCGCTTGACGAGATCTTCGGGCGGCAGGTCGATCAGTTCGATCACGGCGTTCTCGAACACTTTGTCAGGAACAGTCTCCCGAACCCGCACATGGGTAAAACTACCGACAATGTCGTTGAGGCTCTCGACATGCTGAATATTGACCGTGGTCATCACATCGATGCCAGCATCGAGCAATTCCTCGATGTCTTGCCACCTTTTGGGATGGCGGCTGCCCGGCGCGTTGGTGTGGGCCAGCTCATCCACCAAGACCATGTCCGGATGCCGGTCTAACACCGCATCGAGATCCATTTCCGTCAGGGTCTGTCCCTTATAAGCGATGGTCTTGCGCGGGATCACCGGCAGGGGGTCCACCAGCGCCTCGGTTTCCTGGCGGCCATGGGTCTCGACAACGCCAATCACCACATCCATGCCGGACCTCAGGCGCTCGGCACCTTCGAGGAGCATTTCGTAGGTTTTGCCGACCCCGGGTGCGGCCCCAAGGAAGATCTTGAGCGTGCCGCGCCCCTCCCGCTCCGCTTCCCGGAGAAGGGCGTCGGGGGAGGGGCGCGGATCGTCGGTCATCAGTCTAGGCTTCCATCACTGGCCGCGTCGTGGGGGATTTCCGCGTCGAGCGCCAGGTTGACCTCGAGCACGTTGACGATCGGGTCTGACGTGAACGGACCGCCCGGCTCGGCCGCGAGGCGACCGATGAGGTCCCGGACGCGGCCCACCTCGACACCCCGAGCTGCCGCGACCCGCTCGGCCTGGAAGAGCGCGCCATCAAGGGAAATATGAGGGTCGAGACCCGCGCCCGAGGCGGTGACCAGATCGGCTGGGATCGGGTTTGTCTCGGAGACGCTGCCATGGGCCGCAATCAGGCCTTCGGCCCTTTCGGCCAGCGCCGGATTAGCGGGGGACAGGTTCGATCCGCCCGCCCCAGCGGCGTTGTAGTCGACCGCCGACGGCCTTGGCCAAAGGTAGTGCGCCTGGGTGAACCCCTGAGCGATCAGCCGGCTGCCGATGATCGAGCCGTCCGGCCCTTCGATCAGCGAGCCCTGGGCCGTGGCCGGGGTGACCGCCTGGGCAAAGCTCAGGATCAAAAGAGTGTAGCCGAGGACGCATACCAACATGGTGGCGAGGGCGACACGAAGACTGGAGAGAAGGTGGGACATCTGAATTCTCCTTATGATGCCCGTCAGGACAGTGAGAAATGTTCGGCGAGTGGGCCGAGGGCCGCTGCCGGCAGGAAGGTCAGAGCCCCGAAGATCAGGACCGTGAGCCAAAGCATGATGCCGAAGGTCGCGTCTTCGACCCCGAGGGAGCCTTCGGTTTCGGCCATGCGCCGCTTAGCCATCAGGCTACCGACGATCGCGAAGGGCAGGATGATCGGGACGAAGCGGCCGATCAGCATGACGAGCCCGGTTGCGATGTTCCACGGACCCGTACCGTCACCGAGCCCCTCGAACCCCGAGCCATTGTTCGCGGCCGCGGAGGTGAACTCGTAGAGGATCTCGGATAGCCGTGGGCGCCTGGATCTTGCACCG
>CAZAFU010000130.1:0-6449 GCA_964484475.1 uncultured Caulobacterales bacterium | reverse complement strand
ATACGGTGTCGACGGCCGGCCGATGAAGAACAGCGAGCTTCTCGGAAGCATCCTCTGCGATGTCGACCTCGCCTACCAGAACCTCGACTCGATCGAGCTCGGGGTGACGACCATCGACCACTATTTCGACACGCTCGGGGGGATCGGCAAGGCCGTGAAGCGCGCCCGGGGCAAGGATGCCCCGACCTATATCTCCGACCAGACCTCCGGGACCGGCAAGGTCCGCACCCTGAAAGAACAGGTCTCCCTCGAATCGCGCACCCGCACCCTCAACCCCAAATGGTACGAAGCCATGCTCGAGCACGGCTACGAGGGCGTCCGGCAGATCGAGGCCCAGGTGACGAACACCCTTGGCTGGTCGGCCACCACCGGCGATGTCGCGCCATGGGTCTACCAGGAAATCGCTAACACCTTCGTTCTCGACGAGACCCTCAGGAACCGGCTTGCGGACCTCAATCCGAAAGCCTGCTCGCGGGTCACGGAGCGCCTGCTCGAGGCCTCGGACCGCAGCTACTGGAACCCCGACCCCGAAACCCTCAGCGCCCTACAGGCCATCGGCGACAGCCTCGAAGATCGGATCGAAGGCATCGTCCCGGTACAAGGAGCAACCGCATGAAAGGATCACGTTCATGACCCTTCTGACCCTAGACCGTCCGGGTGCCCGCACCGGCCCCTCCGGCAGTACGCAGGTCCATCTCGACCCCAAGGACCAGATCGAGACCGCCAAGGTCTTTGCCGTCTACGGAAAAGGCGGTATCGGGAAATCGACGACGTCGTCGAACCTCTCGGTCGCCTTTTCCAAGCTCGGCAAGAAGGTCCTCCAGATCGGCTGCGATCCCAAGCACGACTCGACCTTCACCCTGACGAAGCGCCTTGCGCCGACCGTCATCGATGTCCTCGAGACCGTGGATTTTCACAGCGAGGAACTGAGGCCGGAAGATTTCGTCTTCGAGGGCTATAACGGCGTGATGTGCGTCGAGGCCGGCGGCCCGCCCGCCGGGACCGGCTGCGGCGGCTACGTCGTCGGGCAGACCGTGAAGCTCCTCAAGGAACATCACCTCCTCGAAGACACCGACGTGGTCATCTTCGACGTGCTCGGCGACGTGGTCTGCGGCGGGTTCGCATCCCCTCTTCAGCATGCCGAGAGGGCGGTCGTGGTCTCGGCCAACGACTTCGACTCGATCTTCGCCATGAACAGGATCGTTTCGGCGATCCAGGCCAAGGCCAAGAACTACGACGTCCGCCTCGGCGGCGTCATCGCCAACCGCTCTGCGGACACTGATGAGATCGACCGCTACAACGAGGCGACGGGCATGAAGCGGCTGGCTCACTTCCCCGACCTCGACGTGATCCGCCGGTCGCGCCTGAAGAAATCCACTCTCTTCGAGATGGAGAGCTCGCCCGAACTCGAGGCGGTGAAGAGCGAGTACCTTCGCCTCGCCGCGAACCTCTGGGCCGGGACCGACCCGCTGAAGGCGGTACCGATGAAGGACCGCGAGATCTTCGACTTCCTGGGGTTCGATTGATGGAAAATTCCGCCTACCTCTCACGCCGCGGTGAGCTCCAGACCTATTTCGACCGCACTGCCTCGGACGCGTGGGCGAAGCTCACGTCGGACGCCCCGGTCAGCGGCATCCGCGCGACCGTCCGTGCGGGGCGCGACCGGATGCGGGCGCAGCTCCTCGAATGGCTGCCGCAGGATCTCGCGGGCGCCCGCCTCCTTGATGCCGGGTGCGGGCCGGGCCAGCTCTCGCTCGAAGCTGCAAGGCGGGGCGCGGACGTTCTCGCCGTCGATCTCTCCCCCACGCTTCTCGGCCTCGCCCGCGAGCGGTTGGCAGGACAAGAACTCAAGGGCCGGATCGCCTTTTCCGCCGGGGACATGCTGGACCCCGCCCACGGAAGTTTCGACTACGTCGTGGCCATGGATTCCCTCATCCACTACCCGGCACCGGCGATCGCCCAGAGCCTCGGGGCTCTCGCATCACGCACCCGCGGAGCGATCGTCTTCACCCATGCGCCCAAGACCCTGATGCTGACCATGATGCACAAGGCTGGCAGCCTCTTCCCCCGCGGTGACAAGGCCCCGGCCATCGAGCCGGTCTCGGACCGGAAACTCCGCCGCCTGATCGCCTGCGACGACGAGCTCCAGGCTTTCGCCGTCGGACGCTCCGCACAGGTTTCTTCGGGCTTTTATATCTCGAGCGGCATGGAGCTCGTCCGGAGATGAGAAAACAGAGCGGCATCATCAACTTCTGGCGGCAGATCGGCCCGGGCTTCCTGCCCTTCGCCGACGCGGCCAGTGATGCCCTGCCGCTCGGGCGCCTTCTGAGGCTCTCCCTCTTCCAGCTTTCGGTCGGCATGGCGGCGGTCCTCCTGACGGGCACCCTCAACCGGGTCATGATCGTCGAGCTTTCCGTGCCGGCGTGGATCGTATCCCTGATGATCTCGCTGCCCCTGGTCTTCGCGCCGTTGCGGGCACTGATCGGGCACCGCTCCGATACCCATCGCTCCGTTTTCGGATGGAGACGGGGCCCGTTCATCTGGTTCGGATCGCTCCTGCAGTTCGGCGGGCTCGCGATCATGCCCTTCTCGCTGTTCATTCTTTCTGGCGATGCCACCGGTCATTTCTGGGTCGGCTACATTGCCGCCGCCCTCGCCTTCCTTCTCGTTGGGGCCGGCATGCACACCATCCAGACAGCGGGGCTCGCCCTGGCCACGGACATCGCGCCCAGGGATACCCGGCCGAGGGTCGTCGCCCTTCTCTATGTCATGCTCCTCGGCGGGATGGCCGTCAGCTCCCTCGCCTTCGGCTTTCTCCTGAGAGATTTCTCCCAGCTTCGCCTGGTCCAGATCATCCAGGGCGCGGCGCTCGTGACGATGGCCCTCAACATCATCGCCCTGTGGAAGCAGGAGACACGGGGGACGGCTCCGGACGCGTCCCGCATGGAACAGGACTTCCGCAAATCCTGGCGCCGCTTCGCCAGCCGCCCGGGCGCGAAACGCCTTCTTTCCGCCACCGGTATCGGCAGCGCCGCCTTCGCGATGCAGGATGTTCTTCTCGAACCTTATGGCGGGCAGGTCCTCGGCATGTCCGTAAGCGGCACGACCGCCCTCACCGCGGTTTTCGCAACCGGGTCGATCCTCGGTTTCGCCCTCCCCGCCCGCTGGCTCTCCCGCCAGAAGGAGCCGCACAGGATCGCAGCGACGGGAGCTCTCACCGGAGTGGCGGGCTTCACGGCGGTCATCCTCTCGACCGCAATCGGGGGCAAGATGCTCTTCGTTCCGGGTGTTGCCCTGATCGGTGTCGGCGGCGGGCTCTTCGCCGTCTGCACGCTGATCTCCACCATGAACCTGGCCCACAACGAGAGCAACGGCATCGCCCTCGGTGCCTGGGGCGCCGTCCAGGCGACCTGCACCGGCATCGCCGTCGCGGTCGGCGGAGCCATCCGTGACTTGACCGTCTACCTTGGCAATCTCGAAGCGCTCGGCCCGGCCATCACCGGCGCCGTCCCCGGCTACGAGATCGTCTACATCGCAGAAATCGCACTCCTCTTCGTCGCGCTGGCCGTCATCGGTCCGCTTGCGAAGCATTCGCCCGACCCACTCTCACCCAGGATGGACCGGCTTCGGCTCGAAGCCTTTCCGAACTGACCCGCAAAGGAGCCTGTCTCATGAGTTTCAGTGGTGAATTCGTCAGTGGTATCGACCTCGTCGATATCTTCCTATGGACCTTCGTCCTCTTCTTCTTCGGTCTGGTCTTCTACCTCCACCGGGAAAGCCATCGCGAGGGCTACCCTCTCGAGTCCGACGAGACGGGCGTGCCGGAAAACGGAGGCGTCTTCTGGATGCCCCCGAAGAAGACCTATCTCATGCCCCACGGCCGGCCGAACATTCAGGTCCCCCCGGGCGAGGGCGACAAGCGCGAGCTTGCGCTCAGGCGCACGGCTCCCTGGGCCGGATCGCCCTACGAGCCGACCGGCGACCCGATGCGCGACGGCGTCGGCCCCGCTTCGTGGGCGGAACGTCTCGACCTTCCCGACCTCACCGACGACGGCCGCGTCAGGATCGCTCCGTTCAGGGCCGGTGGCGGCTACGACGTGGCCAGGGGTGACGCCGACCCTCGCGGCATGACTGTTTACGGCGCAGACGGACAGCCCGGCGGTGTGGTCACCGATCTCTGGCTCGACCGTTCCGAAGCCAGCATCCGCTATCTCGAACTCAATACGGGTACAGAGGAGAGCCCGCGGGCGATCCTTCTCCCCATCACCTTCGCCAAGATCAACGGCAAACGCCGCCGGGTGGATGTGGACGCCATCTTCGGCCACCACTTCGCCCATGTCCCCACGACCAGGAAGCCCGAAGAGGTCACCCGCCTCGAGGAGGACAAGATCACCGGCTACTACGGCGGCGGCAAGCTCTACGCGACGCCCTCCCGCCTCGAGCCGTTCGCCTGAGGAGGCTGCCATGACACTGTTCCACGACGAAGAAGACGGCCCCAACGAGCCGATCCGCGGCCTGCCGCAGCTCCTGCCCGAAGGCGAGCGGATCCTCTGGCAGGACCGGGCCGATGGCCGGACCCTGGCGATCCACGCCTTCCACATCCGGACGGTCACGCTCTATCTCGGTCTTGCCGTTCTCGTCCGTGGAGCGGTGGACGCTTCAGCCGGGCGCCCCCTCGCCGAGATCGCCGGCAACGGTGCCGTGACCGCCCTCCTGACGGGGATCGCGGTGGCGGTCCTGTCGGTCATGGCCTTCTTCATGGCTAAACGGTCGCTTTTCACGCTGACCAACAAGAGGCTCGTCATCCGCCACGGCGTCGCCCTGAAGAAGTACATCAACATTCCCTTCGCCGACGTCACCGCGGCGAAGGTCAGGCGCCACCCGGACGGAACGGGCGACATCGCTCTTGATACGGCCAAGGGGCGCTCCGTGCCCTACTACCACCTCTGGCCCTTTGCCCGGCCGATGCGGTTCACCAGGACCGTTCCCGTTCTGAGGGCCCTGCCGGACGTCGATGTCGCCGCGCGCAAACTTACCGCGGCGATGACCGATGCCGCCCCCGATGCGGTCAGGGTCGCCCCCCGCAGCCATCCCGAGGACGCCGTCGGCAACTTCGGCGCACCGTCGCTCAACCCGGAGGCATCCCTTTCATGAAAACCGCAAGCTCTCAGGTCATGCCGGGTGAACGCTGGCTCTTCGCGGGGATCGGTCTTCTCCTTGCGATCTCCATCCTTGCCGTCATGGCCGGCAGGCTGAACGGCGTCGCGGGGTCCGCAGAACCCCTACCCGTCCTGACCCAGTCGCGGCTCCTCGTCTTCGAGGATACGGAGACCGGCGATATCGCCATCAGGGATGCCGCCACCCGTGAGCTCGTTGGCAGTTACACCACCGGCGAGGGCGGCTTCGCCCGCACGGCCCTGCGGTCTCTCGCCTATTCACGCCGCCTCAGCGGCAAGGGTTCGGCGGACCCGTTCCTCCTGGCCCAGGCCGATGACGGCCGCATCCTGCTGCACGACCCGGCCACGATGAAGACGATCGGCATCAACGCTTTTGGTGCGGACAATGTCGATCAGTTCGCTTTCCTCCTCGCCGACGAAGGGGCGACACCATGAACGATACCCTCGCGCTGTCGCGCCGGTCCATTCCCACCCAGTGCACGGTGACCGTCAGGCATACCGAAGAAACCCTAGAGGCTCACGTCGAGCTCGACGACGGCCTCCTGCCCGAGGCCGGAGACAGGATCACCGTTTTCGGTGATCCTGTTCGCGTCGAGTACGGATCGACGATCGAACTCCGCCGCGATGCCCGCCTCGTGCGAGGCTCGCTCTTTGACAAGCTCTGGACCAGGATCCTCTCCTGGCTGGAGTTCACCGAACTTTACGAAGTCAGCTTCAGTCCAAGGAGGTTCTGATGTCCGCCACCACCCTGTCTGCCCCCGGTCAGCGCCCCGACGCATCGCGCGCCGACCTCGGCCTCACGGACTTCAACTCCACCGAGGCCGCGGTCACGACCACCATGCTGAGCCCGCGGTTCTATACCACGGACTTCAAGGCGATGGACGCAATCGACGTCTCACCGGTCCGCGAAGAGTGGGACGAGCTGATCGCCGAGATGGCTGCCGACCCCAACAAGGGCCACTTCAACCGGACCGACGAATTCGACAACATTCTCGGGACCCTGTCGCCCGAACTGAGGGAGGAGTTCGTGGACTTCCTCGTCAGCTCACTGACGGCGGAATTCTCGGGCTGCGTTCTCTACAAGGAGATCGTCAAGCAGGTCGAGAACCCCGACATCAAGGCCCTGTTCAAGCTGATGAGCCGCGACGAGGCCCGCCATGCCGGTTTCATCAACTACGTGCTGCGGGATTTCGGGATCGGCGTTGATCTGGGCTTTTTGACCAAGACGAAGAAGTACACCTTCTTCAAGCCCAAATACATCTTCTACAGCGT
>CAZAFU010000129.1:97-6591 GCA_964484475.1 uncultured Caulobacterales bacterium | reverse complement strand
GCTGGAGCTGGAACCCTCCGAGGGCGATCCACCTCTTCGCGCCCATGTTCGTCTGACCGATCAGGGGCACGAGGAGAAGGAGAGCCAGGGTGGCGACGTAGGCCGGGTAGGCGACCGAAAGCCAGAACTTCAGTGGAATGACGGCGACAACGACCAGGACGAGCAGGGCGAAGGCAAACCGCAGGCTGTGGGCGAAGGCATAAGGCGTCCAGGATCCTTCGGACACCGAGTAGAGGGCGAGGACGCCCGCCCCGGCGATCATCACCAGAAGCACGAGAAGCTGGACGTTGAGCTCCATGAGCCGGGCACGGAGCTTGTTGCGGCCGGCATGTTCGATGACGATGGTGTTCATCGCGTGCCCCCGAGGCTCGCCAGTTTGTCGGTTTCCCGGCACGCCGGGCTCGACGAGCGCCACATGCAGTGCTTCTCGTAGTTCGCCGGGTCCTTTTCGAGAACGGCACGCATGATGTCCCGCGCCCTCGGCCCCGCCGCCCGCGAGCCGGAACCGCCATGCTCGACCACCACGCAGCATGCGTAACGGGGGTTCTCATAGGGGGCGAAGGCCACGAAGAGCGCATGGTCGCGATACTGCCAGGGCAGCTCCTCGTTCTTGAGCCTGCGCCCGGTCTTGGGATCACGCTTCAGGCCGACGACCTGGCTGGTCCCGGTCTTCCCGGCCATCAGGTAGTCGGGCTGGAGGCTCGAACGCGCAGCCGTGCCCCATTCATTGACCACCGCATTCATCCCGTCGCGGATGGGATCCATGTGCGCCGCTTCACCGCCGAGGGCGTCGAAGGCGGGTTGCGGGACGAGCTCGTCACCGATCGCGCGGATCAGGCGTGGACGGACCGCCCTGTGCGTAGCGATCCGCGCACTCATCACGGCGAGCTGGAGCGGCGTGGCGGTCACCGCCCCCTGCCCGATCGCGACCGACAGGGTTTCGCCGGGAAACCAGGTCTGGTTCGGCGGATCGTTGCGGTAATAGGCCCGTTTCCAGGCTCGCGAGGGAACCGTTCCCTTCGCTTCGGCACCGATGCCGAGATCGAAGGTCTCGCCGAGCCCGAACCGGCGGGCCACATCGGCGATATGGTCGATGTCCACCTGGGTCGCGAGGTTCCAGTAATAGACGTCGCAGGAGTGCTTGATCGAGCCCTCCATGTCGAGCCATCCGTGCCCCTCGCGTTTCCAGCACGTGAAATCCCTCCCCCCGAAGCGGAAGGACCCGCCGCAGTAATGGCGCTGGGTCGGAGCGATGCCGGCTTCCTGCGCGGCAATGGCGGTCAGGAGCTTGAAGGTAGAACCGGGCGGGTAGCTGCCCGCCACCGGCTTGTTCAGGAGCGGCTTGAGCGGACTTTCGTTCAGCTCACGCCACATCTTCGACTGGATACCACGACTGAAGGCATTGGGGTCGAACGATGGGGTCGAGGCCATGACGATGACATCGCCGGTCACCACGTCGAGGACCACGGCCGAAGCCGAAACCGGATGCGGCTCCTGCGTTCCGTCCGGGTACTCCTGATAATCCGAAGCGAGGATCTCGAGCGTGGTTGCCTGCAACTCGGCATCGATCGTCAGGCCGACGGGCTGGCCCTGCAGCGGCTTCGTTCCGGAGTTCTCATAGGTCTCGATCACCCGGCCGTGGGCGTTGACCTGCACCTTCATCGATCCGGGCGAGCCCTGGAGCGAGGCGTTCAGGGTCCGTTCGAGACCGGCCTTGCCGATCTTGAAACCCGGCTGCCTGAGGAGGAGCTCGCTTTTCTCGGCCTCTTCGGTGCTGGCCGCGTCTTCCTTGGTCCGGTCGATATCCTCGCCCGTTGCCGCGCCCACATAGCCGACCACGAAGGCGGCGCCGGCTTCCTCGGCATAGGCCCGCCGCGCGCCGATCTCCGAGACGATGCCGCGAAGGTTGGTGGAATGGAAATTCACCCGCGCATAGGTTTCCCAGTCGAGATTGTCCTTCACGACGATCGGCAGGAAGCTGCGCTGGCGCCGCGCCTTGTCGAGGACATTCTGGATATCCCGCGCCGTCAGTGGCATGATCGAGGCGAGGTCGAGCAGCGTCCGCCGCAGGTCCTCCGTACGCTCCGGAATGACCAGGACGCGGAAGTCGGGAACGCTGTTGGCCACCACCTCGCCGTAGCGGTCATAGATATCACCGCGAAGGGGAACGATCAGGCGCTGGTTGAACTGGTTATCGTCCGCCTGCGCACGGAAATCGTCATGACGCTTCACCTGGAGGTCATAGAGGCGGTAACCGATCCCGGCGAAAAGGCCCATCACGCCCGTCGAGATCAGCGTCGCCCGACGGGTGAATTCCATATGGCGGCCGGTATCGAAAGGTTCAACGCGCATGGGTCAGCTCGCCAGGTAGGACCGGCGCTTCGAGAAGAAGCGACGGAAGAACCGCAGGAAGACGGGGAAGACGGCCAGGGTGACGAGCCATTGGACGAGCACGTCGCTGATCGGCATCGCACGGCCACTGAGGATCGACATCTCGAACCAGTAGAGCATCAGGGCAAGGAGCGACGCCGCTCCGTACCCGGTGGTCAGCACCACGCCGTCACGCCCCTGGAAATATCCCCGCTGCCAGAGAATGGCGGCATGCATGGTGAGGAACACCGTCGCCCATGGGCCGATCGCCGCGCCGAAGAGAAGATCGAGGACCAGCCCGGCCGCGAAACTCAGCCAGGGCGGCAGGTCATCGGGACGGTCGAGGCCATAGAGAAAGATGGCGATCAGGGGCAGGATCGGGGTCGGCAGGTGCCCCTGGAAGAGGTTCAGGGGGACGACCAGCAGCAACAGGCCGAAGAACATGACGGCGCCTGCGAGGGCGACCATGCTGGCGCTCGAGGAAAAGCGCTCATCCATTATCGGCCTCCGCGACCGTCGTTGCGGCTTCGCCGGCTTCCTCCGTATCGGGCTCTTCCTCGTCGGAGGGTTGCGGGAAGGTGTAGTCGACCACCCGGACGAAATGGGCGCCCTGCTCGCTGGCGTAGAGATCGACTTCCGCGCCGCTTTCGGTGACCCGGACGATTTCGCCGACCGGAAGGCCGCGCGGCAGCGTTCCGCCCGTACCCGATGTGACCACCCGCATGCCGATCTCCAGCGGCGCACGCGGACGGCCGGCGAACTGGCGGATCTCGGCGCGGCTTTCGGCGGTCCCCGAAAGCAGGGCCTCCGCGTCCACCGCGTCGATGTAGACCGGAACGTGGCTGTTGGCGTCGGTCAGGAGGAGCACCCGGGAGGCATTGCGTCCGACGGTGACGACATGGCCGATCAGGCCGGCACCGTCGATGACGGCGAAGCCGCGCTCGACCCCGGCCTCACGCCCCGCCGACAGGACCAGCGCGCGGCTGAAGGGCCCGCCATTCTCCGCGATCACCTGCGCGCCGATATAGTTGGTCGGCTCGACCATCTTCGGCGAAAGCAGGGCTTCGTACTCGGCGATCCGCTGCTCCAGCGCGAGGGCCTGGTGCATCCAGATGCGCAGCTGCTCGTTTTCCTCGCGCAGGCGCTCGTTTTCCTCGATCACCGCGAAATAGTCGCCGATATCGCCGATCCGGTTCTGGGTGAAACGGACCGGGCCGGAAAAGAGGGAGAGGACAGGGGCGAAACGATCGAGGAGGGTTTCGCGCGCCTTTTCGAAAACCGAGGCCTGCGCGCCGTAGATCGAGAACACCGTGAAGCAGAAGCTCAGCGCGAGCATGAAGAGAAGGTTCGCCGGCGGCGGCGCAGCACGGCGGAAGCCGTCACCACTCTCTTTGCCGAACACACCCTTGTTCATGCCCGTTCACTCCCGGCCCTTGGCGACACGCATCATGCTGACCCGCTGGCCGTTAAGGACCTCTTAACCCTGAACGGCGCCCACCCCCAGATCATACGGGAGGGCAAGGTTCGCCTGAACCCTCATGATTGTGAGCTTTTGGCTAGGCTGAGTTTAAACCGCCGAGCTGAGTGCCGAACGCATGGCGCGATCATTCTCGAGGGCGGCACCGGTGCCCAGCGCCACGCAGGACAGGGGATCCTCCGCGATCGAGACCGGAAGGCCCGTCTCCTCGCGCAGCAGCTTGTCGAGATTCTTCAGGAGCGCTCCGCCACCGGTCAGCATGATGCCGGTATCGACGATATCCGCCGCAAGTTCGGGAGGCGTCGCCTCGAGGGCGACCTTCACGGCCTCGACGATCTGGCTGACGGGCTCCTTGAGGGCCTCGTAGATCTGCGCGGCGGAAATCTTCACTTCCTTCGGCACGCCATGCATGAGGTCGCGGCCCTTGATGTGGATGATCGCCTTGGTGCTTTCGTTGTCCACCGTGGCCGAGCCCACTTCCTTCTTGATGCGCTCGGCGGAGCTTTCGCCGATCAGGAGATTGAACTCACGCCTGATGAAGCTGACGATCGCTTCGTCCATCTTGTCACCGCCGACGCGGACCGAGCGCGAATAGACAATGCCGCCGAGCGACAGCACGGCGACTTCGGTGGTCCCGCCGCCGATATCGACGACCATCGAGCCGGTGGGTTCGGAAACCGGAAGATGCGCGCCGTATGCGGCCGCCATCGGCTCCTCGATCAGGTCGACCCTCCGGGCACCTGCCGAAAGGGCACTTTCCTGGATCGCTCGGCGCTCGACCGCGGTCGCGCCGGAAGGAACGCAGATCACGATGCGGGGGCTGGCGAAGCTGCGACGGTTGTGGACCTTGCGGATGAAGTGCTTGATCATCGCCTCGGCGACTTCGAAGTCGGCGATGACGCCGTCGCGCATCGGGCGGATCGCCTCGATGGCGCCGGGCGTGCGGCCGAGCATGTCTTTCGCTTCGTTACCCACGGCACGGACGATCTTCCGGCCGGACCTCGTTTCGATGGCAACCACCGAAGGCTCGTTGAGGACGATGCCACGGCCCCGGACGTAGACCAGGGTGTTCGCCGTACCGAGATCGATGGCCATGTCGGCGGAGAGCATACCGAAGAGCGCGGAAAGCATGACGTTCTTTGTCCATTTCCAGTCGAGATCCCGGCCTCCCCCACGGAGACCCAAGCCTCAACTCGTCCTCTATATAATCACGAGGCCTTTGATTTAAGATTAAGGCCGGGTTCCCCGTTAGCGTTAATCAGACCGAGTTCAGCAGGTTTCGACGCCGGCGAGGAGTGGGGCGCCTGCGCAACTTTCCCGCGCAGCCGCCTTCCTGCCACCCGTAGGAGCCAAATGAGGCCGATCCAGACCGCGCCCATGGCCATAAGAAGGCCGATCGCCCGTGGATCGCCCGCCCTGAGCAGCGCGACGATCTCCGCGGCCTGCTCGGTGAAGAAGGCGATGACCGCCAGCTTCGGCAACGTCCCGAGAGCCAGGCCTCCGAGAAACTTCCAGGCAGGCATCCCGACCGCTCCGCAGAGCATGTTCACGACGATGAACGGTCCCGAGGGGAGCCACCTGACGAGCATCGAAGCGACAAGGCCGCGCCGCCTCATCAGGTCCAGAAGGTCCCTGAGCCGCCGAGCTGAAATCTTGGTAACCCAAGACCGGCCGAACGTCCTGCCAAGCCTGAACGTGACGAAACCGGAGACGAGGGTGGCCGTCCATGCGAATGCACCCCCGAGCCAGGCGCCGAAAACGGCGGTGGTGGCGGCGAAGAGAAGGGCTTGCGGAAACCCGATCAGCGCCAGTCCGACAAAGAGGAGAACGACCGCAGGATAGGACCAGACGCTCGACCTGACCCCTTCGAGAAGCGCGCGGAGGCTGCTCTGGTCCAGGCCCAGGGCATCACGGCCGAACAGAACCATCGCAAGGACGAAGACCAGGATGGCAGCCCCGACCCCGAAGGTCAGGCCGCGGGGGAGCGTCGTCTTGATCGAGGCAGGCTGGGCAGTCGTCATCGCGCGGTGGATCCTGGGGCATCGATGGGGGGAGAGGAAGCCGCAGAGATGAACGGTCCGTTGTCGCGATACAAGGGCCTCATTGGTTCGCCCCGTTCTCCGCAGCGGCCGGCGGCGGGGACGCGCCAGGAGCGCCTTCCTCTTCCGCCGCCAGGATGGCCGCATCGAGGAACTCGCGCATCTCGTCGACCGGGTTCTCGACCCTGTCGAAGATGCGCCTGAGAATGCCCGGGGTCAGGGCCGAGAGCGTGTTCACCGTGATCACCGGCTCGTCGAGGGACCCCTGGATCGTGTAGGCGAAGGCGACAATCCCCTCCCCCTCCCTCGAAACGAAGAGCTGACCGAGACCGGGGACATTCCCGAGAGCGGCGTTGACCGAATAGGCAGGCGCGATCGCGCCCTGGATATCGATGGCGTTGTTCTGAAGGTCGATCACCCCCGTCGCGCTCAGGCCCAGGGACGAGCCGTAGAGTTTCGCGCCGTCAAGGCCGAGCCGCCCTTCACGGGCCCAGAGGTCGCCTTCGAGGCCGCTGAAACGGAGCCCCTCGCCGCCCAGGAGGTCTCCGAGGCCGTCGAGGGAACCGACCGCGAGGAGGCGGGCGAGAAGGGGCGCGTCCTGAAGGACG
>CAZAFU010000129.1:0-87 GCA_964484475.1 uncultured Caulobacterales bacterium | reverse complement strand
GTCAAGGCCGAGCCGCCCTTCACGGGCCCAGAGATCCCCTTCGAGGCCGCTGAAACGGAGCCCCTCGCCGCCCAGGAGGTCTCCGAG
>CAZAFU010000128.1:0-6767 GCA_964484475.1 uncultured Caulobacterales bacterium | reverse complement strand
GACAGATTCCTAATCTGTAGGTAGCAGGTTCGAGTCCTGCCGGGGACACCAGGCGCTTCCGACGTATTTGTGAGGCCCCGGTGCGGTTCTGGCCGCTTGCTCTCGCGTCCCGGCGGGGCGAGGGGAAGACCATGACCACGACACCGACCACCGCCAAAGCGCTGCGCGAGCGGCTGTCCGCCCTGCGTGAGAATCTCAACACCGATCCCCTCGCCAATCCGGTTCGCCGCCTGGCCCACGAACTCTCCGTCGAACTCGAGGCCGGGCGTATCGACCTCGCCGATACCGAGCGGCTGATCGAGGAGCTGAGCTGCGAGGCCGCGAAGGACCGGCGCGACAGGATGCGCGACTATCTCCGCGACGCCGGGACGCTGGAGGAGGCGGCGAAAGGCTGGCTCGACGGGGTGAGTGACGACGGTCTCGACAAAGCCGCGGCATCGCCGCTCGAAACCATCGTTTTCACCGGTCACCCGACCTTCGCGATGACCCGGGAGGGCCGCGAGGCGATGGGCAGCGACAAGGATCTCAAGCCGGCAACCGAGATCCGCGACGCGATCACCCTGACCGAGGAACACAGCGAGGCCCGCGAAGCCCTCAACCGCGCAGGGGACGCAGCGGTACGGCTGTCCGAGGCAGTCATCCGCGAGGCCATGGGTCGCCGGGGCGATGCCTGGCGGACGCTCCTGCCGCTGCCGGTCGGGCTTGCGACCTGGGTCGGCTACGACCTCGACGGGCGGCAGGATATCGGCTGGCCGCAGATCTTCCGCCATCGCCTGATCGAGAAACGCGATGCGCTGTCCGATTACCACGAGCGCCTCGGCGCTTTCGGCGATCTCGCCGCCCTGCGGGAGATGCGGGAGAAACTCGCCTCGGCGTTGGAGCATACGGAGCGTGTCCTCGCCCTGTTCTCCGACGACGAACTTCTCGAAACCGAGGAAGGAGTGGCAAAGGCGGCCAATGCCCTGACCGACCCTGCCGAGGGGCGCCTCACCTCCCTGCGGCCCATGGTCGAAGGACTGGTTGCTGCCTCCCGGGACATGCAGGACGAGGAGGCGGCAGGGCTGCTCGCGGTGGCGGCACTGATGAAGCACCGGGGTCTCGGGCTTGGCGAGATCCACTTCCGTCTCAACGCCGCGCAGATCCGCAACGCGGCCCGCAGCCTCCTGCCGGTGGGGCGGGGAACGGACCTTTTCGGGCATACGGCCCTTTCGGAACTCAACGAGGCCGTGGCGTCGGTGGAGACGGTGCGGATCAATTTCCGGAGTCTCGCCCACGAAACGTCCTCGGCGCGGCGCATCTCGATAGCGGCGGCGCAGATCCTGAAGCATGTGGACGAAGAGACGCCCATCCGTTTCCTGATTGCCGAATGCGAGAACCCGGTCACCGTCCTGACGGCGGTCTATCTCGCCCGCCGCTACGGCATGGAGCGCAAACTCGATATCTGTCCCCTGTTCGAAACGGCCCGCAGTTTCGACCGGAGCCGGAGGATCCTGTCGGTCCTCCTCGCCCAGCCGAGCTTCAGGGAACAGGCCAGGCTGCGCGGGCGTATTGCGATCGAGACCGGCTTTTCCGACGCCGGACGTTTCATGGGCCAGGTCCCGGCAACCCTCGCCATCGAGCGCCTGCAAAGCCAGCTCGCCGAGGAAATGGCGCGCCAGGATCTCGCCGACCTCGATGCCATCGTCTTCAACACCCATGGCGAGAGCATGGGGAGGGGCGGGCACCCCGGATCGATCCTCGACCGCAGCGCCTATGCGATGAGCCCCTGGGCGCGGGCGCGCTATGACCGGGAGGGGATCGTCCTGCGTCACGAGATCAGCTTCCAGGGCGGCGACGGCTACGCCTGGTTCACCGAGCGGGAGAAGGCGGACGCGGTGTTCGCAGGCCTTCTCAAGGCCCGTTCCGTTCGGGATGACGGCAAGGACCCTTTCTACGAGCGGCAGGAAGCCAGCCTCGATTTCTTCAACGCGGTGAGGGCGGAACAGATCACCCTCTTCAATGACGAGGCCATGGCAATGGTCGCGATGGGGCCGGGCCTCTCGCTCCTGCCGCCGGCAGGCTCACGCAAGACCAAGCGCCAGTTCGAACGCCGGAACGAAGAAGACATCAGCCTACGGTCGATCCGAGCCATCTCGCATAACGGCAGCCTGCAGCAGATCGGTTACGTCGCGAACCTCCATGCGGGGATCGGCGAAGCGATCGCGATCGAGCCCGAAGCCTATGCCGAGCTCCACGAAACCAGCGACCGGTTCCGGCGCCTGATGGCGCTGGTCGCGCGGGCCGCGCGCCTCTCGGACATGAAGACGCTGATCGCCTACATGAAGCTCTACGACGGAAGCTTCTGGGCGACCCGCCCGATCTCGGGGCGCGAGCCGGACATCGAGAAGGCGTGTGCGGATCTTGCCACCCACCTGATTGGGGACAGGCGCTATTTCGCGGCCCTTCAGATCGCAGCGCGTCTCCGCCCTGGTGCGATCGGGCTGAAGAAGGTTCTCGGCGAGATGGGCTACGAGGACCTCGGGCCCGGGCCCCTCAATCTCGACCTTCTCCATGCCGTCCGTATTGCCCTTATCCAGCACATGTTCATTCTCGGCGCGCGTTTGCCGCAGTTCGCGCGGGCCGCGGGCTTTTCGCGGGACGAAGTGCTGGCCGAGATCCTCGCGCTTTCGGTCCCTGACGCCGTCGCCCAGCTTCGCGAAGGTTTCCCGCAGGACGCGGGGGAGGGGGACAGCACCCTCTTCAACGAGCCGGCCGACGGGGAAGAGACAGGAACGGGATATGCCGATATCGAAGAGCAGACGATCGCCCCCCTCGAGCGGGCCTTCGCCCAATCCCGCAGGATCAGCCTTGCCGTGGCGCACCATTTCGGTGCCCACGGCTAAGGCTCGTCGTTACGCGATATCGATCAGGTGGCTCGCCTCGGGGAGGTCTTCCCCGAAGGCGCGCTGGTAGAACTCGGCAACGAGCGGCCGTTCGAGTTCGTCGCACTTGTTGAGGAACGTCACCCGGAAGGCGTAGCCGATATCGCCGAAGATCTCGGCATTCTGCGCCCAGGTGATCACCGTCCGCGGTGACATGACCGTGGAGATGTCGCCCGCCATGAGCGCGTTGCGCGTCATGTCAGCCACGCGGATCATCGCCTCGAGCGTCTTGCGCTGCTCGCCTTGGCTGTAACCCGGCAGCTTGGCGGCTACGATCTCGGTTTCTTCCTCGTGCGGAAGGTAGTTGAGAGTGGTGACGATCGACCAGCGGTCCATCTGGCCCTGGTTGATCTGCTGCGTGGTAGAGCCCCGTGGTGTCGCCGAGACCGATGGTGTTGGTCGTCGCGAAGAGACGGAAGGAAGGATGGGGCGAGAGGACCTTGTTCTGGTCGAGAAGCGTCAGGCGGCCTTCGGCCTCGAGGACCCGCTGGATCACGAACATCACGTCGGGCCGGCCGGCGTCGTATTCGTCGAAGACGAGCGCCACGGGGCGCTGGAACGCCCAGGGCAGGATGCCTTCCTTGAACGCGGTGATCTGCTTGCCGTCCTCGACCACGATGGCGTCCTTGCCGATCATGTCGATCCGGCTGACATGGCTGTCGAGATTGATCCGGACGCAGGGCCAGTTGAGCCGGCTCGCGACCTGCTCGATATGGGTCGACTTACCGGTGCCGTGATAGCCCTGCACCATGACGCGCCGGTTGTGGGCGAAGCCCGCGAGGATCGCCAGGGTCGTCTGCGGATCGAACCTGTAGGTGTCGTCGCGGACGGGCACGTGTTCCCCGCCTTCGGAGAAGGCAGGGACCTTCATGTTCGATTTGATGCCGAAGGCCTCGGAAACCGAGACCTCCGTATCCGGTATGCGCGCGGGATCGACGTCGGAACGATCGCTCATCGCTTCTCCTTACGATCTTGGCGGCCGGAAGCGATCAGCGGAAGGTCCGTCGGATCACCTTGTCGAGCGGCCGCATCAGGATGGGTGGCACAAAGTCCCCGAGCGTTTCGGAGGTCTTCGTTCGCCAGTCAACGCGGTCTTCTGAACCGGGCCGGACACGGAACTGGGTCGACTTGCCCTTGCGGCTCTCGTCCCACGTCGCAGAGTAGTAGTAGAGCGCGATCGAGCGGCGCGGCTTGTCACCGGGGTGCGCCACGGGATCGGGATGTCCGTGCCAGCTCTCGTCGGTGGTGTTGAACATCACGCAACGCCCGGCCACCGGAACCACACGCTCGAAGCGGCTCTTCATCTCGCTGTCCCAGAGTTCCAGCTCACCGCCATAACCGTCCTCCCAGTCCTCGTTGAGGTAGATGAGCACGTTCACGCGGCGTTCGAGATCCATCGGTTTGTGATGGTTGAAATCGGTATGCATCCCGAGATGCCCGCCGGTCCTCGTCTCGTGGAACCCCGCTCCCATGAAATAGGGGTCCGGGATCAGCCCGCGGATTCCTGTGATCCGTTCCACCATCTTCACGAAAGGCAGGCTGTTGAAGGTGTAGAAAAGATGCCTGAGTTCGGGCGCGAGGCCGTCGGGGTGGAAGCTGCGCTTAAAGCGCTCCTGGTCGCGGTCGAACTCGCCGCTGATCGGTCCTTCCTCGCCAGGGAAGTGGTCCTGACAGTACCTGACGATCTCCATCGGCAGGAAATTGTCGATCACGGTGTGGGGGAAGGGGTCCGCGGAGGCGTGGGCCTCCTGCAGCTCTTCGCCCTTTTCGCGCAGCGCCTCCCTGTCGAGAAGAAAGGGCGGCTCGTGGGAGATCGGTAGGTACGCCATAGGAGTTGAACAGTCCCCGTTACTTGCTTCCCTGAGCGGCGGCCCTGAGCTGCGCGTCGCGGATCGGACGGAACTCGTTGCCTTCGTACCAGTTCGGGAAGTCTTCCATGGTTGCAAGCTCTGCACCGACGTCCCTGAGGGTCGTGGTGAGGGAGGCGAGGCCGTCGAAGCGCCAGCTCTCCGGATCATATTCGTCGCTCGCCTTGTGGTAGTTCACGTCGGTGTAGCGGTCCGCGGCTTTGCGGCCCGCGGCGACGCCGCCATCGACAAGGTCAAGGCCGTTGTCGACGTAGAGCATGGGCACGCCGCGCTTGGCGAATTCCACATGGTCGGAGCGGTAGAAATACCCTTTCTCCGGGGAAGCGTCTGGCTTCAGGACGATGCCCTTCCGGCCGGCCACATCCGCAAGGATGTCCTCGAGTTCCGAAGAGCCGTAGCCGATCACCGTCAGGTCCCGGGCAGGGCCCACGGGTAGCGCGGCGTCGATATTGATGCCGCCGACAATGCTCGCGAGTGGTACGGGCGGGTTCGCAGCGAAGCTCTTGGCCCCAAGCAGCCCCGACTCCTCGGCCGTCACCGCGAGGAAGATCTGCGACCGCTTCGGCCTGACCCCGGCCCGCGCGTAGCTTTCGGCGATGGCAAGGATCGCGGCGGTCCCGGTGGCGTTGTCGATCGCACCGTTGAAGATGCCGTCCTCGCCCGCTTCGACCAGGGTCGGATCGACGCCGAGGTGATCCCAGTGCGCCGTGTAGAGCACGTATTCCCCGGGCCGCTCGGTACCCGGAAGGACGCCCGCGATGTTCGCGCTTTCGGAAATGGTCAGTTCCTGGACGATCTCGGAAGAGAAGGTCACGTCGCCGAGGTCCACGGGCGTGAAGCCCTTGCGCGTGGCGGCCTCTTCCATCTCGTCGAAATCGAGATCGGCAGAGGAGAACAGCTCGCGGGCCTGCTCCACGGTGATCCATGCCGAGACGGCGACGGGCTCGACGGCGCCTTCGGTTCTGGGAAGATCGAGCTGGGGCCCGGACCAGCCGCCTTCGACGACGGCCCAGGGATAGGCGGCCGGCGCGGTCTGGTGAACGATGATCGCGGCCTCGGCGCCCTGCCGGGCAGCCTCTTCGAACTTGTAGGTGTGGCGGCCGTAATAGGTCATGGCCCGGCCCTGGAAATTATCGCCCTCGAGCCGGAAGCCCGGATCATTGATGAGCATCACCACGGTCTTCCCGCGCACGTCGAGCCCGGCGTAGTCGTTCCAGCCATATTCCGGCGCGACCACACCATGGCCGACGAAGACGACGTCCGAATCGCGGACGGAAACGCGCTGGCTGTCACGGGTCGACCAGAAGACCGCTTCGGACCGGTAGGCGAGCTCGTCGGCCACATCGCCGTCATCGAAGCGAGCGCTGGACTGCGCAGGGATCGTCTCCCGGCTCACCATAGTCACCGGAAGTTCGTAGCTGTCGCCGATCGGCTCGAGCCCGGCCCGCCGCATCTCCGAGGCGAGGTATTCGCGGGTCTTCATCCCGCCTGCCGTCCCCGGCGCGCGACCCTCGAACGCATCGCTGGCGAGGGTCGCAACGTGCCTCTCGAGCACGTTCTCGGAAACCGGCGGCAGGTCCAGCGCGGTCTCTGCCGTGCCTTCCGGGCCGCTCTGGCATGCGCCGAGCGCGATAACCGTTATGCCGAGGAGTGCCTTTGCGTTCGTCATGATCTCTGCTTCTCTTGAATCCAAACACGCTGGATAGAGCCGGGCACCAGCTTGAACAAGTTCCATGGGCCCCGGTCTTTGAGGGAACACAATGAACACCGGACAGGTCGAGGATGTTGCGATCATCGGGGCGGGACTTTCTGGGATAGGCGCCGCCTGCCGCCTGAGGATCCACCTGCCTCATTTGAGCTTCCGCCTTTTCGAGGCGCGAGACAGCATGGGAGGGACCTGGGACCTCTTCCGCTATCCGGGTGTCCGCTCGGACAGCGACATGTACACCCTCGGCTACCCCTTCAGGCCCTGGCACCT
>CAZAFU010000127.1:0-6839 GCA_964484475.1 uncultured Caulobacterales bacterium | reverse complement strand
GACGGAGCCGGTAGCGGCCCGGGCGAAAGAGGCCGCCGGTCGGCAGGGCCGTGAGAACCAGGTTCGATCCGTGCTCGAAACGTTGGGCCGCCTTACCGAAAGGAACGGGCGGCACCGTTGCGGTGAGGGTGACGGGGAGAGCGCGCGAGCTCGCTGCGGGAAGGGCGAGCACCGTTTCCGGCGCGGTCTCACCCGGCCACCCGTCCATGACTATTCCGCGGCGCTGCGGCTCGGCAGCCGATTATCGGGCCGGGGGGCGCGCGATTGCTGCAACTCGACCTTTCCGCCCACTGACTTCCTGGCTTCCTTGTTGGCGTCGGCGAAGTATTCCTCGAGAACCTTTTCGGAAGGGCCGATCGCGCGCAGCTCGCCCTTGTCGAGCCATGCCACCTTGTTGCAGACGGTCTTGAGCAGGTTGCGCGAGTGGCTCGCGAGGATCACGACCTTGATCGTGTCGAGATAGCGGGTGAGCCGCTCCTGCGCCTTCTGCACGAAAGCGGCATCGCCTGCGGACAGCCACTCATCGAGAACGAGAACGTCGGCGGGAATGGATGTCGACAGTGCGAAGGAAAGCCGCGCTTTCATGCCGTCCGAATACCGCCTGACCGGGATATCGAAGAAATCGCCGAGGTCCGAGAAGGCGCGGACATCCTCGCGGGCGTGATCGATCTCCTCCGTGGTCGCACCGAGCAGGCGCAGGGGCAGCTCGATATTGTCGGCCGCGGAAAGCTCGGGATTGATACCGACGCCCTTGTCGATCAGGGGAATGATCCGGCCTTCGCTCTCGATGGTCCCGGAGGTCGGGTGGGCAAGACCGCCGAGCAGTCTCAGGAGGCTCGACTTCCCCGCTCCATTGTGGCCGATCAGGCCCAGGCGGTCTCCGTCGCGCAGTTCGAAACTGACGCCGCGAAGGGCCTTGACCGTGGGTGCGGCCAGGGGCTGGCGGCGCACGAGGTTGAGCAGTTTGACCTTCAAGGAGCGCTCGGCGATCTCGAACAGCGGGTATTCGAACGTCACGTCCCTGAGGGCGAGCCGGGGGGCTTTCTTCTCGGGAAGGTCGATCACAGCCACAGGAACACCTTCCTCCGGCTCATCGCGTCGGAGAAGAGAGCAGCCACGGCCAGTCCGGCGATGACCGCGAGGCTCACCCCCCAGTTCAGGAGGGTGGGAGGCGTACCGAGAAGCGGTGCCCGCACGGTTTCGATGAGATGGTAGAGCGGGTTGCCCTGGATCGCGAGCGCAGGGACGCGCCCCTGGTCGGGAAGCCATATGATCGGTGTCACGAAGAACATGATCTGGACGATGCTGGCCATGATCTGCTTGACGTCCCGGAACCTCAGGGTGAGCGGCCCGAGGGCGACTGCCGAGAGAAACACGAAGGCGGTCAGCAGGAGATAGCCTGGCAGGATCCAGAGCACCGTGAGACCGGTCTCGATGCCGCAATAGAGCAGCACCAGCATGATCACGAGGAGGTTGTGCAGAAAGACCAGCGTGGTCCGCCACGCCACCCTCGCCGCGTAGAGCGGCACCGCGATGCGGGAGGATTTGAGATGCTGCTCGGCATCGACCAGCGCACCGCAGCCCTCGATCAGGCCGGCGCTGATGACGCCCCAGACGAGGAAGCTCGTCGCCAGCCAGGAGAGGTAGGTCTTGAACTCGAGCGCGAAGATCCCGCTGTAGAGAAAGCCGATCCCGACCACGAGGGTCGCCATGGAAAGGCTGATCCAGAAGGGTCCGATCGCGGACCGGCGATAGCGCATCCTGATGTCCTGGGACCCGAGGATCCACCAGACGCGCCATTGGCGGACAGGGGCCAGAAAATCGTCGACGACCGCGTTCATCCTGCGTCTCTCCAACCCCGGGACAGCCGCCCCCGGCTTAACAACCGCAAGGCAGCGGGTCCAGCAAAGGCTCCGCGCCGGGGTCTTGTTGTGATGGGTGCGCATTTGCCCAAGGTTTAAATGGCCCGCCCGAGCGGCTTGACGTCCGCGCGTCGGCGCAGCGGTTTGAAGGGCGACCAGGTCAGCGCCCTTGCGATGCTCCTGGTCTTGGCGGTGCGCGAAGCGCGAAGCGCGCGGCGCGCGGCGAGGGTGCGCGGCAGCCGGTCGAGCGCGTCCCCGATACCTCGCCAGTAGGCACCGCCCGTTCCCCTCAGGGTGAGCATGACCCCCAGCGCGACCCCGTAGAGAACATGGACCGGAAGTCCCAGCAGGAGGAGCGGCAGGGGCATGGCCTTGAGGTAGGTGGTCAGCCGGTTGCGGTAGCCGTGATAGAGCGCGAAGTCCGAACGCCTGCCGGTGACGCCGGACCCTTCGTGGCGGAGGATTGCGGTGGGAACGTGGATCGCGTGACCGCCGGCCAGCCTGAGGCGGAAGCCCAGATCCACATCCTCGCCATAACAGAAATAGCTCTCGTCGAAGCCGCCCAGGGCCTCGAAGGCGGGTCGGCGGTAGAGGGCTCCCGCAGCGCAGGGCGAGAAGATCTCTCCCTCCTCCGGCGCATCGGAGAGGGGCCGGCCGAAGCCTCCCCTGTAGGGAAGGCCGGGGAAGAAATAGACGTCGCCCGCCCCATCGAGGCGGGCGGGATCCTCGGCCATGACCTGGAGCGAGCCGAAAGCATCGGTGTCGGGGAAACGCTCGGCGGCATCGACCAGCGCTTCGAGCCAGTTGGGCTCGGGATAGGCATCGGGGTTGAGGAAGACCAGGAGCCCCCCGGCCGCTTCGGCCGCGGCCCTGTTCGAGCCTGCCGCGAACCCCGTATTGCTCTTCAGGCGGATCAGTCGGGCCCGCGTCTTCGCCGCTTCCTGGGAGCCGTCGGTGGAGGCGTTGTCCACCACCACCACTTCGAACTCCCTGAAGCGTTGCATGGCGAGCGCCTCGATGCAGCGGGCGAGCCGGTCACCGGAGTTGTAGTTGACGATGAGGACGGAGACCCTCGGCTCCGCACCGATGCTGCCCGGCATGGTGCTTCAGCTCTGCGCCGCCCTGACCGCCTCGATGACGCGGTCCTGGGTCGCCTCGTCGAGATAGGGGTGCATGGGAAGGCTGACCACGGTGGACTTCTTGTCCTCCGTCACCGGAAGGCCGCCCGGCGCGGTGGGGAAGCGGCGATAGGGACCCTGCTCGTGCATCGGGATCGGGTAATAGACCGCGGTGGGGACACCCGCTTCGCGCAGCCTGGCCTGCAGCGCGTCGCGGCCTTCGACTTCGATCGTGTACTGCGCCCAGACCGACTGGTAGCCCTCCTTGACGAAGGGCACCGACGAAACCGCGCCTTCAAGGCCCTGGTTGTAGCGGTTCGCGACCTTTTCCCTCAGCTCGATCTCCTCGGCGAAGATCTTCAGCTTTTCGAGGAGGATCGCCGCCTGGATCGTATCGAGGCGGCTGTTCATGCCGATCCGCGGGTTCATGTATTTCGCTTCGTGGCCGGAATAGCGGGCCGCGTCCATGTCCGCCTGCGACGCCTTGCCGTGGACGCGGAGGCTGTCGAGGAGTTCCCACATCTCCTGGTCGTTGGTCTGGATCGCCCCCCCATCACCGTAGCAGCCGAGGGGTTTTGCGGGGAAGAAGCTGGTGGTGACGACATCGGCCCATTCGATGGGGTGCTTGCCGTCGATGGTGCAGCCGAAGCCCTGCGCTGAATCGGCGATCAGCTTCAGGCCGTACCTGTCGGCGATCTTCCGGATCGCCGGGTAGTCGGCAGGCTGACCGAAGAGATCGACGGCGATGATTGCCCTGGGCTTCAGCTCGCCCCTCTTCACGACATCCTCGATGGCGGCTTCGAGGGAGGCGGGGTCCATGTTGTAGGTCCGCGGGTCGATATCGACGAAGACCGCCGAGGCGCCGAGCCAGGGGACGACTTCGGCTGTCGCGGTGAAGGTGAAGCTGGGACAGAAGACGGCGTCGCCGGTTCTCAGTTCCCAGGCCATCAGGGGCAGGGCGAGGGCTTCGGTGCCGTTGGCGCACCCCGCCGTGAAGCCTGCGCCGGAAAACTTCGACATTTCCTCTTCGAAGGCCTGGACCTCGGGACCCATGACGAACTTGCCGTGCTCGAGCACGGCCGCGATGGCCCGGTCGATCTCGTCGGAGATGCGCGCCCGCTGCGCCTGGAGGTCGATGAAAGCGATGGACATGAGAAAGCTCCCGCCTCTTGGTTAAGGCTCGGAGCGCGGCCTATGCCCTGGCGCCGGCTTTGCCAAGCGGGACCGATTCACGGATTGCGATGGCTTGTTGCAGCGCTTCAGTTCGGCGCCCGCTTCCTTGCGGTCCAGCCCCTGAAGGTATCCTGGCCGATCGAGAGGGTCGTCCCGTGAAGCTCGCCACCGACAAGGCGGGCGTCGTGGAAGAACGGGCCGTCTTCGCCCCTGGTGGTGGCCGCCCAGTGGAGCTCGCCCTCACTCACGGTACTGCGGGAGGTCAGGAAGGGCTTGCCGCCGATGCGGCCCTCGACCTTGCCGTCCTCGACCGTGTCGATCATCAGCGTCATGGCCATGGGGCCATCCCCTGCGGTGTCGGTGAAGGCGACGTCCCAGGTTCCAAGCAGGCTCGCGTCGTCCGCGGGCAGGCTGCCGCCTCCGAAAAGACCGGGCATGGAGCCGCCGGACGCGCAAGCGCCCAGAACGAGGAGGAGAAGAGGGGCAAGACGGTGCATCCCCCGATTGTGCGCGGCAAAACCCTTCCGGTTTCTCAATCGCGGCGCTTGGGGGTTGTGCCGGCAAGGGGGTTCGCGGCGGGAGCGATCGGGTCTATCGAGGCCGCAGAACCGCAAACGGAGCCTCCAAGGATATGCGCCTCAAGTCCAGCGTCGCCGCCATTGCCCTCCTCGCCGCCTGCGGCGATGGCGAGCCCCCCGAAACCGTCGCGCCGGAGGAGACGCAGATGGTCGAGGATGCGGTCCCAGGTGACGACCTCATGCAGGAGGATATCGCGGCGATCACCGATGACGGCGTGGTCCTGCGTTTCATCGATGGCGAGGAAGCTGCCGGTATCCTGAGTGCCGAGGATGCCTATGCCGAACGGCTCGAGGCCCGTGAGACGGCGATCCGTGCGCGCTCGGGGGAGGGCGACCGGGCCGCGATGGATGCTCTTTACCGGGAGGATGTCCAGTCATGGACGGAAGCCGAGATCGCCGCCATCGAAGAAGCGATCGCGAGCGTTTCGGCCAAGCTCGACGCCATCGACATGAACCTTCCCTCGGAAGTCCTGATGATGCGCACCGGGACGATCGTCGAAGGCGGCCTGCCCCATACCCGCGACAACGCCATCGTCTTCGCCGGCGAGGGCCTGCCCGAGGGCGAAAGCCTCAAGCGGCTCTTCCTGCACGAGCTGCACCATGTCCTCTCCCGTGCGAACCAGGACCGTCACGACGAGTATTTCGCCCTGATCGGTTTCCGCCCGTGCGAATTCGACGAACCCGAGAGCCTGCGCAAGATCCGCCTCACGAACCCCGATGCGCCGGGCTATGACCACTACGCCTCGGTCATGGTGGAGAACGCCGATGGCGTGATCCCGTTCCTCTACACGAGCCGTCCCTACAGCGAGGAGAACCAGGGTCCGCTCCCGGCCTTTTTCGGTTTCGGCCTGATCCCGGTGACGGTGGAAGACGGTATGTGCACGACCATGGCCGAAGGCCCCGAAGACCTCCTCTCGCCCGAAGAGGTGCCCGCCTATATCGAGGTTCTGGGCGGGAACACCGGTTACATCATCCACCCCGAGGAAACGCTTGCTGACAATTTCACGCTGTGGGCGGCCGACGCCGAAGAGGACCTTGCGACCCCCGAGCTTCCCGAAAAGGTCGGCGCCTTCTGGACGCAGAAGGGTTGAGCAGGGGGCCCCATAAGATGCCCGCGGCGAGGGCGGACAGGCTCAATCGCCTGATCACCATGACCGCCGTTGCGACGGCGGCCGGTCTCCTGGTGGCGAAGTTCGTGGCCTACCTCATGTCCGGTTCCGTAGCGGTCCTCGGCGCGCTGGCAGATTCGGGGCTCGATCTTGCCTCGAGCGGTCTTGCCTTCTTCGCGGTGCGTTTCGCGGCCCAGCCGCCGGACGAGAACCACCGTTTCGGCCACCAGAAGGCCGAGGCGGTCTCCGCGCTTCTTCAGTGCACTCTGATCGGTGCGTCGGCCACCATCGTCGCCATCGAGAGTGTCAGGCGGCTGATCGAGCCTGTCCCGATCGAAAGGCCGGGCCCGGCGATCATCGCGCTGGGCCTTGCGTCGCTGGTTTCGCTGCTGCTGGTCATCGCCCAGACCATGATCGTCAGGCGGACCGGCTCCCTCGTGGTGAGCGCCGACAGGTCACACTATGTCGGCGATATCGTCGCGAATGCCGGACTGCTGCTGGCGGTCTGGGCTGCCGCGGCGTTCGGCCTCTCCCGGATCGACGGGATCGCGGGCCTGATGGCGGCCGGCGTCCTTTTCTGGTCGGTGCGCGAGGTCGCGGCGCAGGCCCTGCCCCAGCTCATGGACGAGGAACTCCCCGACGAGGAGCGGGCCGAGATCGGCCGCATCATCCTCGGCGAGGCAGGGGTGCAGGGGTTCCACAACCTCAGGACCCGCCGGGCGGGGAGCCACCGCTTCATCCAGGTCGATATCGAGCTGCCCGGCGAGGTTCCCCTCGCTGCCGCTCACAGGGTCGCAACCGGGACCGCAGCAGCGCTCAAGGCCCGCTTCCCGGGCGCCGATGTCATGGTGCATCAGGACATCGTGGAAGACCCGGCCCGGCAGTCCCGCGAAAAAGAGACCGGAACCGGTCGATCAGCGCTGGACACTGCAAAAGCCTCAAGCTAGGAGCCCCGCTCACGCCCAGGTAGCTCAGTTGGTAGAGCAGCGGATTGAAAAT
>CAZAFU010000126.1:0-7230 GCA_964484475.1 uncultured Caulobacterales bacterium | reverse complement strand
TCGTCGAGAAGCCGCCTCCCTTCAGGGTCGAGGCGGCTTCTTGCTGTGGGGCCACTCCTCACCAGCTGGCCGGGCGGCCCGGAGGGTCCCGCTGAAGACCCTTCGCGCAAAAAAAAGGCGGCGCCGAAGCGCCGCCTCGCCCATGGCGATCGGGTCCGATCAGTTCGGCGTGAGACGCTCGTCGCGCTCGTCGCCCATGGCGAGAGCAGAAAGCATCCAGCTGAATTCCTCATGGGTGCCGATGCGGTCGGTGACGAAGTCGGCGGTGAAAGTATCGCCGATCTCCTCGGCCTTCTCGACGGTCTTCCGCATGGAGCCGGCCAAATGCTGGTTATCGAGGGAGAGCTCGCGCAGCATGGTTCCGGCGTCGGGAATACCGCTCACGTCCTTGATGACGCTGCGTTCGTAGTAGTTCTTGAGACCGACCGGGGCAGCGAAACCGAGGGCCCGGATGCGTTCGGCGATCTCGTCGATGGCTGTGGCGAAATTCCTGTACTGCTCGTCGGTGAGATTGTGCACCGAGTAGAACAGCGGGCCGGTGACGTTCCAGTGGTAGGCGTGGGTCTTGTGGTAGAGCACATAGGTGCTGGCCAGGGCTTCACCGAGCATGTCGCAGAGTTCCTTGCGACCGTCGCGATCGAGGCCGCTCTCGACGACGTGCTCGTGCTGGTCGACTTCGTGAGCTTTGGTCATGGATGATCCTTCTCTTGCGGAAACGAGGAAACGCCCGGGGTCCAGCCGTGCAGGCCGGACGCCCGGGCGATCGAATTTAGGTCTTTAGCTGCGCCGGACGACCCGGGCGATCAGCGACACAACGAACAGGGCCAGAAAGACCCAGAACAGGATGACGGCGATCGAGGACGCGGCGCCGGCGACACCGCCAAAGCCAAGCGCAGCGGCGATCAGCGCGATTACGAGAAAGGTCAGGGCCCATCCCAACATGAAAACCTCCATCAGGTTCATACCCGGCCTCATGCCGGGTTCTGTTGGGAAAACACGGAACCTTCGGGATTCGTTCGATGACGACGGAGGCAAACAGCAGGTGTTGAACGGGGACCGCGAAGTCTAAATAGAAGCCATGTCCGACATTCTTCCCGACTCCCAAGGCTTCTCCGAAGCCATCGCAACCTATCACGGGCGACTGAAGCCGGTGGGGTGGCAGCCTCACAGGCCCCAGAGGCCGACGAAGAGCGAGGGAGGCCAGCGCTTCACCGTGGTCTCGGACTATGCCCCCGCCGGCGACCAGCCGGCGGCCATCGAGGAACTGGTCGACGGCATCAAGCTGCATGAACGCGACCAGGTGCTCCTGGGCGTCACGGGTTCGGGCAAGACCTTCACCATGGCCAAGATCATCGAGGCGTCACAGCGGCCGGCCCTGATCCTCGCGCACAACAAGACCCTGGCCGCCCAGCTCTACGGCGAGTTCAAGGCCTTCTTTCCCGAGAACGCGGTCGAGTACTTCGTCAGCTACTACGACTACTACCAGCCGGAGGCCTACGTTCCTCGAACCGACACCTATATCGAGAAGGAATCGACGATCAACGAGCAGATCGACCGGATGCGGCACTCCGCGACCCGGGCGCTTCTCGAGCGCGATGACGTCATCATCGTCGCTTCGGTCTCGTGCATCTACGGTATCGGTTCGGTCGAAACCTATACCGCCATGACCTTCGATCTCGAAGTCGGCGAGACGGTGGACCGCAAGGTCCTGCTCGCCGATCTCGTGGCCCTGCAGTACAAGCGCAACGAGGCCGCGTTCCAGCGCGGGACCTTCCGTGCCCGGGGGGACACGATCGAGCTCTTCCCCGCCCACTACGAAGACACCGCGTGGCGGATCACCCTTTTCGGCGACGAGATCGAGGAGATCGTCGAGTTCGACCCCCTGACCGGCAAGAAGGTCCAGAGCCTTCCGAAGATCCGCCTTTATGCGAACAGCCACTACGTGACCCCGCGCCCGACTCTCAGCCGGGCGATGAAGGACATCAAGGCCGAGCTCGACCGGACGCTGCCGATCCTTCAGGAAGAGGGCAAACTGATCGAGGCGCAAAGGCTCGAGCAGCGGGTGCAGTTCGACCTCGAGATGATGGCGGCCACGGGGTCCTGCCAGGGCATCGAGAACTATTCGCGCTACCTGACCGGGCGGAAACCGGGCGAGCCGCCGCCGACCCTGTTCGAGTACCTTCCGGAAAACGCGCTTCTTTTCTGCGACGAGAGCCATGTCACCGTGCCCCAGATCGGCGCGATGTTCAAAGGCGACTACGCCCGCAAGAGAACGCTTGCGGAGTACGGCTTCCGGCTTCCGAGCTGCATGGACAACAGGCCGCTGAAGTTCGAGGAATGGGATGCCATGCGGCCCCAGACCGTCCACGTCTCGGCCACACCGGGACCTTGGGAGCTGGAGCGGACCGACGGGGTCTTCACCGAACAGGTCATCCGCCCGACCGGGCTGGTCGATCCGCCCGTGGAGATAAGGCCGGTTTCCAAGGACAATTTCAGCCAGGTCGATGACGTCATCGACGAGGTCAAGAAGGTGGCCGGGGCGGGCGGCAGGTCGCTGGTCACGACACTGACCAAGAAGATGGCCGAAGACCTGACCGAATACATGCACGACCAGGGCGTGAAGGTCCGCTACATGCACTCCGATGTCGACACCGTGGAGCGGATCGAGATCATCCGTGATCTGCGGCTCGGCGTCTTCGACGTCCTGATCGGGATCAACCTCCTGCGCGAGGGGCTCGACATCCCCGAATGCCAGTTCGTTGCGATCCTCGATGCGGACAAGGAGGGTTTCCTGCGGTCGGAGACATCCCTGATCCAGACCATCGGCCGGGCGGCCCGGAACGTCGAGGGACGCGTCATTCTCTACGCGGACAAGATGACCGGCTCGATGGAGCGGGCCCTCGCCGAGACGGAACGGCGCCGCGAGAAGCAGCTCGAATACAACGAAGAGCACGGCATCACGCCGACCACGGTGAAGGCGAAGATCGCCGAGATCGTCGACGGAGACGACGAGGCCGCGAAGGCCGCGGCGGGAACGACGTTCAGTTCACAGAAGCTGGCCGGTGGGAAGACCGGCATGGGCTACATGAAGGAAGAGCGGGCAGCCTATGCACCGGGAGCGAACCTCCAGGCGCATATCAAGGCGCTCGAGAAGACCATGCGGGAAGCCGCTGCGGATCTCGATTTCGAGAAGGCCGCGGAGCTTCGGGACGAGATCAGGAAGCTTCAGGAAAGCGAGCTCGGCATGACATGAAAAAGGGCGGCCGACGGGCCGCCCTTTCTGCTTCATGCCGTGTCGGTGATCAGAGATCGGACATCTCGACCACTTCCACCGGACCGATACCTGCGGCTTCCACCTCGTCGCGGATCGCTTCGGCATCGCCGATGATCATCCAGATGAGCTGTTCAGGTTTCAGCACGTCGCGGGCCGCGGCCATGACATCATCCGTGGTCAGCTCGCGATACTGCGCGGGCAGGGTCTCGGGATAGTTGTAGTCGCGTCCGTAACGGCCGCTCGAGAGGAAGCTCGAGAGGACCGCATCGGAAGTCTCGTAGACCCCGGGCAGCGAGCGGACATTGTCGAGAACCACGCGTTCCAGCTCTTCCTCCGTCGCCGGATTGTCACCGAGGAAACCCGCGAACTCCTTCTTCAGCTCGGCAAGGGCCGGGCCCGTCTTGTCGGTCTGCACCGGGGCGAGAACGATGAAGGGACGCTGGCCGGTTGCACCGAAGAGGGTGGTGTAGGAGCCGTAGGACCAGCCCTTGTCCTCACGCAGGTTCGAGTTCACCCGCGCGTTGAAGTTGCCGCCGAAGACCTCGTTCATCGCGGAGATCTCGATGTTGTTGTCCACCCCGGTGGGCGGAGCGATGTGGCCCGCGAGGATCTGGGACTGCGGCGAACCCGGACGGTTGACGATCACCACCTTGGGCTCGGCATAGCCGACCTCGGCGATGTTCTTTTCGGGCTTTTCGCCTTCGGCGCGCCAGTTGCCGAACTCACGTTCGAGCAGCGGCTTGATTTCGTCCAGGGTCGTATCGCCCACCACGTAGACGGTGAGGTTGTCGGGCCGCATCCATGTCTCGTGGAAGCGCACGAGGTCGTCCCGGGTGATCGCCTCGACGTCCTCGGGCGTGCCCGATCCGGTCAGCGGAATGCCGTAGGCGTGGTCCTCGCCGTACATCAGCCTGGGGAGCTCTCGCAGGGCGATGGCCACGGGCTGCGACTTCTCCTGGCGGATACCGTTCAGGATCAGGGGGCGCTGACGCTCGATCTCCTCCTGATCGAAGCTCGGACGACGCACGACATCGCCCAGGACCTCGATCGAAGGCTTGAGGTTCTCCGAAAGGGCGGAGAGCTGGACCGTCGTGGTATCGAGGCTCGATCCCGCACCGATCGTGGCGCCGAGACGCTCGAGTTCGGCGGACAGTTCGAGAGCGTCGTACTTGCCTGCACCCTCGTCGAGCATCCGGGTCGTGAAGCTGGCAAGGCCGAGCTTGTCGCCGGCATCGGCGGCGTACCCCGCGTCGAACTGGAGGGCGACCTCGACCACCGGCACGGTGCCGCGCTCGGCGAAGACAACCTCGATCCCGTTGGAGAGCGTGGTGGTCTCGATGTCGGGGAAGTCGAGTTCGGTCTCTCCGGTCACGGCGGGCAGGCCGGTGGAGCGATCCACGCTGGCCGAAGCCACGTCGTAATCGTCAGCCGGAACGACCGTGATCTGGTGATAGTTGTCGCCGATCCACTGGCGGGCGGCCTCGATCACCTGCTTCGGGTCGGCGTTTTCGAGCTCGTCGAGTTCGGTCTGGTAGAAACCCGGATCGCCTGCGACCAGCTCGCCGCTGGCGAGGGTCACGGCCTTGCCGCCGAAACCGCCGACTTCTTCGAGCTGGCGGATGATCCGCGCGCGGGTTTTGGTGGAGACGAGCTCGACTTCGTTGCGGCGCGGGGTTTTCGAGAGGAACGCCTCGATCTGGCGGTCAAGCTCGGCTTCGACCTCTTCGGGGTCTTCGCCTTCGGCCACGGACACCACGATGCCGAACAGCGATGCCATCTGCAGCTCGTAATTGAAGACCGAGACATCCGTGGCGATCTGCTGGTCGTAGACCATCGACTTGTAGAGGCGCGAGTTCTTGCCGTCACCGAGGATCGATGCGGCAATGGCCAGGTCGGTCGATTGGGGATCGGTATCGCCCGGGGCGACCCAGGCCCTGTAGATCCGGGTCTGCGGCACCTGGTCGATCATGGTCTGACGGGTGGCCGTGGTGCGTTCGGGCACCCAGGCGTCCCATTTGGTGAGGACGGGGCCGGGGTCGATATCGCCGAAATACTTCTCGACCAGCGGCCTTGCGGTCTCCGCATCGATGTCACCGGCCAGAACCAGGATTGCGTTGTTCGGTCCGTAATACTGCTCGAACCAGGACTTCACGTCCTCGAGCGAAGCTGCGTTGAGATCGTCCATCGAGCCGATGACCGTGTGCCCATAGGGGTGGTCGGAGGGGAAGAGGCTCAGGAAGATGTCGTCGAAGACGCGGCCATAGGGCTGGTTCTCGCCCTGGCGCTTCTCGTTCTGGACAACGCCGCGCTGCTCATCGAGCTTTTCCTGCGTCACCGCGCCGAGAAGGTGGCCCATCCGGTCCGATTCCATCCAGAGGATGAGGTCGAGGGCCGGGGTGGGGACGGTCTGGAAATAATTCGTGCGGTCGAAATTGGTGGTGCCGTTCAGGCCGACGGCACCCACTTCCTGCAGCGGCTTGAACCATTCGTCGTCATAGTTCTCGGTGCCGTTGAACATCAGGTGTTCAAAAAGGTGCGCAAAGCCCGACTTGCCTTCGGGCTCGTCCTTCGAGCCGACCTTGTACCAGACGCTGACCGCGACCACCGGAGCCTTGCGGTCCTCGTGCACGATCACGGTGAGGCCGTTGTCGGTCTCGAATTTCTCGAAGGGGATGTCGATCTCCTGCGCGAAGGCGGGAGCCATGAGGGCCGCTGTCCCGGCGGCCAAAGAAAGTAGGCGTTTCAAGTCTGTCCTCCAGAGAGCCGATGACCGGCTTTTCTGTTTTTCGATATAACAGGCTTAAACGCAGTGCGACGGGCTGACAATGGTTCCGGCAGCATTCGCTGAAGGGTTGCCGGTGGGACCCGGCCCCGGGCTGCTCTTTTGCCGCAGCGCAGCAACCGGGGTTGCGGCCCCTCCCGATGACGGAAGGGGCGCGCGCCGGTCAGGCGATCTTGAGGCCTTCCCAGTGCAGCCGCCTGTTGAGCGAAGCGTTCTCTTCGTCCGTGAGGCTCTCGCGGAAAGGCGGGAAGATACGTTCCTCCTCGTCGCGGGCATGCTCGACGATGAGGTCACGCAGGCGCTCGGCCTTTCCGGCCCAGGCCGGCTCGTCCTTCTCGAGATCGTATTGCAGCGCCGAGAGGTCGGCCTTGATGTCGAGATGCTCGCTCCCGAGCTCCTTTGCGGCCTCGGCATCGTGCTTGCGAAGGGCGGGGTAGATCACGTTCTCCTCGGTCACCGCATGCTTGTTCAGGGCGTGGGCGATCTGGGTGAGGAGGATCTGGCGCCGGCGCGTCTCGTGAGGCTTGGTCTCGAGAAGCGCGTCGAACGCCTTTTCGACGCCGCGATGCTCGGCCTTGAGAATGTCGTACCAGTCCCCGGTGGCTGCCTCGGCGGTCTGCAGGACGGCCTTGCGGGTCGGGTTGGCGGCAATGCCCAGAAGGAAGCCGACCGTGCCGGCGACGAGCATGGTGCCAAGCCCGTTGTCATCATTGCTGTTGCTCGCGGGCGAAGGAAGTCGCCGCGGCGTCTCGTGGGGGAGCCGTTCGTCCCCGCCGAGACCAGCGGCGCCTGCTGAGGCACGGTTTTCTGTACCTACGACCGGGTTTTTGCCAAGTTCCTGCATAGCCACACCTTTTCTGGTTGCGGCTAACCAACGCAGCGACGGCTGCGGTGTTCCGGCGTTTGACCGGGGTATCGCGCGAACGTGCTCACGGCGATGATCGGGCCGTCAGCGGTAGGGGGCGTCGATCTCGATGTTGCGGGCGATCTCGCGTTCCCATCTGTCCCCGTTCGCGAGCAGCTTCTCCTTGTTGTAGAACAGCTCTTCGCGGGTCTCGGTGGCGAATTCGAGGTTCGGCCCCTCGACGATGGCGTCCACCGGGCAGCTTTCCTGGCAGTAGCCGCAATAGATGCACTTGGTCATGTCGATGTCGTAGCGCGTGGTGCGGCGCGA
>CAZAFU010000125.1:0-7260 GCA_964484475.1 uncultured Caulobacterales bacterium | reverse complement strand
ATCGCGGTTTGCAGGGTCTGGCCATTCGAGACTGATTTTGCCGACACCCTGCCTTACGGCCCTTCGGTGGTCCTTGCGGAAATCTATCCCACGCTATTCCTCGAAAGGACCGAACCCGGATCGGTGAAGGACCGCCAGCAGGTCAGGGCCGTGACGACAGCCTGCGCCGCTTGGGACCGGAAACGACAGCTTACGGAGCTTCTCTCGCCCCCGCCGGGTACGAGCAGGGAGGAGAGGCGCATCATGGCCACCGAAGAGGGGTCGATCCTTGGCGCCGGAGTCCTTCCGTGAGGATCGTGGGCGGGGAATTGAAGGGCAGGCCGATCAGGGCGCCTTCGGGAATGAACACCCGTCCGACAACGGACAGGACCCGGGAGAGCCTGTTCAATATCCTCAGCCACAGCGCCGATGTCGAACTCGAAGGCGCAAGGGTCATCGATCTCTTCGCAGGCTCGGGCGCCCTGGGTCTCGAGGCCATGTCCCGGGGAGCTTCGTTCTGTCTCTTCGTGGATACCGACGCGGGTGCGCGGGGGGCGATCCGCGACAACGTCGAGGCTTTCGGGCTCTTCGGGAATACCCGTATCCACCGTCGGCCTGCCGATGCGCTGGGCGTGAAACCAGCCGGTCTCGGCGCCCCCTTCGACCTCGTCTTCCTCGACCCCCCCTACGAAAAGGGGTTGCTCGGTCCCACCCTGGCGGGGCTGGCCGACGGGGCGTGGCTCGCCGCTGGCGCTCTTCTTTGTGCCGAGCACAAGAGGGGCGAGGACTTCGACGTGCCTTCGGGCTTCGAGCGTCCCGAGACGAGGCGCTTCGGCGCTACCGAGATCAGCTTTCTTCGCGCCCCGCCTGCCTGAACAGCACGACGTGGTTGTTCGCCGGAACCCTCTCGGCATGGACGAAGTCGAGAGCGAAGCGCGCCGCAAGCGGCTGGATCATGTCGTCGAGGTCGCGCACGCCCCATGCGGGGTCCCGCTCTTTCAGGGAACGGTCGAAACGCCGGTTGCTCTCCTCGAGCTCGCCCCGCCTCGAATAGGGGCCGTAGAGGAAGAGATGTCCGCCGGCGGGCAGCAGGATGCCGGCGCCGCGGAAAAGGTTCTCGACACCCGTGCGCGAAGTGATGTGGATGACGTTGATCGCCACGATCGTGTCCGGCGGGCTGCCGACCTCCATCCACCAGCCGTCTTGACGGGTATCGACGCCCAGCGCCTTGGGCTGGCCAAGCTTATCCATCCGCTCACTGATGCTTGCTCTCGCGGAGGGGTCGGGATCGGAGGACTGCCAGCGAAGGTCCGGCTTTCTCGCGAGCACCGCTTCGCCGTGTTCACCGCTGCCGCCGCCGACTTCGAGGACGGAGCGGGCACCGGGCAGGAGCCTTGCGAAAGCCTCGGCGATCACCTCCTTGTTCCGGGCCGCACTGGTCGAGAAAAGAAGGTCGCTCATCTATCGCTCCGCCGTTGACACCGCAGGGCCGCGAGATCATGTTCCGCTGCCTTGCGGGTATGATGTAATGGTAGCCTGTCAGCTTCCCAAGCTGAACGCGCGGGTTCGATTCCCGCTACCCGCTCCAGGTTCAGGTTTCTCTCGACACTCAGGGTGCCGGATACCGGGACGGCCTCCCGGTCAGGCTGGCGGCCACGGGTGTCCTCTGCCGCCGGTTCCCTCTACATAGCTTGCAAGCTCGAGGCCCCCGGAAGGCAAGGAGACCCCATGACCGATCGCTACACGCCGCCGAAAGTCTGGACCTGGGACCAGGAAAGCGGTGGCCGCTTCGCCAAAATCAACCGTCCCGTGGCAGGCTCGACCCATGAGAAGGAACTGCCGGTGGGCGAGCATCCCTTGCAGCTTTACTCTCTTGCGACGCCCAATGGCGTGAAGGTCACGATCATGCTCGAGGAGCTTCTCGCGGCCGGTCACAAGGGCGCGGAATACGACGCCTGGCTCGTCAATATCGGTGAGGGGGAGCAGTTTTCCTCGGGCTTCGTCGCCATCAATCCCAACTCGAAGATTCCCGCCCTTGTCGACACCACGACGAGCGCCCCCCAGCGGGTCTTCGAGTCGGGCGCGATCCTCGTCTACCTTGCCGAGAAGTTCGGCGCTTTCCTCCCCAACGAGCACCCCGCCCGGGCGGAGACCATGAACTGGCTCTTCTGGCAGATGGGAAGCGCACCTTTCCTCGGCGGCGGCTTCGGGCATTTCTACGCCTATGCGCCCGAAAAGTACGAATACCCCATCAATCGCTATGCCATGGAGGTGAAGCGGCAGCTCGATGTTCTCGACCGCCACCTTGCCGACCATGAGTTCATTGTCGGTGATCAGTACACCATCGCCGACATGGCCATCTTCCCCTGGTATGGCGGCATGGTGCTGGGCCGGCTTTACGACGCGGCGGAGTTCCTGGAGGTCGAAAGCTACGCGAACCTCCTGCGCTGGGCGAAGATGCTCAAGTCGCGCGAGCCTGTGCAGCGGGGGCAGGCGGTCAACCGCACCTTTGGTGAGGAGGCAAGGCAGCTCCCCGAGCGCCACAGCGCAGCCGATATCGACCGTATCCTGAAGGCGGAGTGAGTTCAGATGCGCAGTTTCGACCAGAGCCTCTGGCGGAGTCTCCTTTTCGTTCCCGGCTCGCGGCCGGATCGCTTCGACAAGGCGGCGAAGGCCGGGGCGGACCTCGTCTGCATCGATCTCGAGGACGCCGTGGCTCCCGGCGGCAAGGGCGAGGCGCGGGACGCGACCATCGCGTTCCTGCAGGAAACCGGCACCACGCGGCAGGAGGTCATCGGCCTCAGGGTCAATGCGGCCGATACGGAGTGGTTCGAGGAGGACCTCGCAGCCCTTCGGGAGGCGCGAGGAGCGGACTTCGTGATGCTGCCCAAGCCGATGGGCCTTGAGGAGATATCACGGGTCCACGATGCGTTCGGACGTGAGCGGATCATCGTTGTGATGGAAACCGCTCGCGCTATCGGCATGGCCGAGGCCATTGCCGACCACCCGGGCGTCTGCGGCGCGATCTACGGTGCCGTCGATCTTGCGGGCGAGATCGGTTGCGATCTGTCATGGGAGGCGCATCTTTACGGACGCTCACGCTGTGCGGCCGCCTTCGGCGCCGCGCAGAAGCGGCTTTTCGATGTGCCCTATCTCGATGTGAAGGACCCGGAAGGGCTGAGGGCGGAAACCCTGAGGGCGAAGGCTCTCGGGATCCATGCGCGGGCGGCGATCCACCCTGCCCAGCTCGCACCGATCCACGAGGCCCTGGCTCCAACGGACGGGGAGCTCGAGCGTGCCCGCCGCGTCCTGGCGGCGTTCGAGGAGGCCGACGGCGGGGTTGCCCTACTTGACGGGAAGATGATCGAGCTTCCGGTGATCAAGGCCGCCCGCCGGATCGTGGCCGCCGGCGAGCGGCATTGAGGTTCAGCCCTCCTTTTTTCGTCCGTCCACGGTCCTCAGGGGCGGCAGGGGCGTGAACTGCCCCGGCTCTCCGGACTGCCGCGCGGCCATGGCAGCCATCAGCTCCGAAGCCTGAAGGTTCGATGCGTTCCAGAGGGCGATCCTGTCGAGGGCCTCTTCGGTGGTGTGGTCGCGCGAATAGGTGATGATCTCCTTCGATCCGTGGACGGCCATCGGGGCTTTCGCCGCGATGGTTGCGGCCATCTCCCGGGCGGAGGAGAGGCATGCGTCGTGGTCCCCGCAGACGCTATTGACGAGGCCGTGGCGCTGGGCCTCCTGCGCGCTCATCCGCCTGCCGGTGTAGGAGAGCTCTCGCACGATCCCTTCGGGCAGGTGATTGAGGATGCGGGGGAAGGTCCCCACGTCGGCGGTCATGCCCATGTCGATCTCGGCAATCTGGAAGTAGGCATCCTCCGTTGAAAGACGGATATCGCACGCGGTGACGAGGTCCACCGCCCCGCCAATGCAGCCGCCCTGGATCGCCGCGATCACCGGAAAACGGGCCCGTTCCAGCGCGTTGAAGGCATTCTGCATTCTCAGGACCAGCCTGTAGATATCGAGATGCTTTGCAGCGCCAAGATCCTCCGGCTGGGTCGAGGCAAGAAGGCCAAGATCGATCCCGGAAGAGAAATGCGGCCCCTCCGAGGCGATGATCAGCACCCGGCATTCACTGCCGGCGGACAGCTCGTCGACGATTTTCGGCAGGTCCTCCCAGAAAGGAGCGGCCATCGCGTTACGCTTGGAAGGGTTCGAGAGGGTGAGGGTGGAGACGGGGCCATCATGGGCGAGGCGAAGGGCGTCGATCATGGAGCGAGCCTAGCATGATCGGGGCGTGTCGGCAGCCGCGCGTCTGCGCCCCACGGGCGTCAAAGACGCTTGACTTTCACGATTCCGCGAAGTGAAGTCTCCTTGTCAGCAGGGAAAGGAAGCGTGACATGCGGACACGGATCTGGGGTTTTGTTCTTCTTTCCGTGACGGGTGCCGCGTTGGCCGGAGCTGTGGCCGTCGGGGTGGCTGGAGGGCTGGGTCACATCGACCAGGCCACCCTGACGCGCCTCACCGTTCTTCTCGCGGGCATCGGTGAGCTGAGCTTCTGGGCCGGGGGGAGCCTGATCGGGCTTTCCGCCGCCCGCGTCGGTGGCGGGGGGTTCGCCGCCTTGCGTGATCGGGTCGCATTCTGGCGGCCCGGCTCCTAAGTCGGTCCTGAAAGATCAAGAATGGAGCTTCCCTTGAAACGCATTGCATCGATCGCGGCCCTGGTGACAGCCTTTGCCACCGCCCACGCCGAGCCGCCGGTCTGGACCGTCTCCGACGAGGACAGCTCCATCACCCTTTATCCGACCATCCACTTCCTGCCCGAGGACATCCAGTGGCGCAGCCCCGCCCTCAAGGAAGCCCTCGAGGCCGCGGGCGAGGTCTGGTTCGAGATCCCGATGGCGCAAATCGACGACCAGAGCGGGACCCAGGCCCTGGTGATGAAGCTCGGTCTGTCTCCAGACAGGCCGCTAAGCGAACGGCTTGACGAGGAGACGCGGGCCGAGCTTGAGCGGGTCGCAGCGGATCTGGGGATTCCCATGGCGCAGTTCGAAGTCATGCGTCCCTGGCTTGCGGGGCTGACCATCGGGGTCGCCGACCTCATGGCGGCCGGTTTCGATCCCAATTCGGGTGTCGAACGGCACATCGACAGGATGATCGAGGACAAGCCGCGGCGGGCCTTCGAAAGCATGGAAGAGCAGCTGCGCTTCTTTGCCAACCTGCCTGAGGAAACCGAGGTCGCCTTCCTGAAGAGCGCCATCGAGACTGCAGGCCAGGCGCCTGCCGAACTGGCAGGCTTCGCCAGGGACTGGGCGAGCGGCGATGTTTCCGGTCTCGACGACTTCATCAACGACAACCTGCGTGACGTGGACGAAGAACTCTACCGCGTGCTGATCGTCGAACGGAACCGCGCCTGGGCCGAGGCCCTGAGCGAGGAACTCGCCGGCGAGGGCACCGATTTCGTCGCGGTGGGTGCGGGCCACCTCGTCGGTGAAGACAGCCTGCCTCAGCTTCTCAGGAATGCCGGTTACAAGGTGACGGGCCCCGGCCTTCGCTGACCGTCCGACCCGGAGTGGATCGCTTCCATGAGGAACACGCTCCGGGTCCTGAGGGCCGAACGGCGGTGGACACAGGCTGATCTCGCCCGCGAACTCGGCGTGTCCCGCCAGACCGTCAATGCGATCGAGGTGGGAAAGTACGATCCCTCGCTGCCCCTCGCTTTCAGGATCGCGCGGCTGTTCGGCAGTAGGATCGAGGATATCTTCTCCGAGGACGAAGGAGGCCTTCTGTGACGAGACTGCTGTCGACGGCCATGACGCTACTTGTCTGCTTCGGTCTCGGATTCGCATTCATCCGTACCCTGGAGGGCGAGCTTTCGGGGCCGGTGTTCTTCCTTGCGATGGCCGCTGCGATACCGCCCCTCGTCTGGGCAGCCGCGACCTATTGGCGGGGCCTCGACGAGCTGGCGCGTGAAGCCCACAAGTCGGCATGGATGTGGGGAGGCTCGACCGGGCTGATCCTGTCGGTGGTGCCGATGATCGTCCTGACCGGGGAAGGGGCCGAGAGGATCAGCCTCCTCCGCCGGACCCAGGCCGACCGCGCCTTCGTGGAAGGGGCGCTCGGCGGCTTCTTCATCGCCGTGCTGACCACCTCGCTTGGCTATCTGATCGCCTGGGTGATCTACTGGCTGCGCAAGCGCTAGGCGGGGATCACTCCGCCGCCAGCGCCCTGCGCCCATGACCCATGGTCTCCGAGCATTCCGCCATGATGGCGCTCGCCCGGGCAACGGGGTTGGTCATGTAGTAGTCTTCGAAGACCGCGCCGAAGGCCCTGTCCTCGAGCTTGCCCGCCTCGCCGAAGGTATCCGCGGCAAGGCCGTCCCCACGCTCCACGGTGTCGAGGCCGCCGAAACTCGGCGCATCCTCGATCATCGCCTGGCGCAGCGCGAAGAGATCGTCATAGGGCAGGGTCTTGCCGATGCGTTCCGAGAGAGCACGGAGAATGGCCCAGTCGTCCTTGGCCTCGCCGAAGGGGAAGTAGACCCGGTTGGCGAGCTGCACCCGTCCTTCGGTATTGACATAAAGGCCCGGCTGTTCGGCATAGGCCGCACCCGGAAGGATCACATCCGCCACCTTCGCGCCCGCATCGCCGTGATGGCCCTGGTAGATCACGAAGGCGTCCGCGAGGCCCGAAAGATCCGCCTCGTCGCAACCGAGATTGTAGACCACCTCGATCTCGCCGCGGCCGGCGGCTTCGAGGATGGCATTGAAAGCAAGGCCGTTCTCACCGGGCAGGAAGCCAAGATCGAGGGCACCGACCCGGGCGGCTGCGTTGTGAAGGACACCGAACCCGTGCCATTCCTCGCCGCCGATGGCGCCGACCTTCCCGGCGAGGGCGAGGGCGGAAGCCATGATGCCGTGGGCATCGTCCCCGGTCAGCGCGCCCGCGCCCACGATGATGAGAGGCTTCTTCGCGTTCTGGAGGGTTTCCATGAAACCGTGCCGGCCCGCGAGAAGGTCGGACAGGCTGGAAGTCCCCGAGCCCACATGGACCGCCTCATAGGTCAGGTCGCGCTTCTCACCGACGACCCCGACCTCGAAGTCCATCTTGTGAAGCCAGCTCTTGCGGATCCTGGCATTGAGAAGGGGCGCCTCGACCCGCGGATTGGTGCCGATGAGAAGGATCGCGTCTGCTTCCTCGACCCCGGCGATGGTCGAACCGAGAGTGTAGCTCGAACGCGGCGCCTTCGTTCCGTCGGGGAGGGTACCGTAGCGGCCGCCGTCC
>CAZAFU010000124.1:0-7422 GCA_964484475.1 uncultured Caulobacterales bacterium | reverse complement strand
AAGGCAGGGTGTCGGCAAAATCAGTCTCGAATGGCCAGACCCTGCAAACCGCGATCCCGCCCAGGCGTCGCCGCAGCCTTTCGAGCCGCGCGATCCCGAGAAGGCTCTGGCTGCCCACCGCCCCGTTATAGGCGAGCTGGAAAAGGGATTTCGCCCGCGGTACGAGACCTTCCACGATCCGCCTGTCCCGCCCGGCTGCCTGCACCGGACGCTTTGCGGGAAGATCGTCCTCGAGGTGGCGATGCTGGTGGGGCCGGCCCCAGAAACGCGGCTCGCCGAGCGCCCGGTTGTAGGAGGCCGCCAGCGCGAACCGGTTGGACCTGTTTTGTGCGTCATCCTCGACGTCTTCGGAAAGCCGCTGCCAGACGCCACGCCAAGACGGCGTCCCCGTCAGCTCCTGCGCGAACCCCTTCGGATACCCGAAGCCGAAATCGAAGCCGCAGAGAATACGCCGCCCCTCCGCAAGGCCGTGAGAGAGGACGTCCTCGATCCTTTTCATCGCGCCCGCCCGCGTCCTGATGTTCTCGCAGAGCGCATGGCTGCACCCTGCCTCCCGCCAGAGTGCGGAGAGCCAGATCGAATCCTTCCCCGCCACCGGCTGGTTCGCCGCGGACCAGTCGACAGCGACGTAGCAGTCGAAAAGCTGCGTCACAGTTTCAGCTCTTCACTGAGTTTCTTGCCGAGCTGGTCACGGAGCACCTTGCGCGGCACTTCCTCGGCCTGTCCATCCTTCAGGGCCCCAAGCTGGAATGGTCCGTAGGCGACCCGGATCAGCCGGTTCACCGTGAGGCCCAGGAAGCGCATGATGTTCCGCACCTCGCGGTTCTTGCCTTCGGTGATGGACACGGTGATCCAGCTGTTCCCGCCCTGGACACGGTCGAGCTTCGCGTCGATGGGACCGTATTCGACCCCCTCCACGGTGAGGCCCGACTTCAAATCTTCGAGAGCCTTTTCGGTGGTCCTGCCATAGGCCCTGACACGGTATCGGCGCTTCCAGCCCGTTGATGGCAACTCCAGGATGCGCGACAGGCCCCCGTCATTGGTCAGGAGAAGAAGGCCCTCGGTGTTGAGGTCCAGCCGTCCCACGGAAAGAACGCGGGGGAGTTCGGGAGGGAGCTTCTCGAAGACCGTCGGCCGGCCCTGGGGATCCTTGTGGGTGGTGACCAGTCCGGCAGGCTTGTGATAGCGCCAGAGCCTGATGCTGTCCGCCTCGCCCAGCCGCTCGCCGTCGAAGCGCAGGTCTTCCCCGCCCGTGAGCTTCGTTGCGGGGTCGGTGACCACCTTCCCATCCACCGTGATCCGGCCGTCCTGGACGAGCTTTTCGGAATCCCTGCGGGAAGCGAGGCCGAGACGGGCCAGAACTTTCGCGATCCGCTCGCCTTTGTTCTCCGGAGCGTTCATGGGCGGACCTTCACCTCTTGGAATGCGAAAAGCACGTGCGGGCTGTCATCGCGCTGATATAGGAACATGGAACTTTACCGGTTCCAGCAGACTTCGATTGGAGATGTCGATGAAAAAGACCTTGATTGCCGTTGCCGCACTCAGCCTGGGCGCTGGCCTCACCGGCTGCACCACCGACCCCTACACCGGCGAGCAGCAGTCTTCCAGAACCGCCCGCAATGCGGGGATCGGTGCCGTGGGCGGGGCCATCGCCGGTGCGGTGATCGGCAACAATGTCGGCGGCGGCGATGCAGGCAAGGGCGCGGCGATCGGCGCAGCGGTGGGCGGCCTCACCGGAGCCGGCGTCGGCGCCTATCAGGATCGCCAGGAGCAGGCCTTGCGCCAGGAACTCGCCACCACGGGCGTGCGGGTGCAGCGCAATGGCGACAACATCACCCTGATCATGCCGGGCAACATCACCTTCCCGACAGACGAATCGACCATCCGCCAGGACTTCTTCCCGGTGCTCAGCTCGGTCGCGAAGGTCATCCAGGAATACGACCAGACCAGGGTCCTCGTCGAAGGCCACACTGACGATACCGGGTCGGACGCCTATAATGACCAGCTTTCGGTCCGCAGGGCCGAGTCCGTCGGCAACTACCTCGCCGCCCAGGGGGTCATGGCTGCCCGTATCGATGCCCGCGGCTATGGCGAGCGCCAGCCGATCGCGACCAATTCCACCCAGTCGGGCCGCGCGGCGAACCGCCGGGTGGAAATCGACCTGATCCCGGTCACCCGCTGAACCGGGCGATAGACAGGCCACAAACGCGAACGCCCACGGAGGTTCCGTGGGCGTTTCGTTATCGGGCGTTCCGCCCGATCCATGGAAGAGCTGGTTCTCCAGCACCTCGGCGCGAACCGGTGGTTCTCACACGAACGATCATGATTGCGTGATGTGACGCTGAGATTAAATTCGGCATTTTCAACAAGACTTCCTTCGGGATGCGGCTCTCCGCATCCGTCCCATTTCGGGACGCCCCTACCTTGGGAATGTTCTTTGTGACAAATTCACGGCAACTTGACGCTTTGGTGAGATTCCTGCCCTAAGAGTTACCTATCGGGCGAGACTGGGGAATTCTGGGGGGAAGCAGTGGCAACGCTGTTAACGAACGCGTCTGCGAAGACGGCGATCCGGCAGCTCGATGCGGTCGCCCGCAAGGGCGATACGATTCGCGCGGAAATCTCGACCGGCCTGAAGATCAGGAGCGCGCAGGATAATGCCGCCTTCTTCGTGGTGTCGGCCAAGACCCGCGGCGACGTCGCCGTCCTGAGCGGCATCAAGGACAACCTCAACATGACCAAGGGCGCGGTGCTCGCCGGCCAGACCGCTGGCGCCGCCCTTACCAAGGTTATCGACAACCTGACCGACATTGTCGGCTCCTCCCAATCGGGGATCGCGATCAAGGAGCTCGAGGTCACCTATCAGGAACTGATCGGCCAGGCGCGGGACATCATCGACTCCGCCGGCTTCAACGGCGTCAACCTGCTTGAGACCGACGACACCCGGACCGCGGTGGTCGGGCTCAACCGCACCGATGGCGCCTATGGCCTCGAGACGATGTCGATCGTCGGCGGGGACTTCAAGCGCAAGGCTTTCAACAACGCGGTCATCGAATCATCGACCGAATTCGTTCTCGGCGCGGAGAACTTCCAGGGCAAGCAGGCCGTCGGCGCGGATGACTGGACACCGTCGGGAGGCAATCCGGGCTTCCTCGTCTGGGAAGACCTCCCGGGGCCGAACAAGATCTACCAGAACGCATCCGATGTGCAGGCCAACTCGCCCCGCCTCGACTACCGGGTACAGATCACCAACCCGGGGCGGTATTACGTCTTCGTGCGTGGCATCGGCAATGGCGGAAACGCGGACAGTATCCATGTCGGCTTTGACGGCGACGTGCTCTCCGGGAACGGAGGGGTCAGGATACCCAACGCGGGCGGGAATGCCCGGTGGGGCTACCGCGACACCCATTCGAACCAGCAGGTCTTCGTCGATATCGCGAGCCCCGGGCTCTATACGATCAACATCTGGGGCCGCGAGGACGGTACCGAGATCGACGGCATCGTCTTCACGCAGGATCCTTCGACCGCGCCCTATTCGGGCAGTGCGCCGCTGCCTGCGATCAGCGCCATCGCGGGCAACAGCGACCTGCCGTTCTTCTCGGATCTCGTGGACGGCGAAGCACGCCGCAATCAGGCCGGTTTCATGGAGCTTCTGTCCGCGGTGACCCCGACGGCCAGCCAGTTCGCACCCCAGGCGGCGATGCAGGTCCTCGACGCCGCCCGTTCCAAGCTCAACCGCTACATGAGCCAGCTCGGGGCCTACGAGAAAGTGCTCGACCGGCAGGAGACCTATCTCTCCGTGGTCGCGGGAGGCCTGAACGAGGGGATCGCCGATCTGGTGGAAGCCGACCTCGAGGAAGCCTCGAGCCGCCTTGCCGCCATTCAGGTGCAGGAGAGCCTGGCGGCGCAGGGGCTCCAGATCACCAATGGCAGGACCAGCCTCGTTCTCCAGCTCTTCGGCTAGGAAGGGAAGACCCTCGCGGCCACCGCTCCCATTCCCGAACCCTCGAGCAGCGCCCTCTGCGTCTTCTTCGAGACCTCGTTGATCGCTTCCTGCGGGATGGCCCTCGGGTGCACCGGCCGGCGGAGCGGTCTCGTCCCCTCGGGCATGGCGATGACCTCGGCGATCGCCCTTGGCACATCCATCGGATCGGTCGGGCGCTCCGCCCGGCCCGCCGCCATCACGCCCGCGATCTGGGCCGCATAGGCCTGCTTCATCGCCTCGGGGGTCCGCGCCATCAGCTCTTCGCTCCGCCGCTCCGAATTCTCCCAGATCTGCGTCGGGTAGCCGCCGGGCTGGATGATGGTGACACCGATCCCGTGCGGGGCGAGCTCATAGGCCATCTGCTCGCTCATCGCTTCGAGAGCGAATTTTGTGGGACTGTATTGTCCGTAGGCGGGTGCGATGATCCGACCGAGCTGCGAGCTGACCTGAAAGATCTGACCGCTGTTCCGGGCCCGCATCGAAGGAAGGACCGCGCGGGCCATGCGGTGAGGGCCGAAGACATTGGTCTCGAACATGTGGCTCGTCGCCTGCATGTCCTGCATCTCCACCGGCCCGGCGTAAGAGATGCCCGCATTGTTGACGAGGACGTCGAGGCTCCCGCCCGCCTGCTCGAGGGCGGTCTTCACCCCCTCCTCCACCTGGTCGTCGCGCATCACGTCGATCTCGATCACCGTGATGTCGAGGCCTTGGTCCGAGGCGAGCTGGCGCAGCTCTTCGGCTTCGGGGCGGGGCATGTTGCGCATGCTCGCGAAGACCCTTGCCCCGCGCCTCGCGTAATACTCAGCACCCAGACGTCCGAAACCCGACGAGGTTCCCGTGATCAGGATCGACTTGCCGGCGAGATCCGGCCCGGCCTTTTCCTGCGCGCGGACGGACGAGAACGCGGCCCCGGCGGCAGCGGTTCCCGCTGCGGCTTTCAGGACGCTTCTCCTGTCGAAGATATCGGTCATGGCTCAGCCTCGTCATGCTTCTCGGTGCCGAGCCTAGCCGGCTGCGGACAGGAAGGCGAACGCCCGGAACAGGCCCCGGCTCGGGTACAACGAACAAGTAGAGTTTACGTGCATTCATAGTAAACATCGCAGTAAGCATAAGTTTTGACCCACTCCCCACAAGCTCGAATACAGATCTATTTTGTATAAGATACGTTCTATTAACATCTCCGACGATATTGTGACCAGGCGCAGGCAGCGCATTCGAGGGGAAGACCTAGAGATGAACAGCTTCATCAAACCCATTCCGGCGAGAGCCGCCCTTTCGCCGCTTCGCGAACAGCAGCCGGGCAACCGGCAGACCTTCGGCGTGCTGACGGGCGGGGCAGCGACGAAAGGTGGAGGCACCGCCGGTGTCTACTTCAGTGTCTCCGGCAGCCTTCGGTCCGAAGCGACGGTCGTTCGTGGCCTCCAGGACGGCCTTTCCGCAGCCCGCGCCACGGTCGCAGCCGCCGAAGCCGGTGCGAGGACCGCCGGCAGCATCCTCGACGAGGTCGAGACCGTCATCGCGGCCACCGAAAAAGGGACGCCGGGGTCGGCGTTCGGCAGCGCTCTCGGCCGCCTCGCCGAGCTGGCCGACCGGTCAGTCGCGAAAGCCGAGGTGCGGGGCGTCAATCTTCTGAAGGAAGGTGACACCCTGAATGTCACCATCGGTTCTTCGGGCCGGTACGACTTCAAGCAGGTCAGCTTCGAAGCCATCGGCCTCGCCCCGACGGAGATGGCCCGAAAGACCACCAGCGTCACGCGCACTGTCACCGAGGACGTGGCCGTCGCCATCACCCGCGGCGACCGCATCAGGGCCGGGATCGAGCGTCTCGAAGAGCGCCTGACACGGCTCGATGCCCGCGAGGAGCGGATCGGCGGGCGCATCGAAAGACTGGACGCCCGGGAAGCCAGACTGGACGCGAGGTTCGAACGCCTCGGAAAACTCGAAGCCCGCATCGAAGGGAAGCTGGAAGCCGTTGGTGCACGCCCTGCCGATGAGCCCTCCGCGGCTCTTCTTGCCACGGCTCGCCGCGTGAAAGCCTTCGCCGATACCCTGAACGATCGCGGCAGCCGGGTCCTTGGCGGCTTTGTCAACGCCGTGGCCGAAGCGACCGCTCAGCGCGCGGGGCTCACGGTCTCACTGGACCGGCTCGAGCGGATGGAAAACCGCCTTGCGAAGGTCGCAGACAGGATCGAGAAGACCTCGGCACGGATCGATAAGGTCGCCGAGCGCAGGGAAGTCTTCACCCAGCGTCTCGAACAGGTCGGCGGGAAGCGCGAGCTTCTGACCGAGCGCCTCGAGAAGAAGAACCAGCGCCTCGCGACCATGAACGAAACGCAGCTCAACAAGGTCGTTGGGACACGGATCGAAACCCTTACCCGGGAAGTCACCACCCAGGTGCGCAACGAGGCCGATGTCAGCTTCGGCAACCTGATCGGCACCATCGCGGAGAAGCTTCGGTCGGGCGATACCCAAGGCGCCCGCGCGCTTCTCGAAGAAGGCCGTGCCCGGATCGAGCGCGTCGAGGGACAGCTTGGCAGGATCGGCGGGGCCATGGGCCGCCGCGACACCTATTTCGATGAAGTCGACGGACGCCTCAGCGAAAGCGTGAAGGCCAAGGTCGAAACCGCCCTTGACGAAGAGGATGCCGCCGCACGCGCTGCCGCGATCCTGTCGGACCTTGCCAGGATCGGACGGATGTTCAGTGGCGAGAATGCCCGGCCCGGAATCATCGAACTTTTCCACGACCGCGCCGAAAAGGCGGACAAGGACACGGATCAGGAGCAGGCGAAGAAAGAAGACGCCTGATGTCTCGGCCCTGAGCCGTCGGCCGGTTCCTCACACCTTCCCCACCGGCGGCACAAAAAAGCCCGGGCCATCGCGCCCGGGCTTTTCCTTGTTCGGATGATCGTCCCCGGATCAGAACGCCTCGGCCTCGAGGTCCATCATGGACGAGGTGCCGGTCTTCACCTTGACGAGGTGCATGGAGGTCTCGACCAGCACCCGCTCGAAGAAGTAGCGCGCCGTCACGAGCTTGTTCCTGTAGAACGGATCGGCGTCGCCTTCGCGGTCGATCGCCTCCTTCGCCATCATCAGCCACATGTAGCCGATCGCGACGAGGCCAAAGAGGTGCAGGAAATCATGGCTCGCGGCACCGGCCTGGTTGAAGTCCTTCATGGCGTTCATGCCGAGCCACTGGGTCGCTTCCTCCAGCTCCTTCTTCGAGGCCTGGACCTTCTCGATATAACCATCGAGAACGTCCGACTGCCCCTTGTTGTCGGCGCACCAGTCGTCGATCTCCTTGAAGAAGGTCTGCCAGTAGCGACCACCCTCGGCCATCAGCTTGCGGCCGACGAGGTCGAGGGCCTGGATGCCGTTGGTGCCCTCGTAGATCATCGCGATACGGACATCGCGGACGAACTGGCTCATGCCCCATTCTT
>CAZAFU010000123.1:0-7462 GCA_964484475.1 uncultured Caulobacterales bacterium | reverse complement strand
AGGGCGCGCAGTCGATACTGGATCCATCGAGAAGCTCCGCCGTTCTCTCGAGGGCGGCGACCAGGAATGCCCGCTCCCAGTCCGCCAGTTCCTCGAAGCGATGGACGAAGCGTTCGTGCAGGAGGCTCGGCGCCCGGTCGATGGTCTCGCGCCCCTTCTCGGTGATCTGCACCAGCATCCTGCGCCTGTCATAGGCGCTGCGCTGCCGTGTGACGAGGTCCCATTCTTCCAGCCTGTCCAGCAGGCTCGTCACCGTGGGCTGGCCGAGGGAGACCTCGCGGGCAAGATCAGTCTGTGTCATCCCCGCCGACGCGGCCAGGACCTGAAGGACGACATGCTGCGACGTGGTCAGGCCGCAGGCCTTCGCGTGGGCCCGGCCACTGATTTCCGTTGCCCGGAAGATCTGGCGAAGGGCGATGATCGCGGAGCTCGTTCGGTGATCCTGCATGGGCCTCAGACGGAAACCTCTTCACTCAACTCGGTCGCGAGCCGGGAATCTTCACGTAGGCCCTTCAACAGGCTGAAACAACAAATCAGAAGCACCACGGTGAAGGGGAGACCGGCTGCGATCGTTCCCGCCTGCAGCGAAGTCAGCGCAGCCGACCCCCCGCCCACGAGCAAGACCGTTGCAAGAAGACCTTCCATGCTCGCCCAGAAGATCCTCTGGGTGACTGGCGCATGCAGCTTTCCGCCAGCGGTGATGCTGTCGATCACAAGAGAGCCCGAGTCCGACGAGGTCACGAAAAACACGATCAGGAGGCATACGGAGATGAACGAGGCGACGGCCGAGAACGGCATGTTGCCGAGCATCTGGAAAAGGACGAGGTTCACGTTGCCCACCCCGTCGGCCAAGGGCTCGATCCCCGCCTGCGCCTGCTCGATCGCCGTGGTCCCGAAGGAAGTGAACCAGACCAACGCCACCAAAAGCGGGACGATCAATACGGCACCGAGAAACTGACGCACGGTGCGACCACGCGAGACCCGGGCGATGAACATGCCGACGAACGGCGACCAGGAGATCCACCAGGCGAGGTAGAACACGGTCCAGTCGCGGTAGAAGGTCTCGTCGTCACGATCGAGGAAATTGGCGAGCCTGAACCCATCGGTGAGATAGGCCTTGGCCACCGGAAGGAAGTTGCCGAAGATCTCGATCGTCGGGCCCGTCGTTATCACGAACAGCAGGAGCAGCGACGCCAGCACGATGTTGACGTTGCTGAGAACCTTCACCCCGCCATCGAGACCCCTGACCACCGAGATGATCGCAAGACCGGTGATCCCGAGGATCAGAACGACCTGGGTGCCCAGCCCCGGATCGATCCCGAAGAGAAAGTCCAGCCCGCCCGCCGCCTGCCGGGCACCGATCCCGAGGGATGTCGCAAGGCCGAAAAGGGTCGCCACCACCGCGAGGAGATCGACGATGTGCCCGGGCCAGCCCCACACCCGTTCGCCGAGGATCGGGTAGAAGGTCGAACGGATGGTCAGCGGCAGGCCCTTGTTGAAGGTGAAGAAGGCCAGGGCCACGCCGATGACACCGTAGACCGCCCAGGGATGGACGCCCCAGTGAAAGATCGTGGCCGAGAAGGCCAGCCTCTCGGCCGCCAGTGACCGGGGTTCGGCGTTGAGAGGCGAACCCGCCCAGTCGGTGTAATAGGCCAGCGGTTCGGCCGCGCCATAGAACATGAGGCCAATCCCGACCCCTGCTGCGAACAGCATGGCCAGCCAGGAAACGATGCTGAAATCAGGTTTGGCGTCGGGCCCCCCAAGCCGAATCCTGCCGTAGGGCGAGAGCGCAAGACCGATAGCGAAGATGACGATCAGGTTGGTGGCGCCGACGAAAAACCAGTCGGTACGGGCGATGGTCCAGTTGCGGGCACCCTCGAAGACCACCTTGGCGCTGTCGGGGAAGAGGAGAGTTCCCGCCGCGAACGTCAGCACGATCGCTGCGCTGATGAAGAAGACGGGGTTGTGGAGGTCCATGCCCAGCATCTGAACATTGTCCTGACCGCACTCGTAGTCGGTCTCGTAGACCGTCTCCTCCGGGGCGAGGTCCTGGGGCAGCTGGCCGATGGTTTCGTTCATGTCCGGTATCCGTGAAGCGCGGGGCCCAGGGCCTTGCGCAAGGGTTCGAGATTGGGTGCGAAAGCCCGCCACTGGTCAACGCCGGCGCGATAGATCGGCTGCCTGACCTGCTCCGAGCTGGCGGTACGCACCGAGCGTCTGGTTTCGTGAAAACGGATGCAGGCCTCCTCGAAGGGAAGGCCGCAATGGTCGAGGACGCGCCGCACCTGTCCTTCGAGATCGTCCACGACGTCTTCGTACTGAACGCGGAGGACCCTGCCGGGCAGGACCGCATCCCAGTGCGCCATGAGATCCACGTAGCCGCGGTAGTAGCGGCCGATTTCCTCGAGGCCGTAGGTGAACTCCTGTCCCTCTGCGAAGAGCTGTTTGTAGCCTGAAAAACAGCAGGCCATGGGCTCACGCCGCGCATCGATGATCTTTGCGTTGGGCAGGATCAGGTGAATGAGCCCGATATGGCGAAAATTGTTCGGCATCTTGTCGATGAAGAACGGTGCGCCCTGACGGTGTATGCGGGTGGTCTCTATGTATTCACGCCCGAGTTGCTCGAGCTGGCCGTCATCGAGTTCGGCGAGGTTGTGCGGGTAGACACCTTTCGTCCCCGCCCGTGCCTTGTTCCGTAAGCGGTGGGCAAGAGCGGGAATGTTCGGCAATTCGAGGGTGCCGTCGACCTGACTGTGAGAAGCGAGGATCTGTTCGAGAAGAGTGGATCCGGCCCGTGGTAGGCCGACGATGAAGATCGGGTCCGGCGCACCGTGCCCCTGCCCCTCCCGCCCCTCGAACAGTTCCCGGGGAGCCGCACGCCTCATGGCTTCGAACTCATCATCCATCTGTTCGGCACGGTAGCGGGTCTGGTGGCGTTTGAGCCGATTGCCTTCATCGTAGTGAGCAAAGCTTTCTGCATACTGCTCGCGGTCCTCGAAAGCCTTGCCGAGGGCGAATTCGAAGTGAATGCGGTGATGGAGCGAAAGGCCGGGCAGTGATGACTGCGCGGTCATCGCTGCGATCTCCTCATCGGTGAACCGGTAGGTCTTCAGATTGGCGAGAGCGTAGTAGGCGTCAGCATGGGAGGGCGCGGCTTCGATGGCGGCGCGGTAGGAGGCGACGGCTTCGTCCTGCCGGCCATAGGTCTTGAGAGCATGTCCCCGGGACGTCAGGGTGGCGGGGTCGCCGGGCACCCGGTCGAGGACCCGGTCGAAAAGCTGGAGGGCCCGCTCGTAATCACCCACCTGCATCGCCTCGATGGCAAGATGGGACTGGAAAACGGGGTTGTCCGGATCCCGCTCGAACAACTCCTGCGCCTCGCTCAGGGCTTCCTCATATTTCTGCCGCTTACGGAGGACACCTATGAAGTCGAGACGGACCTGGATGTTGTCCGGCTCGAGGTCTCTTGCGCTCCGAAGCAGGAATTCCGCGTCATCGAGAACGCTGAGCCGGACACCGATCTCCGCCAGAAGACGCATGCCCTCGACATGGGTAGGATGCTGACGGAGGAATCGGCGGCAGAGGTCTTCAGCCTTCAGAAGGCGCCCTTCGTGAAGATGATTGCTGGCAGCAAGAAGAGCGCGGGGAAGCTTTTCGAGGCGTTCGGCCTGGGCTTCCGCCTGGGTTCCATCGCTTGCCCCCGCCTTTGCGATCGCCCGCCAACTCGCGGTCAGCGCCGGGTTGAGCTGCACCGCATGCCTGTAGGCAGCAAGGGCTTCGTCCGTGCGCCCCGCGGCGACCATCAGGTGCCCACGCTCCTGGTGCGCACGGCCATATTCCGGAACGAGTGCTATCAACCGTCCGATATCGGACTGCGCGTCTTCGAGCATATCGAGGTAACGCAAGGATGCCGCGCGGATGTAGAGAGCGTCGGTGTCGTCCGAGTCCGCTGCCAGGACCTCCGCCGCAAGGTCGCGGGCATCGGCAAAGCGGCTTTCGGAGAGGCGTTTTTTCGCCTCCCCGAGCCTGGCGTCACGCTGGCTGTCTTCGGTCACAAGGTCACTCGCGGTCATGGAGCGGCCAGAGGTAAGGGGTGCTGCATCGTGTTTGAATAGCCCACCCCTTCCGGTTTAGTAGGTGACGGTGAACCGCATGCCCACGGTACGAGGACGCATCGGAACGATCCGCTCGCGGTCGTTGACGAAGTTCCCGCTCAGTTCGGCACGCTCGTTGGTGAGGTTCTCACCGAAGATTTCCGCCATCCAGCGATCGCCCGAAATGCCCGTCCTCAGACCAAGGGTGGTCCAGCTGTCGAGCTTGGTGCGGTTGATCGTGATGATATCGGTGAAGGCCTCGCTGGAGTAGACGATCTGCGGCTGGACGTGAGCCGTCTTGTCCCCGACCGCCCATTCGTAGCGCGCACGGATATTGCCTTGGAACTCGGGCGCGAAGGCGAGGCTGTCTCCTTCCCTCACGTCGCCGGTCGGGGTCAGAACCTCGGTGATCTCCGTGTCGAGGATCGAGAAGGCACCCGAGACCGTCAGCCCGTCCATCGCGATGGGGGCATAGGTAAGATCTCCCTCGATACCTTTGACTTCCGCATCTGCCGCATTGTCGGAGAAGAAGAGGTTGGTGATCGACGGGTCGAAGATCGTCGTCTGGAGACGTTCGATTTCGTTGTAGAAGATGCTGCCGTTGAAGCGAAGCTGGTTCGCAAAGAGCTCCATCTTCCAGCCGAGCTCGTAATTCTTGAGATCATCTGTATCAAGAGCGAACGGTACCGTGAAGCCGTTGGGGCCCTGCGCGCCGCCGGGGCGGTTCAGCAGGCCGGGACGGAAACCTTCCGAATATGTGGCGAAGAAGAGGAGATCCGGGCTTGGCGTGAACTCGACGGTCCCTTTGTAGACGACGCCGTCGGTCGCGGCCACGTCAGGTGCACGGACGGCATTGAAGACCTGCTGCGCCTGGCCGGCGCTGAGGCCTGCCGCCTGGATGTCCTCGAGGCTGTTTTCGAGGGTGAAGGTCTGGCGGAGGTCCTCCGAGCAGGAACCGATGAAGGTGTAGCTGCCGTCACCGTCGTAGAGGTCGGAGATGTTCGTGCCGAACGCATTCTCGTCAGTTCCCGACGAGTTGCAGAACGAAGCGTTCGCGGTACCTTCGAGATCGACCTCGATGTCGTACCAGCGCGCGCCACCACGGATGGCGAGCCTGTCCGGGATGATGTCGAACTTCACCTCGCCGAAGATGCCGACCTGCTCATCCGTACGCCGGACATCGTTCCGGAAGATCACCCCGTCCGGGAACGGGCCCGGGTCGGACTGGAAACTGCCCGGGAACGGGAAGTTGTCGGGGAAGCTTCCACCGAACAGATCGACATTCTCGCTGCCGAAATAGGTGAAGTCGTTGCGCTCGATCAGTTCGAGATCGGAATAGAAGCCGCCGAAGACCGCGGAAACGCGAAGGTCCGACGGTGTGGTGAAGCGCAGCTCATGCGTCTGGATCTCGGTCTGGCTATCCGAGGTGACCGCGAGATTCGGCGCCTGGCAGGTTCCGCTCGGATCGGCGTCGCCGGGATAGCTGACCGAGCCATCGCAGATGTAGTAAGGCAGGTACTGACCGATGAAGAGGTAGTCGGTGTAGTCGACACGCTGCTCGGTATCGCGGTCCGTGTACGCACCGGTATAAAGCGCCTCGAGCACGCCGATCTGGCCTTCGACAGTCCACGAGGTGTTGTGAAATTCGTCTTCGAGGCGGTCCTGCTCGTAGCGCTGGACCTCGAAATCGTCGAGTTCGGGGTCATCGAAGAAGACACCGTCCGACTGCACAGACTGGCGCATGTGCGAGAGCCTGACCCGCCAGTCCTCGTTGATCTCGTAGAGGCCGCTCAGGCGTCCGCCCGCATAGGTGACGTCGTTGAAGTCCTCTTCCGTGAGCGACGAATTGTCGGCGGTGAGGAAGGTCACGTCGGACAGGTCGGCATCCGCCTGGAAGCCCGCACGGAAAGCGGAGACGGGGACACCGTTCGGGCGCACCGTGCCTTCGGGGCGGAACCTGGCCGATTCCCTTGCAGTGATCTGGCCAGCGACATTGTCGATATAGCCGCCCTGCCGGTCGGTGAAGACCACACCACGAAGGGCGAGGTCCTGACCGACGGGCACGTTGAGCACGGCCTCGACCTTGTTCGACATCTCCCCGCCTTCGGTGAAGGCCGTGGCCGCCGAGGCGCTGGCTTCGAAGACACCGAGCTTGGGCTGGTTGGTGATGAGGCGCACGGTGCCCGCCTGCGAGCTGGCGCCGAAAAGGGTGCCCTGCGGCCCGGGCAGCACCTCGACCCGCTGGAGGTCCGCGGCGTAGACGTCAAGGTTGCGGCCGGGCTGGGCGAGCGGCTGCTCGTCGAGATAGAAGGCAACGTTCGGGGCAAGGCCCGCAACGCCAGCGGTCGTCAGGTTCGGCGTGGTCGAAGCGACCCCGCGGATGTAGATCGTGTTCTGTCCGGGCCCGGTACCGCCGGCGGTCACACCGGGCAGCTCGACCAGGTAATCGGTGAAGACGTCGACACCGAGCTGGTTGAGGCTTTCCTCACCCAGCGCGTTGACCGCGACCGGAATGTCCTGGGAGCTTTCCTCGCGCTTGGTCGCGGTGACGATGATTTTGTCGACCTGCGCCGCAGCCGGCACCATGGAAGATGCGAGGATGATCGCAATCGGCGACCCGCCAGCAAGAAGCTTCTTCATTGGTTGTCCCTTTCCGAAGGTGACCGAGCGCAAGACCGCCCCTGTGGCCGCGAGGCTCAGGCCAAACCTTCAACTTCTGTATTGTTCGCTTTTCGATATTTCAAGGCAGCCTGCCGGTACCTCGGCGGATGCCAATGCCGGAGGAACCACGATTTCGCAAGGGTTCCGTGGGTATATTCCGTCGATGACCGAAGGAATGCGGCGACAAGACAGCAGACTGTTGCACCCGGGCAACAAAAAGGCCCGCGCTGCGGCGGGCCTTTCCTGCTCGGTGTCGGAAACGGATTACGAGAACTGGTTCATCGTATTGTCTTGGCCGCCCGCCTTGAGGGCAGCTTCGCCGGCGAAGTATTCCTTGTGGTCGTCGCCGATATCGGACCCGGCCATGTTCTGGTGCTTCACGCAGGCGATCTGCTGGCGGATCTCTTCGCGCTGCACGTCAAGCACGTAACCGAGCATCGCCTCTTCGCCGAAATAGCGCTTGGCGAGATTGTCCGTGGACAGCGCCGCCGTGTGATAGGTCGGCAGGGTGATGAGGTGATGGAAGATCCCCGCGCGCTTCGAGCCGTCACGCTGGAAGGTCCGGATCCTTTCGTCCGCCTCCTTCGCAAGATCGCTGTCGTCATACTCGATGGACATCAGTTTGGCGCGATCATAAGATGAGACATCCTTGCCTGCCTCTTTCCAAGCATCGAAGACCTGCTGGCGGAAGTTCAGCGTCCAGTTGA
>CAZAFU010000122.1:0-7478 GCA_964484475.1 uncultured Caulobacterales bacterium | reverse complement strand
TCGCGGCGATGTTGCGGACGGCGTCCTCCGCTATCGCAGTCCGGGTGAAGCCCGGGCAGACGGCGTTCGCCGTGATCTTCGTGCCGGCGAGCTCGAGGGCCAGCGATCGGACCATACCGACCACGCCGTGCTTCGCCGCTGCATAGGCCGAACTGAACGCATAGCCCTTCAGTGACGCCGTACTGGCGACAGCAACGATGCGGCCGGCGGCGTCCCGGTCGGCGTTCTCGAGGAAGGTTCGTACCGTGAGAAAGGTTCCCGTCAGGTTGGTTCTCAGCATGCGCTCGAAAAGCTCCGCCGATGTGCGCTTCAACGGAGCGGTCTCCGCCGCGCCGGCGTTCGCGACGACCATGTCGACCGCTCCAGCGGCCAGGAACGCGCCCTGGACCGAGCCTTCGTCGGTCACGTCCATCACCGCGTAGCGGCAGCCGTGGAGCTTGGCGAAGTCCGCCAAACGGCCCTCTGTCCGGCCGGTAACCGTCACCTCGGCGCCCGCCTCCAGGATGGTCCGCGCGCAGGCCGCGCCGATCCCGCTCGCCCCGCCGGTGATGAGCGCATGAGCTCCCGCAAGGCTCATATCTGCGCTTCCATTTCGGCCTGACGGGCGAGATTCCGTTTCAGCTGTGCATAGCCGGTCAGGTATTGCGGCGGAACGATGCCATCCGGCGCCTGACCGAGTTCCGCCGCGGCCCGCATCGTCCACTGCGGGTCGGCCAGATGCGGCCGCGCCAGTGCACAAAGGTCAGCGCGCCCCGAAGCGATGATCGAATTCACGTGGTCGGCCTCGAAGATATTGCCGACCGCCATGACAGCGATCCCGGCCTCGTTCCTGATCCTGTCCGCGAACGGGGTCTGGAACATTCTTCCGTAGACGGGCTTGGCAGCTTTCGTCGTCTGCCCGGCGGACACGTCGATCAGGTCTGCGCCCGCATCCGAGAACGCACGGGCGATCTCGACCGCATGATCGGGGGTGATACCTTCCTCGCCGACCCAGTCACTGGCCGAGATGCGGACCGACATCGGCTTGGCTTCCGGCCAGGCAGCGCGCATCCCTGCAAAGACCTCGAGCGGGAAGCGGAGCCTGTTCTCGAGCGATCCGCCATATTCATCCGTACGTCGGTTCTGGACGGGAGTGATAAACGCCGAGAGGAGGTAGCCGTGGGCGCAGTGAAGCTCCAGCATGTCGAAGCCCGCTCGATCCCCGCGGCGCGCCGCCTCGATGAAGGCTGCCTTCACCTCGTCCATATCTTCGCGCGTCATCTCGCGCGGGACCTGGTTCTCAGCGGACCATGGCACGGATGAGGGGGCGATCAGCGGCCAGTTCCCATCGGGAAGAGGCTTGTCCATACCTTCCCAGCCGATCCGTGTAGAACCCTTCGCGCCTGAGTGGCCGAGCTGGAGGCAGAACCTTGCGTCACTGGTGTCGTGCACCGCCGTGACGATACGTTTCCATGCCTCTTCCTGCTCGTCATTGTAAAGACCGGTACATCCTGGCGTGATCCGGCCGTCTTCCGTCACGCAGGTCATTTCCGTGAAGACGAGCCCCGCACCGCCAAGGGCACGGGCGCCGTAATGGATCAGGTGGAAGTCACTGGGCACGCCGTCCCTCGCCGAATAGGTGGCCATCGGCGAGACGACAACCCGGTTGCGGACTTCCATGCCGCGCAGCTGGAACGGCGTCATCAGAGGTGGTACCGGGTTGTCCACCTTCTTCCTGAAGGCTTTCTCGGCAAAAACCTTCTCGACCGTCTCGAGCCATTTGCGATCGCGCATGCGCAGGTTCTCGTGGCTCACCCGCTGGCTTCGCGTGAGAAGGGCGTAGGCGAACTGCAGGGGCTCGAAGTCGAGATAGCGCTCGACGTCCTCGAACCATTCCGTCGAGTTCCGCGCCGCACTTTGGATACGGAGGACTTCGGTGTGCCGTTCCTCCTGATACTGCTCGAGACCTTGATCGAGGGGAAGATCGGGGTCGGCCAGAACCTCCGCCAGCTTGATGGCGTCCTCGAGGGCGAGCTTGGTCCCAGAACCGATGGAAAAGTGCGCGGTGTGTGCAGCGTCGCCGAGAAGGATGACGTTGCCGTCATACCATTTCTCGCAGCTCACGCGGGGAAAGTTCCGCCACGCGTTCTTCAGATGCCCCGCATTGGTCATCAGGCCATGGCCGTCGAGGTGGTCCTTGAAGATCTCCTCGCAGACGGCAATCGCCTCCTGCTGATCGATCTCATCGAAGCCGAACGCCTTCCAGGTCTTCTCGGAGCATTCGACGATGAAGGTCGAGGTCTCCTTGTCGAACCGGTAGGCATGGGCCCAGATCCAGCCATGTTCCGTATGCTCGAAAATGAAGCTGAAGGCGCCGAACAGCTTCTTTGTTCCAAGCCAGATGAACTTGTTGGCCCGGGCATCGATGTGGACGCCAAAACGGTCCTCCCGCTCCTCCCGGATGCGCGAATTGACACCATCCGATGCGATCAGGAGGTCATAACCGGAGAATTCTTCAAGACCCGGATCGATCTCGTGCTCGAAGACGATCTCAATACCCAGCTCCCGAGCCCTTTCCTGCAGGATATTCAGGAGACGCATCCTGCCGATGCCGCAGAAACCGTGTCCCGACGAGGTCACCGTTTCCCCGCGGATCGTCACATCGATGTCGTCCCAGTGAGCAAACTCGCCCAGGATGGACTCCGCGCTGGCCGGATCGTTGGACCGCAGGTTGCCCATGGTCTGGTCGGAGAAGACCACACCCCAGCCGAACGTATCGCCGGGCTTGTTCCGTTCAAAGACGGTCACATCGACGTCCGGACGCCGCAGTTTCATGGAGATCGCGAAGTAGAGGCCGGCAGGACCTCCCCCGAGGCAGGCGATACGCATCACGGGACTCCTTCCATCGTGCGAGTTATTTTAAGCTTCAAACATCTGCTGTCAACTGCGGCGGCAGCGCCCAGTGCTCCGGCCGCGACGAGGTGGCGCGACCATAGGACCCCGCTCGCTCGCTCAGGTGATGAAGTCCGAGGCTGCGGGCATGAAAAAGCGGCCCGCCCCTGGTTCGGGGAAACCCGAACCCGTGCAGCATGACGATGTCCACGGCGTCCTCGGTCGCGGCGGTGGCGTCCTGCACGGCCCGAAACCCCTCGACCGCCATGGCCAGCGCGCAGCGTTCGGCAGCTTCGTCCCCTGTCACGTCGCGCCTTGCGATACCGAACTCCCGGGCCAGGGTCGCGGCGATCTCGAGCGGCCTCGCCGAAGGCTCTGCCAGCCCGTCCCGGTAGGTATAGAACCCCTCCCCGGCCCGCCGACCGGTCTTCCCCTCTTCGGTCAGTGCGTCGTGCACGGCAAAGGCGCGCCGGTCGAATGTCCCGGGATCGCGCGCTTTGCGCATGGCGGTCCCGACCTGAAGGCCGGCAAGATCGAGGGTCTCGAATATTCCCATCGGCATACCGAAGTTCCGCATGGCCTGGTCGATCACGTCGATCCCGGCCCCCTCCAGCAGCATCAGGCCCGCTTCGCGCTGGTAGGCCTGAAAGATGCGATTGCCGATGAAACCGTGCGCCACGCCTGCCCTGACCGGGAGCTTCCCCATCCTTTTGGCAAGCTCGAAGGACGCTTTAAGTGTCTCAGCGGACGTCGCCGCGCCCTCCACCACCTCGAGGAGCCGCATAATATGGGCGGGATTGAAGAAATGAAGCCCGACGACCCGTTCGGGGTTCGGGACTGCCCGGGCGAGTTCATCAAGGTCGAGATAGGACGTGTTTGAAGCGACCAGGGCGGCCGGCCCGCCGGCTTCGGCCATCTCGGCCATCACGCCGGCCTTCACCTTCGCATCTTCGAAGACCGCTTCGAGGTAGAGGTCCGCCCCCGCCGGAAGTCCGCCTTCATAATGCAGGCGGTCGAGGACAGCGCCCTGGTCGCGGATACGTCCTTTCGCCGCATCCCGTGAGGCGAGGGCTGCAAGGCTGTCCTTTGCGTCGCCAAGTGTTTCGGCGGAACGATCGGTCAAGGTGACGTCGAGACCAGCCTTCGCGAAGGCGTAGGCGATGTTCCGGCCCATGGCGCCGGCCCCGATGACGACCGCGGACTGGATGTGGGGGGCGTCGGCACCGGCGGCATGGGCGGGAAGCTTGGCCGCTTCCCTCTCCGCCTTGAAAGCATGGCGCAGGCCCTTGGCCTCGGGCGTCTCCTTCAGGCCAAGGAAGGTCTTGCGTTCGAAGTCCAGCCCCTCCGACAGGGTCATCCCGCTGGCTGCGAGAACCGCGTCCACTGCGGCCTTTCGGGCCGGCTCGAGACGATGGCGCTGGGCGATGAGGTCGTTGGTGCCCGCAAGCGCCTCGTCACTGGGTGCGGAGGCCGCCTCCGGTCGCGGACGCTTTCCTCGCTCGAGAAGGTGGATGGCGGCCTCCGCCGGATCGTCGTCCTCGACATCGACCAGCCCGATCCTCACGGCCTCTTCGCTGGTGACCGGCTTGCCCGAGACGATCAGGCGCAGGGCCGCGTCCCCGCCCACAAGACGCGGGAGCCGCTGCGTCCCCCCTGCCCCCGGGATGAGACCGAGATTGACCTCTGGAAGACCGAACCGTGTGCCCGGGGCGGCAGCTCTCCAATCCGCCACAAGGGCCAGTTCGAGACCGCCTCCGAACGCCAGGCCCCTGATCGCCGCCGCGATCGGCTTCGGGCTGGCCGCCATGCGCTCCAGGACATCAGGCAGGTGCGGCTCTTTCGGAGGCGCCGCGAACTCCCTGATATCCGCGCCCGCGCTGAACGGCGGCTCCACGCTTTCAAGGACGAGACCGTCGAGATCCTCCCGTTCCAGCCTCGCGAGAGCCTCCATCAATCCTGCCCGCACCTCTTGCGAAAGGGCATTCACTGGCGGATGGTCGATCGCCGCGCGGAGGATCCGACCTGTGATGGAGAGCGTCACTGCCATGGCTATCACCTGCGCTTGCTTCGAAACTATTTGAAGCTTAAAGTATCGCGGCGTAAAGAGCGATCGTCAGGAGCCGCCGATGTCGACCACGCCCAAACCCGCAGCAGAACACGCCCTGTCCTTCAGGTGGGAAGACCCTTTCCTCCTCGACGAGCAGCTTTCGGACGAAGAGCGGATGATCCGCGATTCCGCCGCGGCCTACTGCCAGGACAAGCTCATGCCGCGGGTCATCTCCGCCAATCGCGAGGAGCGATTCGACCCCGAGATCATGACCGAGCTCGGCGCGCAGGGTCTTCTGGGCGCTACAGTTTCGGAGGCCTATGGCGGCGCCGGGGCCAGTCACGTCGCCTACGGACTGATCGCTCGCGAGGTGGAACGGATCGACAGCGGCTACCGCTCGGCGATGTCGGTGCAGTCGTCCCTCGTCATGTACCCGATCGAGGCCTTCGGTGACGAACAGCTCAAGGCGCGCCTGCTGCCCGGCCTCGCGTCCGGGGAGAAGGTCGGCTGTTTCGGCCTGACCGAACCGGACGGCGGTTCCGACCCGGGCGCCATGCGAACGACCGCGAAACGGGTGGATGGAGGATTTGTCCTCAACGGCTCGAAGATGTGGATCACCAATGCGCCGATCGCGGACCTCGCCGTGGTCTGGGCCAAGCTCGACGGCGATATCCGCGGCTTCGTGGTGGAGCGGGGTACCGAGGGTTTCGAGACGCCCACGATCAAGGGCAAGCTCTCGCTGCGCGCTTCGATCACCGGCGAGATCGCCCTGAACGACGCGTTCGTTCCCGAAGGAAACCTCCTGCCCAACGTGCGTGGCCTGAAGGGGCCGTTCTCCTGCCTCAACAAGGCGCGCTACGGCATTGCCTGGGGCGCGATGGGCGCGGCGGAGTTCTGCTGGTTTGCCGCCCACAGCTACGCGATGGAAAGGATCGTGTTCGGAAAGCCGATCGCGGGAACCCAACTTGTGCAGAAGAAGCTCGCGGACATGCAGACCGAGATCGCCCTTGGACTGCAAGGTGCGCTGAGGCTCGGCCGGATGCTCGACGACGGCATGTTCGTGCCCGAAGCCATCTCGTTGATGAAGCGCAACAATTGCGGCAAGGCCCTCGATATCGCAAGGATCGCCCGGGACGTTCACGGCGGCAACGGTATCTCTGAAGAGTATCACGTGCTGCGCCACGCCATGAACCTCGAGACGGTGAACACCTACGAAGGGACCCATGACGTCCACGCGCTGATACTCGGCCGTGCACAGACGGGCCTCCAGGCATTCCAGTGAGGCCGGTCTTCATCTGTGGGTACCGGCGCACGCCGTTCGGCAGGTACGGGGGCGCCCTTGCGACGAAACGGCCCGACGACCTCGCCGCGGCCTGCATCGCTGCCGTGCGTGACGAGGCGGGTATTCCCGGCGAGCTCTGCGATGAAGTGGTCCTGGGCTGCGCCAACCAGGCGGGCGAGGACAACCGCAATGTCGCCCGCATGGCGACGCTGCTCTCCGGTCTGCCGGAAACGGTTCCCGCCCTGACGGTGAACAGGCTCTGCGGCTCCGGGCTCGATGCGGTCGCGGTCGCAGCGCGGCGGATCGCGCTCGGGGAAATCTCGCTCGCGGTCGCGGGCGGCGTGGAGAGCATGACCCGCGCGCCCTTCGTTATGGCCAAGGCCGAACGTCCCTTTGACCGCCAGGCGGAGATCCACGACACGACCATCGGATGGCGCTTCGTCAACCGGAAGCTTGCCGAGGAATACGGCACGGAATCCATGCCCGAGACTGCGGAGAACCTGGCGGCCGCCTTTTCCATCTCGCGCGAGGACCAGGACAGTTACGCGGCCCGGAGCCAGGAACGCTACGAGAAGGCACGGGCAGACGGCGTCCTCACCGAGGAGATCCTGCCCGTGACGGTCCGGTCGAGAAAGGAAGACCACACCGTCGATGCCGACGAGCATCCGCGCCCCGGCACCAGCGTCGCCGACCTGGCGCGCCTTCCGGCACCGTTCCGCAAGAACGGGACAGTGACCGCGGGCAATGCCAGCGGGGTCAATGACGGCGCTGCGGCCCTGTTGCTGGCATCGGACGAGGCGGTTGCGGCCCGGAACCTCGAGCCGCTGGCCCGCATCGAAGGGTTTGCCACCGCGGGCGTGAGCCCCGGACGGATGGGTATCGGCCCCGTTCCGGCCAGCGACAAGCTGATGCGCCGTTTTGGCCGCGACATTTCCGATTTCGACCTCATCGAACTGAACGAGGCCTTCGCTGCGCAGGTGCTGGCGGTTTCGCGCAGTTGGGGGATCGAGGACGACGACCACCGGCTCAACCCGCGCGGCGGGGCCATCGCCGTGGGCCACCCCCTGGGCGCGAGCGGAGCCCGGCTCGCCGGAACCGCGGCCCGGGCGATCGGAGCCGGCCTCGCCAGGACCGCGCTGGTGACGATGTGCGTCGGTGTCGGCCAGGGTGTTGCCATGAGCCTTGCCGCAGCCTGACGTTCGTCTATCGCCTACTCCAAACGTATCTCCCTTCCGATGGGATAGATGGTTTCGTCGCCCATGAAGTGAGGCGAGCGTT
>CAZAFU010000121.1:0-7759 GCA_964484475.1 uncultured Caulobacterales bacterium | reverse complement strand
TACCCGCTCCAATTTTCGAGCCCCACGTCTTTCAGAACTGCCACTCCATTTCCACGGCGAGCTGCCGGCCGACATAGTCGAAGCGGTTTGTCGAGCTTCGGCTGCTCACCTGCACGATGCCGGGGTTCGGAAGATTGTCGGTGATGTTCCGGGCAAAGATGCTGAAACGGACATTTTCCCGGGGGGCGTACCGCAGCGCAAGATCGGCCACGACGTAAGGTTCGGAGCGCTCGAGTTCCACCCCGTCCAGTTCCCGGAACGCAATGCTCGAGAGGCGCGAGACCTGAAATCCCAGATCGACGGTGGGCCATTCGAGGCTGCCAAGAAAGAGCGTCCGGCTTTCCGGATAGTCTCCACTGCCTTCCAGGCGTTCGCCATCATCCGAAAACTCGAGAATCTCCGTATGCAAAGCGGAAAGACTGATGCGTTCCAGGCCCGCAATATCGGCCGGTAGACTGAGGGCGGCATCGAAATCGAGGCCTTCCCAGCGGAAGTGATCGAACGGAAGAAGAAGTGCGCGGGCCTGAAAGATGCCGGCCCCGTCTTCGAACAGGCGAGGCATGCCCTCAAGAGCCGTTCGGGCGCACTGAAGACCGGCCGCCTGGCCGGCGTCCAGGCAAGAGCTGGCTTCGTCCACGCCATAGCCGTTGTCGATATCGTAGTTCGAGTAGGTCGCCCGCGTCCGCGCCGTAAACGGAAGACCGGTGACCAGCTTGTCCCATTCGAGGGTCAGGGAGGCGCGGAAGGTCTCGGTTTTCTCCGGCGGGATATCCGGGTTGCCGAGAAACCTGCTCCGGGCTGGTAGCGCGCCTTCGTCTTCCTCACAATCATCCTGCCCGCCGCCACACCCTCGAAGCAGGACAACATCGACGGGGGCGCCGAACGTGTACCGCTCTCCGAGATTGGGCGCCCGTTCGCTGAGAGCGTAGCGCATGAGCAACCCTATCCCGTCGCGATAGTCCGTATTGATCCAGAAGTCTGCATTGTCCGTCCATCCGGTCGAGGTCGTCATACTCGCCCGCCCGGCGGCGCTGGCCTGCATGTTCCAGCGTTCGGTTCGCACAAGAGGGACGTAGACGCGGGAGAAGAGTTCGGCAGTGGAGAGGACCCCAGCGAAACGTGCGGAGGGGAGAAAGCCGGTCAGGTCTTCCCGAAGGTCTTCTGTTTCGGTCCCGATATTCGCGTAGCTCAGCCGCCCGCCGACACTGGTGATGAGCCCCGGCAGGGGGCCTTCATCGAACAGCCTGAAGGTTTCGATTTCCGCTTCGACTTCCCGCGTGGTGATCGCCGCGTCATCAGCGAGGGCGAGTTCGGCGTCGCGACTGTCCGCATTGATGGCCAAAAGCGAAGAACGGGTTTGGCGCTGCGACCGGGCCCTGCCGACGCGCAGATGGCCGAGAACGGACGAGTTTCCATTCCGGTGGTCGAAGCCCGCGACGGCGTGCAGCATCGACTTGTCGAAGTCGAACCTTGCCACGTTGGCCATCACGGGAGGCGGTGTCACCTGCTGGCTTCTGCTGCGGATATCCTGTGAGGCGTACAGAACATCGGCGTAAACGGTGGTGTCGGGTCCGGAGTTTCCGGACGCTCTGAAAAGGAGGGAGCCTCGCCGGTTCTCCGGGCGGCGTGTGATCCCCGAGGCGATGGGGTTGATGAACCCGCCATCGGCTGCCAGTGGATCTCCGCTACCGGATCCGAGAACCTCCGAGGCGATGCTGTCTTCGCCGACGAGTTCCCCGCCAACCATGACCGTCCCGCTTCCCCTGAGGTCGAGGCTATGCATTCCAGCCATCATCCAGGTCGTCGAGCCGCTCTCCGGATGAACACCGATCTGGGTCCGCGCGGATGAGGGTGACCCGAGACGCCGGGCCCTGAGGTCGAACGATCCGCTCACTGCGTCGGCGCCGACCGTGGCTCCCCTCGTGGTATCGACGATCTCGACGGACTCGATCATGGATTCGGGCACCAGCGACACATCGTTCGTCACCACGGTGCCAAGGTGGCCGGGCATCTGCGGAAGCCGTTTGCCGTTCAGCCGCACGGCAGTTCTCTGTGGTCCGAGCGTCCTCAGATCGATCAGGCCGACCCCGCCCCAGGACTGGGCAGCGCTGGTGTTCGCGGATGAGAAATAGCCGGTGCTCTGGGGCAGGACAGCCAGGGCCTGGTCGATATTCAAGCCACTGAAGAGCGTGAGGCTTTCATCCGAGACTTCGATCCCGCCCCCCGGAACCTCGCTCCGGCGTTCGAGCGCCGGCGTTGCGCGTACAAGGACCATGTCCTGAAGCGGGGGGAAGCTGGTTGCCGGGCTGTCGAGCTTGAGCCCGACCGGTGCGTAGATTTCGCGGTCCTTGATGACGAGGGTCGTCGGGCCGATCTCCTCGACCGCGAGGCCCAGGGTGGACGCCGCCTCGTCGAGGCTTTCGCGAGGATCAGGCTTCCTGCGGATCTCGAGGGTGAGGTCCGCCGGGACGCGGCGGCCATCGAACACGATGACATACCCCGCCTCCCTCGCCAGGGATCTGAGGACTTCGCGGGCAGGCCCCGATACCACGCCGGACTGCGTGGCAGCGGCAGAGGCGCTGGCCGCAGCGTTCGGGTCGCTCGCGGCGAGGCCAAGTGCCAGAAGTCCCGCGAGAAACATCAGTCTTTCCCGTTTTCTTCTGCCGGCCTGAGTTCGAAGGCGGCTTCCCTGCGCACGAGCTGCAGGCCGAGAGCGGCTGCAAGGGCCCGGGGCGCGGTTTCACCCGTGAGCTCCGTGAACTCACCGGTGACCGTCGCTCCGGGATCGACCTCGTCGGCAAGGACGATAGGCGTCTTGCGGTAGCGGTTCACTTCCCAGACGACCTCCGCGAGGGGGGTGTCCTCGAAACGGGCGCGTCCGGCCCGCCAGGCGAGTTCCATGGAGGCATCGAACGGGTACTTTTCCGTCAGCCCGTTCTCCTGGGTGAAGGTGATGCCTTCGCCCGCGAGGAGGATCTCGGCATCCCCGTTCTGGTGCGTGGCCTCGACGGCGCCGCTGACGACGGAGAGCGCCGCCGAACCGGGCCGCAGTTTCACGTTGAAACTCGTTCCCGTAACGGTGATCTCTCCGTGGTCGGTCGCCACGATGAAGGGACGATCGACGTCTTTCTCGACGTCGAAAAAGGCTTCGCCGCCGATCAGGTCGACGCGGCGGCGACCGTGGCCTAAGGCCACTTCGACTTCCGACTGTGTGCCGAGCGTCATCGCGCTGCCGTCAGCGAGACCGACCGTCCTCGTTTCGCCGGCCTGGGTGGCATAGGAGAGCGTTGCCGGCGCGGTGGGCACGAACACGGCAAGCATGGCGGCAATGCCTGCGGCAGCCGCGCCGAACCCCGCGCTCCTGCGCGTGAAGAGCCGGGAACGCTCAGTGTCCACACGCGCGGCCTCCTCGTAGAGTTCGGCCTCGAAGTTCTCCGCCAGAAGCTCTTCCTCGAACCCGTCGGTGAGGGCAGCGGCGCGTCTCACCTCCTCGAAGGCTTCGAGGTGGAGGGGGTTTTCGAGCCAGGCTTCGAGCGCGGCTTCGTCCTCGCGGGTGAAGGGGCCTGCCATCTTCCTTGCGACGAAGCTTTCCGCTTCGCGAACCGTTCTCTCGGATGGACGGAGGGTCATGACGAACGCCTCCTGTCGATTTTTGCGGCAGGGCGTTGCAGCCTTTCGCGCGGTATGGACTGCCTGAGGGTTTCGAGCGCCTTCATGATGGACTTCTCGACGGTGCTGACGGAGACACCGAGCGTTTCTGCAATCTCGCGATAATTCCGGTTTTCAAAACGGCTCATGACGAACGCCCGCCTTTGGGGCCCCGGCAATTGCTGGATGGCCCGGAGCGACTGGTCCGCTTCCTGCCGTGCGCTCAGAACCTGGTCCGCCGACGGAGTGTCCGAGGCGATGCTCGAAAGGCTCGCTTCGTCAACGCCGCTCAAGACCCCGGCTTCCCGCTGGCGTCGACGGGAGCGGAACTCGTTCGCCGCGAGATTGGCGGAGGTCCGGAAGAGCAGTGCCCTGACATTGAGTACATCGACCGTCTCCGCATATTGCCAGACCCTGAGGCTCGCCTCCTGGACAAGGTCCTCGGCCAGCTCAGGGTCGCCGAACTTCCGCACGAGCCAGCCACGCACCAGGGGCACGTCGCGGCGGAGCGCCCGTTCCACGGCTTTCTGGCTCGCCGTTCGATTGTTCATTCCTGCTGCGTACATCGTGCCCTTGTGCCGAAAATAGCAAAAAGATGCTGGTTGCCTTGAGGGGATCCCGGCGAGCGGTGTCTCAAAGGCAGGTCAACAGTTCTACCTCTTTCGCTGTAGGCCGATGCCAACTCTGCCGACCAGTCCGATGCCAATAGAGACTGGTCGGCAGTCACGCTCGCACCAGAACGCGGGTAGTGCAAGAAAAATGATGGCCCGCGATACCTGTAGTATCGAGGTATCTTTTCCATGCCTAAAAGACGTAGAATATTACGCGAATACATCCAAACTGTGACGTTTGAGTAACACAGCTTGAGAGTTATCTTCCCCGTGTTGAGGGCAGCCGCCGGCCCCGTGTCCTGCTTTCCGACGGGCGGGTTGGCAGAGGGCCAATGAGCATCGGCGCAGCGCGCCGGGCGCCGCTTACGTCCAAAGCGAATGGGATTTTCGAACAAGATGAGAGATTTCAAGCCTGCTTTCAGGGGGCGGTCGGTGAGGCTGCTGCAGACGGCGTCGGTACTCGCTGTCGCCATGGGTACCGCAACGGCACAGGATGTCAGCCCGGCCGATGACGAAGACACCATCGTCGTCACCGGCTCGCGGATCGAGCGCGCCGGCTTCGACACGCTCGTTCCGGCGACCGTGCTCGATGGCGACTTCCTGCAAGAGCGTCAGTACACCAACGCTGCCGAAGCGCTGAACGAACTGCCGGCCTTCGGTATCCCGGGCGCTTCGGCCCAGGGCAACCAGGAAGGCAGCGTCAACGTCGGCCAGAACTTCGTCAACTTCTTCGGCCTCGGCTCGCAGCGGACCCTGGTCGTCGTCAACGGTCGGCGCTTCGTGTCCTCGAACTCACCGACCCTGAGCGGCCTCAACCCCGTCGCCTCGGGTCTGCAGGTCGACCTCAACGTCATTCCGTCGGGCCTTATCGAGCGTGTCGAGACGATTGCTGTCGGTGGTGCACCCGTTTACGGCTCGGATGCCATCGCCGGTACGGTGAACGTCATCCTGCGCGACGACTTCGAAGGCATCGAGTATTCGGGCTCCTACGGTATCTCCGACCGCGACGATCTCGTAGAGAACTTCCATACCCTGCTGATGGGCGGTAACTTCGATGATGGCCGCGGCAACATCACCGTCTCCTACACCTACAACGACCGTGAAGGCCTGGTTGAGAACGAGCGGGACCACCTCAATGTAGGCTGGCAGTACCGCGAGCCGCTCTGCGACGACAATGGTAATCCGCTCTCCGGCGCCTTCACGGCCGCCGACTGTCAGTTCAGCCTTGCCCTGATCCCCAACGCCCATGCGAACATCATCTCGCGCGGGGGCGTGGTCACGCCGGGCTTCGACCTGGCGCCGAACATCGGTACCCGCGGCTTCGGCAACTGGAGCGGCGACCCGGACAATCCGCAATACTTTGCATTCCAACCTGACGGCTCGCTCGGCACCTTCGATATCGGTCAGCGTACCGGAAACAGCCTGTGGTCGGTCGGTGGCGAAGGCCTGTTCCTCCCCGACGTCACCAACCTCTTCACGCCGTACGAGCGTCAGATCGCGACCGCGAACACCCGCTACGAGATCAATGATCATATCGAAGCGTTCACGGAGTTTTTGTTCGCAAACAACAGTGCGACGGAGATCATCAACCAGCCGGCATACCAGTCGGGCTTCTTCGGGGATGAGGCTCGGCCGCTGGCCTTCGATCTGACCAATCCGTTCCTCACGCAGTCGGCTATCGATCAGCTCGTCGCGCTCGGTATCGATGCTGACCCCACCGATGATGACGATGCTTCGGACGATCTTTTCTATCTGCAGCGCGGTTCGGTGGACCTCGGCCAACAGTCGATCAGCAACGAATCGAACGTGTGGCGGTTCGTCGGCGGTTTCCGCGGCGATCTGGACGTCATGGGCCGTCAATGGAGCTGGGAAGCGTCCTACGCGGAAGGTAAATCGAACATCCAATCCCGTTCGACCGGTCTCGCCAATGACCGCTTCTTCTACGCGCTCGACGCCGTTCGTGCCGATGACGGCTCGATCCAGTGCCGGGTCGCCGTCGACCCCGATTCCCGTCCGGAGGATCCGGCGGGCCGTTTTGGCGCGAACATCCCGGACAACGTGTTCGATGAATGCGTGCCGCTGAACCTTTTCGGTGAAGGCCAGCCGAGCCAGGAGGCGATCGAATACATCTCCGGCGATGCCACATCGGTTTCGGAAATCCGCCAGCAAATCATCTCTGCCTATGTGACTGGTGATCTTTTCGAACTGCCGGGGGGCGACGTCTCGTTCTCCGCAGGTTTCGAGCATCGCGAAGAGGGTGCCAGCTTCCAGGTCGACGGTTTCGTGCAGAACGGATACGGCCGTGGTGGAGCCGCGAGCGACTCCGGCGGCAACTACGCGACCGACGAGGTCTATGGCGAGCTTCTGGTCCCGGTCGTGAGCCCGGACATGAACATCCCGTTCCTGCGCTTCGCCGAGATCGAGGGCGCCTACCGCTACGTGGACAACTCGCTCGCCGGTATCGGCCGCGCGTTCTCCTACGGCGCCCGGATCTCTCCGGTGCCGGACGTCATCCTGCGGGGCAACTTCACGCAGTCGTTCCGTGCCCCGGCCCTTACCGAGCTGTTCCTGCCGCTCTCCGAGACCGGTACATTCGCGGCCGATCCCTGTGATCTCACCCAGGTCGACCAGGGTCCGGATCCGGCAACCCGCCGCGCGAACTGCATCGCTGCGGGTCTCGATCCTGACACCTTCGTCTCGCGGGTTCGCAACGCCTCGGTCCAGGGCGTGACCGGTGGCAACATCAACCTCGCGAACGAGATTGCGGAAAGCTACACCTACGGTGTCGTGCTCGAGCCCCGGTTCATCCCGAACCTCTCGATCGCGGCGGACTATGTGAACATCGAGATCGAAGACGCGATCGAGCGGTTCACCCTGACGCAGCTGATGCGTTCGTGCTACGATGCTCAGGACTTCCCGAACGACTTCTGCAACTCGTTCGTCCGTGGTCCGGACGGCCAGCTTCCGGCCACCGACGCGTTCCAGTCGGGCTTCGTGAACGCCGGTCTTCGTGAGTTCGAAGCGGTGACCGTCAACGTCACCTATGATTACGACCTCGCGGACTTCACCTATATGGGCGACTTCCTCGGCAGCAATCCGGGCCAGCTCGCGCTCAACGCGAACCTGTACTTCCCGATCACCGACGACGAGACCTTGCTCGGCACGACAAACGATGACGTCGGAGAAGTCGGCAACGCCGAATTCCAGGCGCAGTACAATGTCCGCTACACCCGCGATGCCCTGAGCGCCCTCGTTCAGGCCCGCTACATCGGTGAAGCCGTGTTCAGCAACGACTGGACCGATGACCGTCAGGCCGAGCTGGGTGTCGATGGCGAGTGGCTCGTCAACACGGCGCTGACCTATGACCTGACCGACAACCTGTCGCTCCGGTTCAACGTTAACAACGTGTTCGACAACCTGCCGACCGCGCCCATGATCGCGACCGGTACGGACGTTGTTTACGACAACATCGGCCGTTACTACCGCTTCGGTATCAACGC
>CAZAFU010000120.1:0-7782 GCA_964484475.1 uncultured Caulobacterales bacterium | reverse complement strand
AGAAGGCCTGTCCACCGACAATGACTTTCAGCGAAGGGTTCCGCGAGGCGGCACGAAAGGCCGCTATTTCCGATCTCGCATTCTCCTCGTCATGGAGGTGCGTGGCGGAGATTCCGAGAACGTCGATCGCGTTGTCCGCAAGATGCCGGCGGACCTCGTCATGGGGCGCGCCGACCATGGTGGTCACGTTCCAGCCGGCCTTGGCAAAGAGTTCGGCGGCGATCATCGCACCGAAGATGTGCTGCTCGCCCCCGAAGGTCGTCATCAGCATCGACGGGCCGGGCGCCTGTGTTTCCGTGCTCGAATCGTCCGACCACCCGCGTTCCCTCAGGACCCTGTGCAGGTGGCAGAGCCCCATGGTGACCTCGGCGAAATCCGCCCGGTCCTCTTCCCAGAGTTCCCCTAGCTCTTCGGCGGTACCGCTCAGGAGGTCACAAAGGAGCTGCCGGTTCGAAAGGCCGCGCGCCAGAAGCTCGTCCAGCAGCATGTGGGAACACTCGATGTCGCCCTTGAGGACAAGACACAGGAATCGGTTCCGCTCGATGTTGTTGAGGGGAGGGACGAAGGGATCGCCTAGGAATGATCCGAAAACCGGTTCTTCCGCATCCGCCGGGACCTTGTGGACCAGGAACAGTCGCGCGATGATCTCGCTGGCGACGGCATCCTCGAGTTCAGGAGCGTGTCGCCCATGCCCTCGGTGCCCCGGGGCCCGCTGTTTCAAGCCGGTGCCGGGATTGCCGGGCCGTCCCTGTCCCAGAAACTCTTCCAGATGGTCGTTCATGAACCCTCCCGGGCTCGCCGGTCTTGAATGCCGGCGTTCTGGGGCGGGCGTGTCTTGTGTCCATCGGAATTGACAGACGACCCGGACACCTCCGCCGATGGCGTTGCGGCGCGTCCTCTGGATAGGCAGCGTCGCGAAGAGTGGCTGCAAAGCAGCCACCCCGATCCTTCCCGGCGCGGCAGGGACCCTGTCGGCCCACGGCGCAGCGCCATGACTGCATCCCCGTTAACGGAAGGCAGTAAAATTACGCCCTTGGCGCGGTCTTGTCTTCAACAGCGCCCGGCATGCACGTGCTCTACAAGAGGCGGCGTCATGCCCTGAGACGTCCACGCTGGCATGTTGAATGGACATGGACAAGCGACAAGTGCAGTTGCGCGGACATTTTGCCGATAAAATCGGGGTATGGGCTGCTGCAAGTCCATCTTGCTGGACGTCATCCTTACTTGACACTTCCTGAGAGGCTGGATTAGCGTTCCTGTCAGAGCCAGGGCATGAGCCGAACACGGACGCCCGCTGGCCCGCCCCTCGGGAGGTGGCGACTGGATGATGTATACCGAAGAACAAAGGCGCATCCGCGACCGCTCGGTCTGGACCAAGGTCCAGGCGTTCCTCGCGCCCCTTCAGTTCATCGTCTTCCTCGTCAGCCTCGGCTTGGTCCTGCGGTACCTCGGCACGTCCGAGGGCTACGCCGTCGCGACGGCCTCCATTATCGCCAAGACCATGGTTCTCTACCTCATCATGGTCACCGGCGCGATCTGGGAAAGGGAAGTCTTCGGACAATACCTCTTCGCCGAGCCGTTCTTCTGGGAGGACGCGGTCTCGATCCTCGTGCTGGCGCTGCATACGGCCTATCTGGCCGGGCTCGCGATGGGCTGGAGCCCCGAGGCGCTGATCCTCACCGCTCTTCTTGCCTATGCTAGTTATGTTCTGAACGCCGGGCAGTTCGTCTTCGCCCTGCTGCGCGCGAAACGGACCGTGGCTCCCGCCTCGGCGGAGATGGCCTCATGAGTGACACTTGCGCCCCCCTCGAAACCAGGCCCGAAAGCCCCCGTCCCGTGCTCCGCGAGCGCGGACAGAGGGAAGTCTTCTGCGGTCTGACCGGCATCATCTGGCTTCACCGCAAGATCCAGGACGCCTTCTTCCTCATCGTCGGCTCGAGAACCTGCGCGCACCTGATGCAGTCCGCAGCCGGCGTGATGATCTTCGCCGAGCCCCGCTTTGCCACCGCGATCCTCGAAGACCGGGACCTTGCAGGCATCGCCGACCCCAATGACGAGCTCGACAAGACCGTCTCCCGCCTGCTGGCCCGTCGCCCCGACATCAAGCTGCTCTTCCTTGTGGGCTCCTGCCCCTCGGAAGTCATCAAGCTCGACCTTTCGAAGGCAGCCACCCGGCTCTCCGGTGAACACGGACCCGATGTCCGGGTCCTGAGCTATTCGGGGAGCGGGATTGAGACGACCTTCACCCAAGGGGAAGATGCCTGCCTTGCCGCGCTCGTCGCGGACGCGGCACCCGCACCGCGGAGCGAAGAGTCGCTGCTGGTGGTCGGAGCCCTTGCGGATGTCGTGGAAGACCAGTTCAGGCGTCTTTTCGCGGCCATGGGCATGGACAATGTCGGCTTCCTTCCGGCCCGCAACGCGGCGGGGCTCCCGGCGGTCGGTCCGGGGACCCGCTACCTTCTCGCCCAGCCTTTCCTGCGTGATACCGCCGCCGCCCTCGACCGGGCCGGCGCAACGCGGATCTCCGCCCCCTTCCCCCTCGGCGTCGAGGGGACGACGGGCTGGCTCAAGGCTGCCGCGGACGCGTTTTCGGTGTCGGGCGAGACCTTCGAGGCGGTCACCGCGCTTCCAAGAGCGAGGGGCGTCAAGGCCATCGAGCGCTACCGGGAGGAACTCGCCGGCAAGTCCGTCTTCTTCTTCCCGGACTCCCAGCTCGAGGTGCCGCTGGCCCGTTTCCTCACCCGGGAGGTGGGCATGGAGGCCCTCGAGGTCGGCACCCCCTATCTCCACGCCGAGATCCTCGACCAGGAGCTCCGCATGCTCGAGGGCGGCGACCTCAGCGAAGGACAGGATGTCGACCGGCAGCTCGACCGCTGCCGCGAGGCCCGCCCGGACATCACGGTCTGCGGCCTCGGCCTCGCCAACCCGCTCGAAGACGAGGGCCTGACCACCAAGTGGTCGATCGAACTCGTCTTCACACCGATACAGGGGTACGAGCAGGCGGGTGATCTCGCCGAACTCTTCGCCAGGCCCCTCGATCGCAAGACGAGGCTCGCTTTCTGATGCAACTCGCGGTCTGGACATACGAAGGCCCTGCCCATGTCGGCGCCATGCGCGTCGCCACCGCGATGACGGACCTGCATTACGTCCTGCACGCACCGCAGGGCGATACCTATGCGGATCTTCTGTTCACTATGATCGAGCGGCGCAGCAAACGCCCGCCAGTCACCTACACGACCTTCGAAGCCCGCGACCTCGGCAGCGATACGGCCGAGATCTTCAAGCGCACGGCACGGGAGGCGTATGAACGTTTCCGCCCCGGCGCGCTCCTCGTGGGTGAATCCTGCACGGCCGAACTCCTACAGGACAACCCCGGAGGCCTTGCGAAGGCCCTCGACCTTCCCATCCCGGCCATCCCCGTCGACCTGCCTGCCTATCAGCGCAAGGAGCACTGGGGGGCGTCGGAAACCTTCTACCAGATCGTCAGGCACCTCGCCGAAGAGCGCGAGAAGCTCTCCGCATCCACCGGACGGCCAAGCTGCAACCTGCTCGGCGCCACGGCTCTGGGGTTCCGCCACCGCGACGACGTGAAGGAGATCGCCTCGCTCCTCGAGGATCTCGGGATCGACGTGAATGTCGCGGCTCCCCTCGGTGCCAGCACCGAAGACATCCGGTCTCTCGCGGCGGCCGATTTCAACGTCGTTCTTTACCCGGAAGTCGCCGAGACCACCGCCCGGTGGCTCGAACGCGGCTTCGGGCAGCCGTTCACGAAGACCATCCCCCTCGGCATCACAGGCACGCGTGCCTTCGTCCGGGAGGTCTGCCAGATCGCAGGCCTTGATGAAGACGACACGTCCTTGCCGTCCAACATGCCTTGGTGGTCCCGCTCGATCGATTCGACCTACCTCACCGGCAAGCGGGTCTTCCTCTTCGGTGAAGGCTACCGCACGGCCGCCGCCGCGAAGGTCGCCGCCAGGGAGCTCGGCTACACCGTGGTGGGCCTTGGCTGCTACAACCGCGAAGCCGCCCGGGCCGTGCGCGAGACGGCCGCCGAACTCGGTGTCGAGCCCCTCATCAGCGACGACTACCTCGCGGTGGAGGAGGCCGTCTCCGAGCTTCAGCCCGAGCTGGTCCTCGGCACACAGATGGAACGCCATATCGCCAAGCGTCTGGGCATCCCCTGCGCCGTGATCTCGGCACCGGTCCACGTGCAGGACTTTCCGGCCCGCTACAGCCCCCAATACGGACCCGAAGGGGCCAATGTCCTCTTCGACACCTGGGTCCATCCCCTCGTCATGGGCCTCGAGGAGCACCTCTTGGGGATGTTCCGCGAGGACTTCGAATTCAGCGACGAGGCCGGCCCGTCACACCTTTCGGGTCACGCCAAACCCAAGGCCGCGCCCGAACAGGCGCCGAGCCCCGCCCCCGAACAGGGCCCTCTCGTCTGGGAGCCCGAGGCGGAGAAGGAGCTTCGCAAGATCCCGTTTTTCGTCAGGGGCAAGGCGCGCCGCAACACCGAGGCCTACGCCGCACTCAAGAGCCTCCCCCAGGTGACCGTGGATACCCTCTACGAGGCGAAGGCACATTATGGACGGTGAGATCCGCACACCCCGCGACAACGCGTTCACCCCTTCGTGCAGGGTCGCCATCCTGTCCATGGACGCACACCTTGCGGGCGCCGTGGCATTAGCCGAACGGGGGCTGCGGCGGACCGTCCCCGGACTGACCGTCGACCTGCACGCCGCGTCGGAGTGGGAGAACGAAGGGGACCAGCGCGAACGGGTCCTGCGCAACATCGCCCGGGCCGATATCATCGTGGTGGGGATGCTGTTCCTCGAGAACCAGGTGCTGCCGATCCTGCCTGCATTGCAGGAGAGGGCCCAAGACTGCGATGCCTTCGTCGGCTGCCTTGCGACCCCGGACGTCGTCAAGCTGACCCGCATGGGCAAGCTGCGCATGGACAAGCCCGAAAGCGGGCCGATGGCGCTCCTCAAGAAGCTCAAGCCCAAGAAGAAGCCCGGTGGCGGCGGTGGCGAGAGCGAAGCGAGAATGCTGCGCCGCCTTCCGCGGATACTGAAATACATTCCGGGCACCGCGCAGGACCTCAGGGCCTATTTCCTGACCATGCAGTACTGGCTTGGCGGCAGCGACGAGAATGTCCGCAACATGATCGCCGCGCTGGTCGACCGCTATGCCGACGGAGCCAGGACGATGCTCCGCGGTGTCCTGACGGTCGGGGATCCCGTGGTCTATCCCGAGACCGGTCTCTACCACCCCCGCATGACCCCGCGGATCGCCGAGGAGACCTCGGCCCTGCCCTCGCGGGGAACCGCGCCGCGAGTGGGCCTCCTGATCATGCGCTCCTATGTGCTCGGCGGTGAGACGGCCCATTATGACGGCGTGATCGCCGCCCTGGAAGAAAAGGGCATCGACGTGATCCCTGCTTTCGCAAGCGGCCTCGACGCCCGCCCGGCGATCGAGCGGTTCTTCATCAAAGACGGGCGGCCGGCGATCGACGCGATGGTCTCGCTCACCGGCTTCAGCCTGATCGGCGGCCCGGCCTATAATGACAGCGAAGCGGCGGCGGACGTGCTTTCTGGGCTCGACATCCCCTACCTCTCTGCCCACGCGCTCGAGTTCCAGTCCCTGAGCGAATGGGCGGCAGGCACCCGCGGTCTCTCCCCGGTCGAAGCGACCATGATGATCGCGATGCCCGAGCTGGATGGAGCGATCGCGCCAAGCCTCTTCGGCGGCCGGGCCTCCGCAGCGGACGGTTCCTGCACCGCCTGCACGCGTCACTGCACGTTCGAGGGCCATGACGGCGCGCGAGCGATGGTCTCCTGCCCCGGGGGGGCGGAAACCCTGGCCGCCCGGGTCGAGAAGCTCATCGCCCTGAGACGGACCGAGAAGGCCAGGAAGAAAGTCGCCGTCGTGCTTTTCGGCTTCCCGCCGAATGCCGGCGCGACCGGGACCGCCGCGGGCCTGTCGGTTTACGGATCGCTCTTCAATCTTCTCTCCTCGATGAAGCAGGAAGGCTACGACGTCGATCTTCCGCCTTCGGTCGAGGCCCTTCGCCGCGCGATCACCGAGGGGAACGCCGCCCGCTACGGTGCCGAGGCGAATGTCCACCACCGGATGCCGGCGGACGACCACATCCGCTCCGAAAAACGCCTCGAGGATCTTGAAAAGGTCTGGGGCCCCGGTCCGGGCAGGATCCAGACCGACGGTGCCTCCATTCACATCCTCGGAGAAAGCTTCGGCAAGGTCTTCGTCGGCGTGCAGCCGGCTTTCGGCTACGAAGGCGACCCGATGCGGCTTCTGTTCGAAGGCGACTTCGCACCCAGCCACGCCTTCGCCGCCTTCTACCGCTACCTGCGGGACGAGTACCGCGCCGACGCGGTGGTCCATTTCGGCACCCACGGCGCTCTCGAATTCATGCCGGGCAAGCAGACTTCGCTTTCGGCCGATTGCTGGCCCAGCTACCTGATCGGCGACCTGCCGAACATCTATTTCTACGCCGGCAACAATCCTTCCGAAGCGGCCATCGCCAAGCGCCGCAGCGGCGCGGTGACCGTCAGCTACCTGACGGCTTCGGTCACGAAGGCCGGTCTCTACCGCTCGCTGGCCGACCTCAAGGCCACCGTCGATCGCTGGCGCCATACCGCCCCGGCGGAAAAGCACCAGCGACGCTCCCTGGCCCTCCTGGCTCAGGCGCAGGCCTCGGGCCTCGACCTGTCCCCCGCCGAGCCCGAATGGGACGATATCGACGCGGAGATGGCCTCGCTCCAGTCGCAGCTTGCCGAGTTCGAGGACGCGCTCATCCCGGACGGCCTGCACGTGGCGGGGGAGCCGCTGCCCGAGGACAAGCGCCTCGACACGCTGCTCGCCATGGCCGGACCCGACAGCCCTGATCCTCTGCCTGCGGAACTCCTGCAAAGAATCGCAGCCGGCGCAGACCTTCCCGCTCTTCTCAAGGACCGCAGCCTCGGTGCGAAGAAGGTACGGCTCGAGGAACTGGTCCGGGTGAATGCCTGTCTTGGCCGCGACAGCGAGATCCCGGCACTCCTGAAGGCTCTCGACGGGCGCTTCATACCCCCCACTCCCGGCGGCGACCTCGTCTGCAAGTCGGAGGTCATCCCGAGCGGCCGCAACATCCATGGTTTCGACCCCTTCCGCATGCCAAGCGTCTACGCGGTGCGGGACGGAAGGGCGCAGGCCGCGCGACTTCTCGAACGCCACGTCCGGGACGAGGGCGCCCTTCCCGAAACTGTCGCCATGGTCCTTTGGGGTACGGACAACCTCAAGACCGAAGGCTGCCAGCTCGCTCAGGCACTGGCCCTGATGGGAGCGGAGCCGCGCTTCGATCACTACGGCCGGCTTGCGGGCGCGAGCCTCCTGCCGCTGGACGGGATGGAGCATCCGCGGATCGACGTGGTGGCAACCCTCTCGGGCATCTTCCGTGATCTTCTTCCGCTCCAGACCCGTCTCCTCGCCGAAGCCGCTCTGCTTGCCGCCGAGGCGGACGAGCCCGAGGACCGCAATTTCATCCGCAAGCACAGCCTCGCCTACCAGAAAGCCCACGGCTGCGACCTCGCCACCGCCGCCCTGAGAGTCTTTTCCAACGCCGACGGCGCCTACGGAGCGAATGTCAACCGCCTGATCGATGCGGGATGCTGGGACAGCGATGACGATCTTGCGGATGCCTATGCCAACCGCAAATGTTTCGCATACGGTGTCGACGGCCGGCCGATGAAGAACAGCGAGCTTCTCGGAAGCATCCTC
>CAZAFU010000119.1:0-7840 GCA_964484475.1 uncultured Caulobacterales bacterium | reverse complement strand
GAGTTCTTCGGGGTTTCCGAACTCAAGACCCGCTTCCGCCCGCACTTCTTTCCGTTCACGGAGCCATCTGCCGAGATGGATGTCGGCTATGAGCGTGTCGATGGCGGCATCAGGATCGGCCAGGGCGCGGACTGGATGGAGATCCTGGGCTGCGGCATGGTGCATCCCAATGTCCTCAAGGCCTGCGGCCTCGACCCGGACGTCTATCAGGGCTTCGCATGGGCATCGACCGCCTGGCCATGCTGAAATACGGGATCCCGGACCTGCGCAGCTTCTTCGCCGCGGACACCCGCTGGATCGAGCATTACGGCTTCGCGCCCGAGGCGATCTGATGAAGACGATCGACACCAACAGGGTGGTGGCGATCGCTGCACTGATCACCAGCGTTGTCGCTGTCTTCATTGCCTGGGACGAGAGCCGGCTGCTTCGCAAGAGCCAGGCCGCGAGCTTCATGCCGATCGTCGAGACCCGGCCGACCTTCAATCTGTCGACGGACAACCTCCTGGTTGCCATCGCGATCCGCAATTCCGGCCACGGTGTGGCCTACGTCGAAGCGGCCGAACTCGTCTATGACGGGGAGCCGGTCACCAGCTATGAAGCGTTCTTCGAGACGGTTCTGCGGCCCGACCTTCGCGAGGAGGCCGATTTCAGCTGGGCGTCGATGCACGGCTTTTTGCAACCCGGTGAAACCAAGCCGGTGATCAGCCTGCGCTGGCCTGACAATGCCCGGAACCGCGAGAAACTGAGCCAGTTCCTGAACGAGGAGATCGCCGCGAAGACCGAAAAGGTCCGGCTCGAGATCTGCTACTGCTCGGTATTCGGGGATTGCTGGATGCAGAGCCAGCTCGGAAGTGCGCGCCCCGAGCCCCGTCGCGCCTGCGAGTCCGGGGGCGAGGATCCGAGCGAGCGTCTCTGGCAGACCCGGTACGCGAGCGCCGAACAATGACCGAAGAGGAAAAGCCGCAAGGCGAGCTGACCGTCCGGGTACAGCCCATGCCCGCCGATCTCAACGCCGCCGGTGACGTCTTTGGCGGCTGGGTGATGAGCCAGATGGACCTTGGCTCATCGGTCCTCGCCGTCAGGCGTTCGAAAGGCCGGGTCGCCACCGTGGCCGTCAATTCCATGCACTTCGTCCGCCCGGTCAAGGTTGGCGATGTCTTCAACTGCTATTGCCGGATCGTGCGCGAGGGACGAACCTCCATGACGATCCGCAACGAGGCCTGGGTCGAGAGGAAGGGCACGTTTGTCCTCGAAAAGGTCACCCAGGCCGATTTCACCTTCGTTGCGCTCGACGAGAACGGGCGCCCCACCCCACTGCCGCCGGAGACGCCGGAATGAAGTTCACCCTATCCTGGCTGAAAGACCATCTCGATACGGATGCCGGTCTCGACGAGATCGTCGAGACGATGGTGAAGGTCGGCCTCGAGGTCGAGGAGATCATCGACCCCGCCGAGACCCTTTCGGCGATCACCGTCGGACACGTGATCGGCACCGAGCGTCATCCCGATGCGGACAAGCTTCAGGTCTGCCGGGTGGCGACGAAGGACGGCGAGGAGCAGATCGTCTGCGGCGCACCGAACGCGCGTGAGGGCATCAAGGTCGCCTTCGCCCCGGTGGGAACCTATATCCCCGGTATCGACATCACCCTTTCAAAGGCGAAGATCCGCGGGGTCGAGAGCTTCGGCATGCTCTGTTCGAGCCGGGAGCTCGAACTCGGCGACGACCATGACGGGATCATGGAGCTGCCGGAAAATGCCGAAGTCGGAACGCCGCTGGCCGACGTCCTGGGCCTCAATGATCCGGTGATCGATTTCGAAGTGACACCGAACCGTCCCGATACGAACGGCGTCCGGGCCATCGCACGGGATCTCGCCGCGGCCGGCCTCGGTACACTGAAGCCTCTCGAAGTCCCTTCGGTCGAGGGTGGCTTCGAGCAGCCGGTCACCGTGACGACTCAAGCGCCGGAGGCCTGTCCGGCCTTCGGCGCCCGGGTCATCCGTGGGGTGAAGAATGGCCCATCTCCCGAATGGCTCCAGGAGCGCCTGCGCGCGATCGGCCTTCGCCCGATCAATTTCCTCGTCGATGTCACGAACTTCTTCTCCTACGACATGGCGCGTCCGCTCCACGTCTACGACGTTGCGAAGCTGAACGGCGCTGTCACGGCACGGATGGGCCGCGAAGGAGAAAGCTTCGAGGCCCTCAACGGCAAGACCTACGAGACCGACGCCAGCATGGTCGTGATCGCCGACGACAGCGGCCCCTTGGGACTCGGCGGGATCATGGGCGGTGAGAGCACCGGGTGCACGGCGGAAACGACAGAGGTGTTGATCGAAAGCGCCTATTTCGACCCGCTGACCATCGCGAAGACGGGGCGCAAGCTTTCGATCACATCCGATGCCCGCTATCGCTTCGAAAGGGGCATCGACCCCGATAGCATCACCGAAAGCCTCGAACGGGCGGCCGCGATGATCCTCGAGCATGCCGGCGGCGAGGCCAGCGAGATCACGGTCGCCGGCAGTGTTCCGCAGACGGAACGGACGATCGAGTACGTCCCCGGCCAGGTCAGGCGCCTGACCGGCATGGACGTCGCTGAAAGCCGCCAGGAAGAAATCCTCGGCGCCCTCGGTTTCGAGGTCGCCCGGGGCGGGACCTGGACTGTCACCCCGCCGAGCTTCCGCCCGGACATCGAGGCAAGCGCCGATCTCGTCGAGGAGGTCGCGCGCATCCACGGCCTCGAACACCTGCCGACCGAGGCGCTGCCGCCCTTGAGCGCGGCGCCGCGTCGCCAGATGTCCGTCAGCGCGGAACGGGTCCGCGCAGCCAAGCTGACCCTTGCCCACTCCGGTTATCTCGAGGCGGTGACATGGGCCTTCACCGACGAGGCCTGCGCCGCGGCCTTCGCCGACGTGCCCGGGACATTGAAGCTCCTCAACCCGATCTCGAGCGACCTTTCGGTCATGCGGCCCGGGCCCCTGCCCAACCTCCTTCTCGCGGCCTCACGCAACGCGGCCCGCGGCGCGGAGAGCGTCAGGCTGTTCGAGGTCGGCGGCGCCTACATGAACGATGCCCCGGGCGGGCAGCGAACGGTGGTCACCGGCATCGCCTGGTCCCTCGGTGATCGCGACTGGCGGGGCGGCGAGGGCGAGCCTTCGGTCTATCTCGCCAAAGCCCTCGCCCTTCAGGTGCTCGAAGCCGCCGGCGCCCCCGCCGACCGGCTGATGCCCTTCGCCAGTTCCGTCAGGGGCTACCATCCGGGACGCAGCGGCAGCCTGAACCTCGGGCCCAAGAAAGTCCTGGCGCGCTTCGGCGAGCTGCATCCTGCGATCGCGAAGAGCTATGACCTCCCGGGCCGCGTCGCGGTCTTCGAAGTGGAACTCGACGCGATTCCGGTGCCGAAGGCGAAAAGCGCCACCAGGCCACCGCTCGACATTTCCGAGTTGATGCCCGTCCGACGCGACTTCGCCTTTCTCTACCCGAAGGCCGACGAGGCCGACGCCCTCCTCAAGGCCATCGCCGGCGCGGACAAGGCACTGATCACCGGCGTCCGGCTGTTCGACGTTTACGAAGGCCAGGGGGTGCCGGAGGACCAGCGCTCACTCGGCATCGAGGTCACGCTACAGCCAAGGCAGAAGACCCTGACCGATGAGGAAATCGATGCCGTCGCGGGCAAGGTCGTCGCTGCGGCGGAAAAGAAAGGCGCGAGCCTGAGGGGCTGAGGCGCTTGCAGCCCGGCCCCCTCTGCGCTAGCTGCGTCCCCTCAGGCCGCATTAGCTCAGTTGGTAGAGCATCTCATTCGTAATGAGGAGGTCGCTGGTTCGAGTCCGGCATGCGGCACCATCTCTCCTGGGCCTACCGCTTCACCATTCGAGGCGTGATCCATCCTCAGTGATCCACGCGCTTGGCCGCGCCGATCTTCGTCCCACATCCCCGACAGGACACGGGAGAGGTCTTGATGGACAATTGGTGGAAAGGGGCGGTTCTCTACCAGATCTGGCCGCGCAGCTTTGCCGACAGCAACGGCGACGGCATCGGTGACCTCGGCGGGGTGATCGAAAAGCTGCCACTTCTTGCAGAACTCGGGGTCGAGGGTATCTGGCTTTCGCCCTTCTTCCGTTCACCAATGAAGGATTATGGCTACGATGTCGCGGATTACTGCGAGGTGGATCCCAGTTTCGGCGACCTCAAAACCTTCGAAGCGCTTCTTGCAGAGGCCCACCGGCACGGCCTGAAGGTCCTGATCGACCAGGTCTACTCGCACACCTCCGACCAGCACGCGTGGTTCGCGGAGAGCCGCCGGGACCGGGACAATCCGCGAGCCGACTGGTATGTCTGGGCCGACCCGAAACCCGACGGGACCCCGCCCAACAACTGGCTCTCCGTTTTCGGAGGATCAGCCTGGGAGTGGGATGCACGGCGACGGCAGTACTACCTGCACAATTTTCTCGAAAGCCAGCCCGACCTCAACTTTCACAACGAGAAGGTGCAGGAGGCGATCCTCGATGTCGCGAAATTCTGGCTCGACCTCGGCGTCGACGGGTTCAGGCTCGACGTTGCCAACTACTACGTCCATGACCGGGAGCTGCGGGACAATCCGCCGACCGGCGCCACCGGGCACGCCCGGCCCGGTCAGTACCAGACCCATCTCTACGACCGCTCCCGGCCCGAGAACCTCGATTTCATCGAGCGCTTCAGGGCCCTCCTCGACCGCTACGAAGCCCGCATGGCGGTGGCCGAGATCGACAGCTCCCACCCCTTCGAGAGGTCCGTGGAGTATACCGATGGACCGGCCCGTCTTCATACGGCCTATAACTTCCAGCTCCTGCGCTCGAACGAGCTGACCCCCGGACTGGTCATCGATACCGTTGGCGCCTGGACCGGCAGGAACGCCTGGCCGTCATGGTCGATCTCTAACCACGACGTCCCCCGTGCCCTGACGAGGTGGGGGGAAGGGCCGGACCCCAAAGGCCGTGCGCTTCAGATCATTGCCCTCCTCCTTTCGCTTCGAGGAACCGTCTTTCTCTATCAGGGCGACGAACTCGGGCTGCCGCAGGCAGATGTTGCCTTCGAGGATCTCCGCGACCCTGAGGCCATCAGGTTCTATCCCGCAACCCTCGGCCGTGACGGGGCAAGAACGCCGATACCCTGGGACAGCGACCATGCCCACGCAGGTTTCACGACCGGTGAACCCTGGATGCCCGTCGATCCGCGTCACGTATCGCTCGCAGCCAAGGGTCAGAAAGAAGACAGCGGTTCGGTCCGGTCAGCAATCCGTCGGCTGATCGGGGCCCGGAAAGGTTCGGACGCCCTCAGGCAGGGCAGCTTCGACAGTGCCCATTCAGAAGGCAGCCTCCTTGCTTTCGAACGCCGACATGGGAGCGAACGCATTCTTTGTGCCTACAATCTCGGCGAGAGCGAGGTTGGCTTGCCGGCTCATGCGGGTGGAGACGTCATCGCCGGGACTGAAGCGGCAGTGCTGCCGGTTTCGGGCTTCACGTGGCGGCGGACCGGACCGGGAAGGTGACGAGCTTGTTCCCGGCATCATGCCCGATGTCGGCCCGGCCAAGATAGGCGACGCCGAATTCATCGCACCAGCGCTTCGCCATGGTCTCCGCGTCTTCGCCGAAGCCGATATCGTTTTCGGGGATCTGGGAGACCCGTCCGAGCCTGAGACCCCGGGTCCGGTCCAGCACGCCGCTCGCCATCACCGAAAAGAAAGAACGGTCGAGGGCATAAAGATGCTCGTCGACGTCCTCCACCAGAACATCCGTTCCCTGAAGGTCCGGAAGGTGAGGTGTCGCGCAAAGGTGGGCAAGGACCGTGAGATTGAACGCGAAAGCGCCCTCCGCCTCGGTATCAGCGGGATCAAGCCGGCCCGCAAGGAAGCGGAGCACCCGCCGCGCAGCGTCGCTCCCGCCCCCGCGGAGGATATCGGTGACCATCGGCCCGTGGACGGAGCGGCCAAAGCCCCCCTTCGCCAGCGCGGCTAGAAGGAATCCCGCATCGCTGTAGCCGATATAGGTCTTCCGGCGGGCCGCCTGTCCAAGCTCGGGCAGGACCCGCGAGAGAAGACGGCATGATCCGTACCCGCCGCGTGCGAACCATACGGCATCGGCCTCCGGGTCGTTGGCGGCGGTGAGAAATCCCGCCGCACGGGACTCGTCGGACCCGGCGAAATGGCCGTCGGCTTCAAAGCACTGCGGCAGGACGTTGAGTTCGAGCTTCGGGAACTCCGCAGCGGCAAGCCCAAGCAGGCGGTCCGCGGCGTCCCGGCTCAGGCTTCGCGCGGGGGCACAGATATTGACCTTCACGAGCCGAACCGTCCGAAACGGTTGACGAGTTCCCGGGCGAACAGGGTCAGGCCGTCGTCCCGCGCGCCCATGACGACCACCGCCTCGCCGGGCCTGGCACGAAGAAGGTCGCCGGCCTCGTCCCGGCTCCCGACATAGTGGGCATCGAGCCCCGCCTCGGAAAGGCCGGACGCTATGCGCTCGGCATCGTCGGACCTTGTGACCGTTCCTCCGAAATAGACGGGTTCGGTGATGATGAACCGGTCATCGGGACGAAGGTGGTCGCGAAAGGCCTTCTCGTAAAGGTCCGTATACATGCGCAGCGGACCATAGCCATGAGGCTGGTAGAGAAGGGTTACACGCGGATAGTGGTGGTGGAGCGCCCGCAATGAAGCCCCGATCTTGTCGGGGTTGTGAGCGAAGTCGTCGATGACCGTGCCGAGAGCCGTCACGCCCAAGGTCTCGAGACGCCGCGCCGATCCTGCGAAACCGCCGAGGGCTGAGACGGCCTCGGGCATCGCCACCCCGAGAACACCCGCGGCCGCGATAGCGCCAAGGGCATTGGCAATATTGAACGTGCCGATCAGCGGCAGCCCGAGATCCGCCGACGCTCCCCCTGGCCCCTTCACCCGGGCGGTGAGGCCCTCCTCCGAACGCTCGATACCTTCGGCGAAATAGGTGGCTTGGGGGTCGTCGAGGCTGAAGGTGATTGCGTCCGGAACGTCCCCTGCGAGGGTGCGGGATACCGGGCTGTCGATCCCGATGACGCATGTCCCGCTGCGCTCCAGATAGCCGCGGAAGAGGCTCTCGAGTTCGGCGAGGGATTTGTGGTCCTCCGAAATGTTGAGGACAACCCCGACGGACGGATCGTATTTCGCGATTGTCCCGTCGCTTTCGTCCACCTCGCAGACAAAGGGGCCGTTCGCATCGAACTGCCATGCGCGGGCAGCCCCGTCCCCGCCCCTCACGTTCAGCATCGGTGCGCCGTTGATGACCGCAGGGGGCGGCCCCGCCTCGCTGAGGATATGGGCGAGCATGGCGGTGGTGGTGGATTTGCCGCTGGTCCCCGCAACGCCGCAGCTGACCTGCCTGCCGTTCAGAAGCGAGGAGAGGAGATCCGCACGAAGACGGTGGTCGCAGCCGAGGCGATGCGCCTTCTCAACATCGGGAATGGTCGCCTCGACCGCGGAAGAGGTGACGAGCACCTGCTCGCTCGCGGTCAGTCCGCTCCCGTCCTGAGGGAACAGGGGAATTCCCGCCGCGGTGAGCCTCTCTGCAAGGAAACCGTTCCTGCCCTGATCGAACGCGCGGTCGGAGCCCACGACCTCCTCGCCGCTTTCGTGAAGGAACATCGCAAGCGGCAACATGCCGCTGCCACCGATTCCGCAGAAGAAATACCGTTGTTCAGCCATGCCCGAACCTCACCGGAGGGGAGTGAAAGCAGGGTTCACGCGTCGCCCGCGCCGGTCAAGCGGGAAGGCGAGGGATAACGGGCAGGGCTGCACGTGACAGCCCGGGTGGGGAAGTCCCGGCAGAGGAAGCTCGGGCCCGAG
>CAZAFU010000118.1:0-7953 GCA_964484475.1 uncultured Caulobacterales bacterium | reverse complement strand
GGCAGGTTATCAACAAAGAACCGCACTGCGTTGGCTCCCATCACCTTGCGGATGTCGTCCTCGGCCATGCCCGCATCCATGAGGGCTTGGGTTATGGCCGGAAGTTCCGAGGCGTCGAGTTCCGTGGTCACGGTACCGTCGAAATCCGACCCGAGGGCGATATGGTCCACGCCGAACCGGTTCACGCCGTAGATGATCGCGTCGGCGATGCCCCTTGGGCTGGCATCACAGGTGACGTCCTCCCAGAAGCCGACCCCGATCAGGCCGCCCGCATCGGCGATCATGGCCATCGTCTCGTCCGAAAGGTTGCGGGGGCTCGGGCAGTGCCCGTCGAAGCCCGTATGGCTGACGATCACCGGGCGGCTGGCGATGGCGAGGGTGTCGCGCACGGTCTGTTCGGAGGAGTGCGCCACGTCGATGACAATCGACTTCTCCTCCATCCGCTGCACCGCCATCCGGCCAAAGGTCGAAAGCCCCTCCCCGCTCGTGCCGTGCAACGAACCACCGAGCTTGTTGTCGAAGAAATGGTGCAGGCCCATCACCCTGAAACCAGCATCGAAAAGCCGGTCGATGTTGTCGAGGTCGCCGTCGAGGGCGTGGGAGCCTTCGGTGCCGAGGATGGCCGCGATGGCCGAAGCGTCACCGGCGGATCGAAGCTCCCTGAGCTCGGGGCCTGTCCGCACGATCCCGAGTTGCCCGTCCCGCGTTGCGAAGCGGTGCAGCTTCTCCGCCTGGTAGACCGCCCGCTCCGTCCGGCTGTCCCACGTCCTCCGCGGCCAGCGCGAGGCGATCGCGAGCTTCCTGATATCGTCGGTGGAGCCGTCGTTCTCGTCGTAGTTCTGCCCGCTCGGCGTCTGGGTCACGACGGTGAAGACCTGGAGGAAGACACCACCCTCGCGCAGGCGGGGCAGGTCGACGTGGCCACGGTCGGTCCTTTTCAGGAGGTCGCGGTTCCAGAGGAGCGAATCGGCGTGCAGGTCGGCCACGGGTATCGCGGCATGAAGGGCGCTTGCCTCTTCGGACGCCTCATAGGGCGCGTGGGCGACAACCGGGTTCACCCGGGCATCGAACATGGAAGGAAGCGCGAAGACGAGAACGACTGCGCAGACGATGACGAAAGCGATGAGCGCGAGGCCCAGCCTGAGGAAGAGTTTGCCCATGGGCAAAGCCTAGCCTGCGCCGCCCGCCCGGTCACCCGATAGCGGGAACCTTCCTTCACGACGCCGAAGCGCTCCGGAAGGTTCGATCACCCCCGGAGGGTTGCCCACGCCGTTGTGAATGGGTTGGCCCCGGCCCGGGCGGACATGACGGCCTTGCCCGCGAAGCGCCCATGGCGGCAGCCTTCGGCATTGGGGGAAGAAAAAAGGGCCGGTGGGGAGCTCCAGCCCGCCACCCCGGGGGCCGTGATCGTGGCAAAGCACTGTGAACAGCGGCGCAAGAGCCGCTTCGCCGCGTTGATCTTCGGGCGAAAGCCGTTACGTCACCGATAGCTTTAGCCGAAGGAGTACCACCATGGCCGTCAGCCTCCCCGACCTCCCCTACGCCAGCGATGCCCTTGCGCCGCATATCTCGGAAGAGACGCTGAGCTTCCACCACGGCAAGCACCACAAGAAATACGTGGACACCACCAACGAGATGGTCGCCGGTACCGATCTCGAAAATGCCGATCTGGAAACGATCATCAAGTCAGCGCACGGCAAGAACCAGGGACTGTTCAACAACGCCGCCCAGGTCTGGAACCACAACTTCTACTGGAAGTGCATGAAGCCCGGTGGCGGTGGCCAGCCCCCCGAAGGCTCGAAGATCGCCGCGAAGATCAACGAGGACTTCGGCAGCTATTCCGCGTTCCGCGAAGAGTTCGCAAAGGCCGGCGCAACCCAGTTCGGGTCCGGCTGGGCATGGCTCGTCGAGAAGAACGGCAAGCTCGAAGTCCAGAAAACGCCGAATGCCGAACTTCCGGTGACGGCTGATGGCGAGAACCCGCTCCTGATCATGGACGTATGGGAACATGCCTATTACCTCGACTACCAGAACGCCCGGCCGAGCTACATCGACCACTTCCTCGACAATCTCGTGAACTGGGATTTCGTCGAAGAGAACCTGAACAAATAAAGGTTCGGTACACTGACTGACAGGACCCGCGGCCTCACGGTCGCGGGTTTTTTATTGCCGGGCGGACGGGGTTCGTCCCCGCCTGTGCTGGCGCCGCAGGACGCGCGACCGCGATGGCCCGCTTCGGCGAGGGCGCCGGGGGCAGACGAAGAAACGATTGGTAGCTGTGCGGATGAAGGCGCCACGGGGCCTCGTCCCACCCCTGCGGCGGCGTCATGCGCTTCCGAAACCCCACGGGGGAGGTTTCGGTCATTCGTCGAGGATGATCCGGGAATGGTGCGCGATGACAGGCTCGAACTGCCGACATCCTCGGTGTAAACGAGGCGCTCTACCAACTGAGCTAATCGCGCGGGAAGGCCGGGTATAACCGACCTCCGGACTGAAAGCTAGCGCTTCAGGACATCTTCCATGACGTAGTAGATGACGTTCTGCTCCTGCACGCCGGACAGGTAGTGCGCGCCCGGACCCCGGGCGTAGATCGCGACGTCCTGGCCGCCATGGGTTTCGGAGAACATCGGGATCAGTGCCTGCTGCTTGTGGTCGGGATCGGCGGCATCCTCGTCGTCGAGGAAATGACGACCGGGCGTTCCGCCTTCGATGGCCGGTGCGGTCTTCGCGCCGGGACCGTTCGCATAGGCCAGCGTCGTGTAGGGCTTCTGGTCCCCGGCCTGAAGCGGGCGCTCCTCCGGCATCCCTTTGCTGTCCACGGTCTTCACCAGCCCGAGGATCGGGTTGCCCCTTTGGGGATAGCCCTGGAAGGCCATGGTATGCCCATGGTCGGCCGTGACGATGATCAGCGTTTCTTCCGGATCCGTCATGTCGAGCGCGGTTTCGACGGCATCGTCGAACGCGATCAGGTCCGTCAGTGCACGATAGGCATTGCCGCCGTGGTGGGCGTGGTCCACCCGGCCGCCCTCGACGAGGAGGAAGTAGCCATCATCCTCCTGCTCCAGGCGCTCGATGGCGAAGGCCGTCATCTCGGCGATGGAGGGCTCTCCCGCCTTGTCCTCGGCGCGATCGTGCTCGTACTGCATGTGGCTCGGCTCGAAGAGGCCGAGGACGATGTCCTCGTCGTCCACCGCGGCGAACTCCTCGGCGGTGTAGACCGTGCGGTGACGATTGCTTATCGAGCGCCACGAAGCGGTCAGGTCCTTGCCGTCCCGGCGGCGGCCCTTGGCGTTCGGGTATTCGGGATCGGCCATCGCCTCGGGATAGAAATTGCGGCGGCCGCCGCCGAGGGCGAGCTTGAGATCGGTATCCCGCGCCCTGTCGATGAGTTGCTGGGCGATGTCGGTGCAGCCTCCGCCCGCGGGCAGGTCGACATCCGCCTCGAAGTCCCGATCCGGCGAAGAGGCGTAGAGCGAGGCTGGCGTTGCGTGGGTGATGCGGGCGGTGGAAATGACGCCCGACGCGCGGCCCGTGGCCTCGGCAAGGTCGAGGATCGTCGAGAGCTGCCCCTCTTCGGCTGCGGCGCAGTCGCCGCGCTCCACCGTCTGGTCGACATTGATGACCCCGGCCCTGGTCTTGTGACCGGAGAGAATGGCCGTTGCGGTCCCCGCGCTGTCGGGAACCTGGAGGTTCGTGTTGTAGGTCTTGGCAAAGCCGGTGAAGGGCAGGCCCTCGAAAGCGAGGAGGTTCTCCTCGCCCGGTTGGCCCTTCATCTGGCCATCCAGGATGCGGGCCGCCGTCGAGGTCGTCACGTCCATCCCGTCGGCGATGAAGATGATGACGTTCTTGGCCTTGCCCTCAATGGCCTGCCGTTCCTTCGCGGCCTCCAGCGCGGCGCGGCCCTCGGCCTCCCAGTCGGTAGCGGCCACCGAGGCCTGCATGCCCAAGGCGATCAGAAAATCCATGCTCCATACCCTTCCCTACGGCTGCGCTCGCTTCCCTCAATCGCGGCATCATGGCAACGAGGAAGGGAACCGAAATGGGCGGGTCAGGCATGAAATTTTTGCTGCAAAGCTTCCTCGCGATCATCCTTCTCACCGTTTGCGCCTGCTCCGATGGCAATGAGACCGTTCCGGGCGAAACGCAGGATGCGCCCAGGACGCAGGACGGCTCGCTCCGCGTGGAGACACCGGCGAAAGGCACGAGCCGGGACGAGCCTTTCGCCTTCCAGCGGCTCGCCGTGGACGACAGCGGCGATGCGCCCCTTCTGTGCCTTCATTTCACGGAAGCCCTAGAGGCGGGGCGCGACTACGCCCCCTTCATCGGCATCGACCGTTCGGTCGCGGTGACTGCCGAGGGGCAGAGGCTGTGCGTGGCGGGCCTAGGGTATGGCGACGAGGCTTCCCTGACCCTCAGGGCGGGACTGCCGAGCGCGGACGGGGAAACCCTGCCCGAAGACGAGAGCGTGCAACTCACCTTCGAGGACCGCCCGCCTTTCGTGGGATTTGCGGGCAATGGCGTGATCCTGCCCATGGACGGGGCGGACGGGCTGGGCATCACCACCGTCAACGTTCCGGCGGTCGACGTGACGATCACGCGGATCGACGACCGCGCCCTGGCTTTCCGCAACATCACCGAAGGCATGAGCTCATCGGAAGGGCAATACGCCTGGGCACCCTATGACGAGCAACCCGGAGAGCTCGGCGCCACGGTGTTCGAAGGCAGCCTCGAAACCGAAGGGCCGACGAACGCGGTCACGACCACGCTGCTGCCGATCAGGGAGGCCGTCGGCACCCTCGAGGCCGGTGCTTATTACGTGGAAATCGTGGACGCCGAAGCCGTCGAGCAGGGGCGCAACCGCCCTGCCCGAGCCGCGCGGTGGGTCATGGTCACCGATCTGGCCCTCGTCGCCTATCGCGGCAGCACGGGTCTCGACGTGACGGTGCGGGACATCACCACGGCCCGCCCCGTCTCGGGCGCATCGGTCGGTCTGGTCAGCAGGGGCAACGAGATTCTCGCCTCCGAACGCAGCGGCAGGGATGGCCGCGTCCACTTCGATGCCCCGCTCCTCGAAGGCACGGACGCGGACCGGCCCAAACTCCTGACCGCCGCCGGACGGGGAAAGGGCTTTGCCATCCTGGACCTCGACCGCGCCCCCCTCGACCTTTCAAGCCAGCCCGTCAGCGGACGGCCCGAGCGCGAGGGGACCGAGGCCTTCATCTATCTCGACCGCGGCATCTACCGGCCCGGAGAGACAGTCCACGCCACGAGCCTGCTCAGAGACGCCGAGGGCTTCGCCGCCGAAAGCCGCCCGGGCGCCCTCGTCCTCGTGCGTCCCAACGGGATCGAGCAGGCGCGCCTCCGGTTCTCCGCCCTCGAAGAGGCGGGGTCGCTACAGCGCTCGCTGCCCATTCCGCAGGCCGCGATGCGAGGCATGTGGCGCCTCGTGGTGGAACTCGACGGCCTCGGCGAGGTGGGGAGCATCCGCTTCAACGTGGAGGACTTCGTTCCCCAGCGCCTGGCTCTCGAACTGGCCGCCGACGAGACCCCGGTCACGACCGGCGAGACCCGGATGATCGAAGCCCGCGCGCGGTTTCTCTACGGCGCCCCGGGCACCGGGCTGACCGTGGACGGAACGGCGCGGATCGAGACCGATCCGAGCCCCTTCCCGGATTTCAGGGATTTCGTGTTCGGCCTCGAAGACGATCCCTATAGGGACGAGCTGATCGAACTGCCCGATGTCACGACCGATGGCGAGGGCACGGCGAGCCTCCCTCTCGCCCCCGGACAGCGCGGCAGCAACGAGACCGCGCCCTTGCGCATCAGAGCGGTGGTGCGCGTCGAGGAGCCCGGCGGGCGGGCCGTGCAGGACGATATCAGGATCCCCTACCGGACACGGGACCGCTATCTCGGCATAGGCACGATGGCAGGCGAACCGGCAAACCGCGGTGAGCCCTACCGCTTCGAACTCCTGCTACTCGACCGGGACGGATCCCCAGTCGATGGTACGGCGACCTGGCGGATAGACCGGCGTGACTATGACTATGACTGGTACGAGGACGAGAACGGCCGCTGGCGCTGGCGCCGCTCGGAACGGAAGGTCCTGGTCGGCGAAGGGGAAACCGGACTCTCCGCTGACGGACCGGCCAGTGTCGCGGGCCCGTCCCTCGACTGGGGCGAGTACACACTGACGGCATCCCTCGACGGCGAGGAGGTGTCGAGCCGCAATTTCTGGATCGGCTATGGCGGACGGTCCGCTGACGGCACGCCTGCGCCGGACAGCGTGCGCGTTCTCCTCCCCGAAGGCCCGGCAAGGACCGGTGAGCCCGTTACCATCGCCATAGACCCACCCTATGCGGGATGGGCCGAGGTGGCCGTTGCAACGAGCCGCGTCATCAGTCTCGAGCATATCGAGGTGCCGGCCGAAGGTACGGAGCTGACCCTCGAGCCCGATGAGGCCTGGGGGGCGGGCGCCTATATCCTGGTCAGTCTTTATACAGACAGGCAACCCGGCCTGCGCCCTGTCCCGCGGCGTGCGGTCGGCGCCGCCTACCTTCCCCTCGACACGGAAGGTCGGACCTACGAGGTGGACCTCGATGTGCCTGAGGTTGCCAGACCGGACGGCACGGTGACGCTCACCCTCGATCACGCGGGCGGGCCCGGGGCCGAGCGGGCCTACGCCACGGTGGCGGCGGTCGATGAAGGCATCCTCCTTCTCACCGGGTACGAGACCCCCGATCCGGCCGACGCCCTGTTCGGCAAGGCCGAGCTTGGCGTGGAGATCCATGACGACTACGGACGCATTCTCGACGCCAATACGGGCGAGACGGGTTTGCTGCGCTCGGGCGGGGACCAGATCGGCGGCGCCGGACTGACGGTCGTGCCGACGAAGACGGTCGCCCTTTTCCAGGGGCCCGTTCCCCTCGAGGCCGACGGCTCCACCGAGATCAGCTTCGAGCTTCCCCAGTTCAATGGCGAGCTGCGGGTGATGGCCGTGGTCTGGTCGGAGAGCGCCGTCGGCTCGGCGGCGGAGCCCATGACGGTTCGCGAACCGGTCCCGGTGGAGCTGGTCCTTCCCCGCTTCCTCGCGCCCGGGGACGAGGCCCTGGCGACCCTCACCCTCGACAATATCGAAGGATCGGCGGGGAGCTACACCTATACCGTCAGCGCGACATCGGGCACGCCCCGGCCCAAGGTCGTCGCACCGGGCGACGGCAGCATCGAGCTCGAAGCCGGCGAACGGGACGAGGCACTCCTGCCGGTCTCGGCCCTGCTGCCCGGCGTGACTGAATTCAGTCTGCGGATCAGTGGTCCCGAAGGGTACTCCGATCGGCGCAGCTATCCCCTCGAAGTCAGGGACGCTTTTCTCCCCGTCAGGCGCATCACCGAGCGGATGCTGGCTCCGGGAGAGAGCTTCGTCCCCGGCGACGACATGTTCGCAGGGTTCCTTCCGGGCTCGGGCGAACTCTTCGTCTCGGCTTCGGCCTCGCCCATCAATGCCGACGCCCTGTCACGCTCACTCACCGCCTATCCCTACGCCTGCACCGAGCAGGTCGTCAGCAGCGCGATCCCGCTTCTCACCATGACCGGAAGGACCACCGGGGAGGAACGGCAACTGAGGGAGGCCATCAGTACGCTGCTCGAGCGCCAGAGCGGGGACGGCGCCTTCGGCCTCTGGCGGGTTGGCGACCGGCAGGCATCGCCTTGGCTCGGCGCCTACGTGACGGACTTCCTTCTCCTCGCCGAAGCGGAGGGACTGCCGGTCCCCGAAGATTCCCTGCGGCGGGCCCTCGCGGCGCTCCAGCCCGTGGCGCGGGGCGAGCCGGGCCGGGCCTATGGCTATGACAGCCGCATGCCGCCGCCGGCTTTCACAACGGATACGGAGGAAAGGTTGAAGCAGCGGAGCGAGGCCTACGCGCTTTATGTGCTCACCCGGGCCGACAGCGCCGACCG
>CAZAFU010000117.1:2745-8367 GCA_964484475.1 uncultured Caulobacterales bacterium | reverse complement strand
GTGTCGTAGATCGCGAGGCCGGAGGTGACCTGGCCGCCGGGGCTGTTGATGTAGAAGGCGATGTCCTTCTTCGGGTTGTCCGCCTCGAGGAAGAGAAGCTGCGCCACCAGGAGCGTGGAGACCTGGTCGTGCACCGGGCCGGACAGGAAGACGATGCGTTCCTTCAGGAGACGCGAATAGATGTCGAAGCTGCGCTCGCCCCGGCTGGTTTGCTCGATCACCATCGGGATGAGCGTGTTCATGGTGAGATCGTAGGGATCGCGTTCGGACATCGAAAGGCTCCGGGAAAATTCTGAATGCACGGACGTGCGGCTAGCCGACGTAGGCAGGCTTCCGCGACGTGACAAGGCGCTGGTTAACGCCGGGTTGAACTGACTGCCCCCACCTATCGTCGCAAGCCGGTTGGGGAAAGGTCGCGTGCCGGTTCGGTTTATGACTTCTTGAGCCGGTAGGTTTCCGCATCGCCCGGGAACGCGCGGGCCCTGACATCCTCGGCGTAGCGGGCCGCGGCCTCGCCGACAGCCCCGCGCAGGTCACCATACCGGCGCACGAATTTCGGGGTCCAGTCGAACATGCCGAGCATGTCGGGGGTCACGAGAATCTGCCCGTCGCAGGCGGCGGACGCTCCGATCCCGATGGTGGGGCAGGACACGATCCCGGTGATCTCGCGAGCCAGGCCCTCATCGACGCCTTCGATGACCATGGAGAACGCGCCCGCCTCTGCCGCGGCCCGGGCCTCGGCGATGACAGCCTCGCGCTCCTTTTCACTGCGGCCCCTGGCCTTGAAGCCGCCGGTCACGAGAGCCGCCTGAGGCCGGAGGCCCACATGGGCCATCACCGGGATGCCCCGGTCCACAAGAAACCGCACCGTATCGGCAGCGTAGATCCCGCTTTCGATCTTCACCGCCCCGCAACCGGTTTCCGACACCACCCGCCTTGCGCTCTCGAACGCCTGCTCACGCGAGGCTTCGTAGCTTCCGAAAGGCAGGTCCACCACGACCAAGGCCCTCTGCGCACCGCGCATGACCGCCTGACCGTGGAGAATCATCATCTCGAGGGTCACACCGACCGTGGAGGGAAGGCCGTGGACAACCATCCCGAGGCTGTCCCCGACGAGGAGAAGGTCGCAATGCCCGTCGAGGAGCGCGGCGGTCGGCGCGTCATAGGCGGTCAGGCAAACGATCGGCTCGCCGCCCTTGCGTGCCGCAAGGCTTGCAGCCGTCGCGCGCTTCTGGCTGGTCTGCGCTGACACGGCTATCGTTCCGAGGGCCTGAGGACGTCCGCCTGCGACGCGGTGAAGCCAAGACCGGGGGAGACAGCCGCGACCACGTCGCTCGCGTTCTTGCCGCCGAGAACCCACATGTGGCGCACCACGGCCTCGCGTGTCTCCGTATCGAGTTCGGACGCCGCAGCAGCGGCCTGGGTCGAATCGAGCCCCTTCTCGATCGCTTTTTCCGCCTCCTGCCGGAGGGCGCGGGCGTCAGGGTTGCCCAGCATGAAGATCTTCATCAGCGCCGCGGCGACCTGGTCCTGCTCCACCGACGAATAGTGCCCGCCGCGATGCGCCGCACCCACCAGAAGCGCGCCGGCTCCCGTCCGCGCACCGCAGGCAGGCTTGGCAGAGGCCGAACCCGGAACATCATCCGGCTTTCGCAGCCAGAGCGTGAAATTGTCGATGACCATGTTCTCTCAGTCTTCCTGAAATGCGGTCAGCGTCAGGACTTCGACGTCCAGACCCTGCAATCTGTTCCGACCCGGCAGCCCGAGAAGCTCGACGACGAACGCCGCCGCGACGACGTCGCCTCCTGCCTCACGGACCAGCTCAACGGTTGCAGCGGCCGTGCCACCCGTGGCGAGCAGGTCGTCGATGATGAGGACTTTCGCTTCGCCGGGCAGCGCATCGGCATGGACCTCGAGGGTATCCTCGCCGTATTCGAGCGCATAGCTCTTTGTGATGGTCCTCGCGGGAAGTTTCCCCTGCTTGCGGACCGGGACGAAGGCCACGCCGAGCCGGTCGGCGACGCTGGCGCCGAAGATGAAGCCCCGAGCCTCGATACCGGCGACATGCGTGACGCCGCGGCTCTTGAAAGCATCCGCCAAAGCTTGGCAGGTGGCCGAGAACGCCTTCGGGTCCCCCATCAGGGTCGTCAGGTCGCGGAAGACAATGCCCGGTTTCGGATGATCCGGGATGGCCCGGATGGTGGCTTTCAGGTCCAAGGCTTCAAGCCTCCTCGACGCAGCTAAGCATGCTGCTTCGCATCATTCGGGAATAGATCAAGAGCATGAACCGCCAGCTGACAAGCCTTCTGTGTCTCGCCCTCGCGCTGGCGGCGTGCGGGGGCCGGGAGGAACCGGGCGAACGCGAGGCGCCGAAGAGCGCCGACCGTCTCGAAGCCCCCGCCGATACCGCCTTTGGCCGGCGCCTCTTTCGCCAGTGCGCCCAGTGCCACGATGCCCGCCCCGCCGACGGCCACCGGGTCGGACCCAATCTCTGGTCCGTCTTGGGGGAGCAGGCGGCGCGGCATCCGGACTTCAGATATTCCCGCGCGATGGAAGCCTCCGGCATCGTCTGGGACGAGACGTCCCTCGACGCCTATATCCGGTCGCCGCAGGCCTTCATTCCCGGCAACCGGATGGCCTATGACGGGATGGCCGATCCTGCCGACCGTCGCGATCTCATCGCCTATCTCAGGTCGCTCGAAGACTGACCGGATACCGGCAGGAGCTCGTCCTTGATGGCGCGGAAGAGCTGCGGGAATTCGGGCCTCGCGACAACAGGGTTGCGGTCGGCGGACGCCATGACGATGACGACGCCCTCCTCGGGATCCATGTGGACGTACTGGCCGTTGTAGCCCTGCATCGCGAAGGCGCCTTCATCGCCGCCGATGACCCAGAAATGATGGCCATAGCCAAAGCCGCCATCCTCTTTCGGCTCGTGGCTCGGTTGCGCCGGGGTCCTCACGAAATCCATCCAGCCTTCCGGCAGGACGCGCCGGTCCCCGACCCTGCCGTCCTGAACGTAGAGCTGGCCGAGTTTGGCGTAGTCCTCGAGGGTCAGCTGCAAGCAGCAATAGCCAAGCTCCTTCGCGCCCTCGCCCTGCCTGTCGGTCAGCCACGTTCCCCCCGACAGGCCGAGGGGCTCGGCGAGCTTCTCCTCGAAGAGATCGATCAGGGGCATTCCGTAAGCGCCCCTGAGCACCGCCGTGAGCACCTGGGTGTTCGGCGAGATATAGTCGAAGACCTCCCCTGCCGGTCGGGCGCGCTCATAGCTCTTCACCGTCTCGTCCACGTCGCGGTTGAGAAGGAAGGTGTTGAGGAAGAGCCGCCTGATATCCGACCCGCGCTCCTCGTAGTTCTCGTTGAAGCCGATCCCCGACGCCATCATCAGGAGGTGGCGGATCGAGGTATCGCCGAAATCCGTGCCCGCATATTCGGGGGCATACTGCGAAGCCTTGTCGTCGAGACTGTCGATCTTCCCGTCCATCAGGCCGATCCCGATGAGCGTGCTGATCACGGACTTGGCGACGGACCAGGAGGTGAAGCGGTCCGCGGCGCTCGCCTCGCCGAAGTAACGCTCCATGACCACCTGGCCGTTCTTCAGGACGTAGATACCCTGGACCCGCCGCCGCTCGGCGTAATCCTCCAGCGACCGCTCCTCGCCCTCCCAGGAGAAGACGGGATCGATATCGACCGGCGCGCGTTCGAAGGTCGTCTCAGGCGCTTCGACGTCGATGCTCGAGGAGGGATAGACCGTCTCCATCGTGCGGAAGACCTCCCGCCGGTCCTCGAGCGAGGACATGGCCATCACTTCGCGCGGCGAGAACTCGGAGCCGGGACGGAAATACCAGAAGGAACCAGCGACCAGAACGACGCAGAACAGCGCGCAAAGCGCCAGCAGAAACTTCTTCAACGACCTCTCCTCATCGGATCAGAATAGCGGATCTTGCCCAGAAGACTGACGAGTTCGCCCGGATCCGGCAACGCCTTCTGCACCCTGGCCTTGGTTTTCTCGAACTGCATGAGGTTGTCGAGCCGACGGTCCAGGAAGACCCAGGTCTCTTCATAGGGCTCGGCGGCGGCGGCATCGCCCGCATTCGAGAACCAGTGGCTGATCACGGACCCGTAGAGCGCACTGAGGGTCGAGCGCTTCGAGTAGTAGTTGAAGTCCGTGGAGCTGTCGCCGACCGCCCGCCACATGGCGTCGGCGGTGTTCCAGACGAGTTTCGCCCCCAAGCGCCCGTAGGTCGGCAGGGCCAGGGTCGCGGCAGCGCGGCGTGCCGCCTCCCGGTTCCAGTCGAGCTGGGCTATCCGCTGCTTGACGAGCCAGCGGATCTTGGCGGTGATCCCGTGCGGGAGCGGGTTCTGTTCTTCGAAGGCCGCCCGCATGGCGCGGTCTTCCTCCTCCGACCAGTAGGCGAGCACGTCGGCGATCCCCTTGAGGAACAGGCGCCGCAGCTCGCCCCGCTCGATCTGGGCCGGTGTCATCCCTGCCTGTTTCGCCGCCCTGCGCAGGACAGGCCCCGTAAAACCGTCGAAAGCCGCCTCTGCGAGCAGCATGTCGAGAATGTCGCGGCGGCGCGCGTCGTCGCTGGCCTGTGGCCCTTCGGTCGCAATCGTCATGGTCATCGGCTTATTCCTTCGCGTTACGGCTCGACAAGCGGGGCTTTCGCTATTATGTGCCGCACTTCGCCGAAGCCAGCTTCCGAAGGAGTGAGACCCATCGTTAATATCGTCGTGCGCGACAACAATGTCGAGCAAGCCCTGCGCGCCCTCAAAAAGAAGATGCAGCGCGAAGGGACCTTCCGCGAAATGAAAGCTCGTAAGTTCTACGAGAAGCCGTCGGAGAAACGTGCCCGCCAGAAGGCAGAGGCCGTCCGCCGTGCGCGCAAGCTGCAACGCAAGAAGCTCCAGCGGGAAGGCCTTCTCTAAGCGCCTCCGCTTCGAAAAAGCGAAAGACGAAGCCGCACGGGTTCTCCGTCGCGGCTTTTCTTTTACCTCACTTCACCTTCCCTCTTCGCGTCCGCGCTGCGCTCCACCATGCTCTCGACCCGCGCCTCGTCGCCGAAGAAGAGAAGGTGCATCCGCCGGCCGGGCACGAAGGTGAAGGTCCCCGCGACGACGAGCCCGCCGATGAAGGTGGCGAGCAACGCGCCGCGATGCGCTTTCGGCTTTCCCCAGACCAGGGCCGCAAGAAGGCCCGAGACGATCCCGAACAGGGTCGTGAAGACGAAGATGTGGATCCAGCTCATGCCCTTGAATGACAGGTATTCGAGGCCCGAGACCTCCCCGCTCCTGATGAAGAACGCGGCCACCGACGTCACGACCATCAGGACGACATAGGCAAGCCCGATCGCCATGTGGCTGCCGGTCCCCTTTCGCCTCATCAGGATGACGATCCCGAGGGCAAACGCGGCCAGCGCCGTGACCCAATGCACCAGGATCACGGGCGGCGTCAGTTCGGTGACGACTTCCCAGTTCATGAGCCTCCCCCGCTCGTTCCCCATCGAGAATAGCAAGCTTTGCCCCGGGCACCGAGCAGTTTTGCGCCGTTCGCGCCTTGAGCGCCCGGGTTCGCGGGCCGATCTTGGGCGTAACCAAGACCAAGGAGGCCGCCATGAGCGC